>CALCRD010000071.1 GCA_937894355.1 uncultured Bacillus sp.
AGAAACCCCCACTTCAAATTTTCGCTAGAAAATTAAGTGGTGGGAGTATTCATCAATGATGATGACGAAAACAGATTTAAAAGGTTACAGAATTTTCATCAAAATGTAATTGATGTTGATTGTTGGAATTTGTGAGACACTCGCCAAACCGAACTATTAAGAAAAACGCATGCGCCTTGGTAGTTAAATCGGCTTTTGGATTTTACCGAGTTAAATCGGCTTTTGGATTTTACCTCAACTCACGACTAGCAGAGGTAAAATAAGCGAAGATTTTTCGGTTATTCGCAAAATAATGCTCATTTCGGGGGGAATAAGCGGAGGTTTTCCGGCTATGCATCGCAAAATCCCTTATTTTCACGTTTTTTCCTTCAATAAGCGGAATCTCTCCGTCTATTGAAGCTATTTTTAAGGATAATCACCTGTTTAGCGAAATTTTTCCGTCTATTTTTCAGATCTGGTGCTTAACCTGACCACCGAAGAAAATTTTACGCTTAACTGATAACAAAAAGGCCTAACATTAAGTTAGGCCTTTCTATGTACAATGTACATTTGTTATTATACGTTAAGTGTAGATTGTCCTGGTCTCCAGTTAGCTGGGCAAAGTCCACCAGTTTGTAATGCTTGAAGAACACGTAGTGTTTCATCAACATCACGACCAATATTATTGTGGTGAACAACTGCATATTGTAATTCGCCTTCAGGGCTGATGATGAATAGACCACGAAGTGCGATCCCTTCTTCTTCAATAAGAACGCCATAATCACGAGCAACAACTTGGTTATGGTCAGCTGCTAATGCATAGTTTAAGTCGCCAAGACCGTTTTCTTTGCGATTTGTTTTAATCCAAGCTAAATGAGTATGAATTGTATCTGTAGAAACACCAATTACTTCTGCATCAAGGTCTTGGAACTCTTCATAACGTTCAGAAACTGCAACAATCTCTGTAGGACAAACAAAAGTAAAGTCCATTGGATAGAAGAATAAAACTGTCCATTTATCGTTTTTCATGTTTTCTTCTAGGCTTACTTTTCCAAATTCTTTATTAGGTAATACTGCATCCATTTCGAAACGAGGTGCTTGTTTCCCTACCATTCTTTCTGGCATTTGAATCCCTCCACTAGTAAGTTTAATTAGGATTTATCTATTGATAATCCTTTTCACATTTCTAATTATATAACTAGACTACTTTTTAGTCAATCTTAAATTATAATAAATTTAAAAAAGGATTTATTATAATTCAATGCTGTAATCCACCATTTCAGGGTTCCCCTGAAATAGAGTTCTTAAACAGGTTTTCAACCAAATAAAAAGGGGAAATTTCCCTTTTCCTGTTCATAGTTTATCATGATTTTTTTTCAAAACCAAATAATATGGCTCGCATTAATTTCTTTTCCCTTTAAATTCAACATATTTTACTATTGCCTCAATCCCTTTTTTAATTGCTACTTCATTTGGATGTAATTTTGCGTGGTGCAATCCATTTTCAGAATCAACACCGAGCCAAAACATAAATCCGGGAATTTCCTTTAGCATATAACCAAAGTCTTCCCCAGTCATAGCTTCCCTACATTCTACGACTGAAAGATTTGTGTTATTAGCGATAAAATCCATAAACTCAAGAGACAGCTCCTGGTGATTATCCACTTGGTAGTATAATGAACCAAAATCAATCGTAGCTTCACATTGATAGCCTACCTCTAATCCGTTTACTAACGCTTTTATTCTAGCTTTAATTTTATCCATAGTAGAGTCTGAAAGGGTCCGAATTGTTCCTTCTAAACGAGCTCTTTCAGCAATGATGTTTTCAACAGTGCCTCCTGTAATTTTCCCAATCGTAATTACAGCACTATCAAGCGGATCGACATTTCTCGCTACAATTGTTTGCAATTGAGTCACCAATGTACAAGCAGCCACCACCATGTCATTAGTTTGATGAGGATAGGCAGCGTGTCCACCTTTTCCTTTTAAATCAATAAATAATTCTGATGTATTTGCAAATAGCAGACCAGGTTTTAATGCAACCGTACCCACTGGATATTCTGGTGCAATATGAAGAGCTACAATCAAATCCGGTTGCCACCCTGCTAATACACCAGATTTCAACATAGGTTCTGCACCACCTGGGCCCTCTTCCGCAGGTTGAAAAATAAATACTAAGTCATCATCAATCGGGTTATTGACAAAATACGTTAGGATTCCTAGGGCAATACTCATGTGAACATCATGTCCACATGCATGCATATTCCCAGGGTGATTAGAAGCGTAGGATAATCCTGTTTCCTCCTGAATCGGGAGCCCATCAATATCCGTTCGATATCCAATTGTGCTAGTTGGTGAAATTCCTTTTAAGCGAACCACAATTCCTGTTTCCCAGGTTCTAACTTCCAATCTTTCTTTTTCTAATTGATGTACATAATTCAAAATATACTTTTGCGTTTTAAACTCTTGGAATCCTAGCTCAGGAATTTGGTGTAGATCTCTTCTAATTTTCACAAAAGGATCAATAGCCATAATTGTAATTCTCCTCTTTATCAAGAAAATCTATTTCCTCGATTCTGAAATATGTTCTTGAACTAACTCGACAAATGCTTGTACTTGTTTTAGCTGAAATGCTGATTCGTATCCTAATAACCATGTATCCCTTTTTAAAGGTTGGCCATTTTCATCTAATAGTGGGATTTTAGAAATATTTTGGTCAGATTCATGAAAGGTAATCCCTGGCAAAATCGCATAGCCGATGCCGTTAAAAGTCATTTGTTTGCACGTTTCAATTTGATCAACAACTACTGTCCGCTTAGGTATGACATTAAATTGCCGGTGCCACCAATTTAGAATTTGCTGATGATAGTTTGAATCACTTTTAAATTGGATAAATGGTCGATCAGTATCAATGATTTGTTCCGGGCTGGTAATTTCCGTGTCCACTAAATAAAGATTGTCTTCAAAAAGATGCATCTTAACCCCTTTCCAATCAGGGGTTCCACGAATAATACCAATATGGACTTGATCCTCATACATGGATTTTAGCATTTCACTGCTCCACCCTGTAATTAATGATATTTTTGCTTGGGGATACCGATTTACATACTTTTTTAAAACTTGTGGCAGCCAATTTTGGCCGACAATAGATGCAACAGCTATTTTTAAGGTCCCATGAACCCTTGAATTTAACGATTGTACTGATTCGCGGACAATTTCTTCTTTATCAAGGACCTCGTTTGCGAATTTAATAACAATTTCACCAGCAGGGGTTGGCGTTAATCCCTTTTGAGAACGGATAAACAGTTTTGTCCCCCAATCTTTTTCAATTGTTTGTAACCTTTGTGATAAAGCGGGCTGAGAAACATACAATCTTTCAGCCGCTTTTCTCATATTCATTTCTTGTGCTAATACGGATACAAAATGAAATTCTGATAATGAAGACAAACTATATTCCCCTTTATAATAAAAATAAAATCTCAATTGCCCTAGTAATAGTTTATTCATTACTCATTTTCTTCGGCAACCACCAAACTAAGATAACGCTAATGATTGATAGCATGAAAACGACAAAATAAACAGAATGTAGTGAGGAGGTTAAACCTTCTTGTAAAATCAGCTTAACCTTGGTAGGCAATTGATTCCTTTCAGTTTCATCCAACAATAAATTGATTGAATCTACTGATAGATGTTCCGTTAATTGTTTCCCTTTTATATAAGCATATATTTGACTATTTAATATTCCACCTAGTAAGGCAGCACCTAAGGTATTCCCAAAATTCCTCATAAACATATTTGCAGCAGTGGCAATTCCACGTTGTTCCCAACTTACTGTGCTCTGAATTGATACAATAAACGCAGTACTTGTAAGTCCCATACCTAGTCCAATGAAAAATGAGCCTCCTGCTGCCCATAAAGGTCCAAGCTCCGGAGTTAAGGTTATAAACATAATACTACCTATTACAAGAGCTGCTCCACCGATAATGGAAGTATTTCTAAACCCGAATTGAATAATCAGTCTCCCTGATAGTGTCGAAGCAATTGGCCATCCAATTGACATAGTCGTTAAAGTAAAGCCGGCAACTATAGGTGATTGTTCTAAGACTCCTTGCACATACGCTGGTAAGAAAGTAGAAATCCCTATTAACATAATTCCAGTGATTAACGAAGCAAAATTTGCTATAAAAATGGAACGTTCTTTCCAAATGCTAAATGGCATTACTGGTTCTTTAGACCGTTTTTCTTGCCAAACAAATAACGTTATCGTGACTAAACTTACTATTATTAGACTGATCACTTGTGGAGAAAGCCAGTTCCAGTGTGTCCCTCCCTGCAACAATACAATCATTAAGGAAAATACAGCTACAGCTAATAACCCAACTCCAAAGTAATCAATCTCACGCTTTTTCTTCTCAACTTTTTCATGGAGAAACATCCATAATCCGATGATGGATAAAATCCC
Source organism: uncultured Bacillus sp. (assembly GCA_937894355.1). Taxonomy (GTDB): domain Bacteria; phylum Bacillota; class Bacilli; order Bacillales; family Cytobacillaceae; genus Bacillus_BU. The sequence continues at coordinate 4,442 of CALCRD010000071.1, forward strand.
CAAGGGAATATTAATCCAAAAAACAAAGCGCCAGCTAACAAATTGAACTAGGAAGCCACCTAAAGCTGGACCAAGAATGGCTGAAATCCCCCAAACGCTTGCAAGATAACCTTGTATCTTTGCCCGTTCCTCAGTCGTATAAATATCTCCCACAATCGTTGTAGCAATTGGTGCAACTGCGCCCGCACCAAAGCCTTGAATGAAACGGTAAAAAATTAACATTTCCATCGAATCGGCAAAACCACATAAAATGGAGCCAATTAAAAAGAAAATGATTCCAAATGTTAAAATTGGTTTTCTTCCGAAAATATCTGATAGTTTTCCGTAAATAAGAACAGTAACAGAATTCATCAATAAATACCCAGAAAAAACCCAACTGTAAAGTGAAAATCCTCCTAATTCAGCCACAATATCAGGCATCGCTGTTGATACAATAGTTGCTTCAATCGCACCCATAAACATAGCCAGCATAATTGCCGCTAATACGAAGGGACGATTAGTTGGTTTACTCATTAACTTTCCTTTAAAAGCATCATCCATAGTATCACCTCAAACGCCAGGTTAAAAATCCAAAATATTTCTTTGAGTTAGCTTTCGAACAATTTATATATTTCATCTAATATTGTTCTTCTAGTGATAATGCCCTCAAAAACTCCATTGAGATCTTCTATACATAAAAAAGGATGGTCAATTAACAGGGATATGCATTTTTGCAGCGTGGAATCAATTGTAATCCGAGGAATGTCTTTTATCATTACTTCTTCTACTCTTCTTTTTTCTAATTGTTCAAATTCAATTCGTTCTAAACCTAAAATTGAATCCATTATTATGGGTGTACTGATTAATCCATGAAGTTTGTAGGAGGGACTTAATACTGGTATGGCTGAATATCCGCTTTTTGTTAACACTAATAAAGCATGTTCAAGATTGTTTCCAATTTGAACATGGGCAACGCGTTCCGAAGGTATTAATAATTTCGCAAGTGAAAGTTCCGAAAAATCCCCGCTTTGAAGTTTGGTCATCTCCTAAAATCTCCTCATCTTAAATTTCCCTGAATTCATTTTACCATATATTCCTCTTATTTCCTGTTACAAAGACTTAGAAGTAATAAACGATAAACACGAAAAAAAAGGAACCAATTAATGGCTCCTTCTTAGTTGTGAAATTTCAATAAGTAATCCTTACTGAATCAAATCAAATATTTCGATGGCGATCATATCGATGTTATCAAACTGGTACCGTTTTGGTTTTTCTTTTTCAGCATAAACTTCCAGTTCAAAAGTTTCTGACTTAGGGTTGTAAGTAACCTGACATTTTCTTTCACCATTTACCTCAAAAAAACGTTGCGTCGGTTCTCCACCGATTGCTTGTTCATTTAGGTTTTTTAACCGTGATAATATTCCCTGAAGCTGTGACATACATGCTCCCTCTCCTTTCGACGAAAAACAAAAAACATTTGCTAATAGGTTTCTCATATGGCATGATTCTATCCAAATAGATTAAATTCAGAAAATTCAAATCTTTTTCTCTTTACATGCCGATATTAACAGAATAAAATAATGAGAGACATTGTACAAGTAAAAGGTTGCAAAGGACGTGATTTTTTGACAAAACCCGTGAAATTATCCCAAAATCTTTACTTAATTGACGATTTTGATTTAAGTCAACCCGAAAGAACAGGAACGTATGTTTTAACAGAGGAAAAGTTAACCATCATTGAAACCTCCGCGAGTCCATCAATTCCATATTTACTCCAAGGGCTAAAGGACCTTTATTTATCTCCAGAAGATATTCAATATATTATTGTCACCCATATTCATTTGGACCATGCTGGGGGGGCAGGCTTATTACTACAATCTTGTCCGAATGCAACAGTCGTCGTGCATCCAAAAGGGGCCAGACATCTAAGTGACCCTTCAAGACTTATTGCCGGAGCGCAAGCTGTTTATGGCGAAAAATTCAATGAATTATTCGACCCAATCTTACCAATTCCATCTGAGCGGTTGTTGATTAAGAATGATAAAGATTCCCTAACCATTGGTCCCGAGTGTACGCTTAATTTCTATGATTCACCTGGGCATGCCAATCATCATTTCAGTATTCATCACCCGAATAGCAACGGGATGTTCACTGGTGATACCGTGGGCGTTTTTTATCCACAGCTTTATCGAGATGGAATCGAACTATATTTACCTTCGACAAGTCCAAATCAATTTGACCCAGATAAAATGCGTGAATCGATGTTAAAGTTTGAAAATATGAATTTGACCCGAATTTATTTTGGACATTATGGAATGTCAAATTCTCCAACCGAAGTATACAAACAGGTTAGACTATGGTTAAATATTTTCATGGACACTGCAGTCCAGTCCTATCAAGACCATACCAATTTTGACGAAAGAGTTAAATCACTATCAAAAGGACTTTTTCTTAATCTTTCAGACCACCTCACCGCAAAAGGGGGCGCGAGTGACCATCCAAGCTTTCAAATGATTGCTTTAGACCTCGATGTTTGCTCCATGGGAATGATTGATTATCTTGATCGGAAGGCAAAAAAATAACTGAATTAACGTGGAGGAAACCTCTTGAGTAAGATAATTGTGTACTCTCAACCTGATTGTCCACCTTGCGAAATAACAAAAAAATTCTTAAATGAATTTGGTTTTTCTTTTACAGAAAAGAATATTAAAGGTGATAAAAAAGCTCGTGAAGAGCTCATCAACAAATATCAGTCGTATAGTACTCCAACTATCATTATTGATAATCAAGTAATTCGCGGATTTAACTTGGAGGAACTTAAACAAGCGCTTAATATCGAGTAATTTCCAGGAGAGTTGAATTTTATCATTCAACTCTCCTTTTTTCAAAGCCTCCACTCCCAATATATACCAATAAAATAAAACCAATATATTTACATAATAGACCTATCATTAATGAAAGAATACAACCTGTAAGCTAATCAAATATATTGAAAGAAGGAAAATTATATGACAGTGGGAACTCAAGTAAAACAAACGATAGCAGGTTTAAAAAGTGCACAAGCAAGTTTAGAAACCTTTGCTTTAGGCACTGAAAACAAAAACGCCAAGCAGATATACCAAGATGCTGCAAAACAAACCCAAACAATTATTGACACAATTGAACCTCGACTGGAACAAATTTTACAAGAGGAACCACAATATAAACAATAAACTGATCATTGATAATCAGTTTATTTGATTTGGTTGGCTATTTTAGCCAACCTTTTCACTATTTCTTGCGAGGTGAATTTCATGCCCGAATGGCTTCATATTATTTTTCGTTCCTTTTTATTTATTTTTGTTTTAATTCTAATGACCAGACTGTTAGGAAAAAAGCAGATTTCTGAAATAACCTTTTTTGAGTACATTTCCGGAATTACAATTGGTAGTATTGCCGGTGAGGTCATCATGGGTTTAGATCGCAACATTTTTCATGGAGTCATTGCGATTGTTGTATTTGGCGGCATCACCCTAACTGTTGATTTTCTTACATTAAAAAGCAAGAAATTAAGAGATATCATTGAGGGCAAAGGTGTTGCTCTTATACAGAACGGAAAAATAATGGAGGAAAATCTCAAAAAGGAAAAATACTCACTTGATGAACTTGGCTCATTATTAAGAGGGAAAAATGTTTTTAATACTGCCGAAGTGGAATTTGCAGTACTGGAACCAAATGGTGAACTTAGTGTTTTGTTGAAAAAGGAAAATAGACCAGTTACACCAAAAGACCTTAATATAAAAGTGGCTAATGAAAAAGAACCACAGACGATCATCATGGACGGGAAAATTATCGATAATGCGCTATCAGACTCAGGGAAAAACCGAGGTTGGCTAATGATTGAGTTAGACAAACAAGGTGTTACCTTAGAAAATGTTTTTTATGCGCAAGTTGATGCTTATGGGGATTTATCGATTGATTTATATGATGATCAATTAATTATCCCACCTCCTCAGACAAGACCTCTTTTAATGGCGATGATAAAAAAATGTCAAGCAGATATGGAATCATTTGCATTAGAAACGAATTCGGCAACAAGTAAACAAATGTATCAAAAAAATGCAAAAAAATTCACAGAAATTACAACTCAATTGTCTCCATTTTTAAAGGGATGAAGAACCGTAAAAGAAAAGTCCGGACTCTTGGACCGGACTTTTTGTTTATATGCGAGATACAATCTCATCCTTTTCATTTAATGTTGGAAAAATGCCACCATCGATATCTTTTTTTGGTACATTATTGATAAATTTAAACGGAAACAAGTCTATTTTATCTTGTTTTATAAAACGGTTGAAAAGATTTTGCGGAAATACGAGAAATTCACTTATTTCACTAAGCTTCTCAAGCTTCTTTTTTTGTCCTAGCTCAATCACTTCTTCGGGGATATTATTGTATAAATACTCCGACACTCTTAAACCCTCTTCTACTTGCTCTATCATTACCCCCTCGTAATGGCTTTCATACCCTACTGGTCCTTCATCAGTACTAGAAAAGTATTCATACACATAAAGCCTATCTTGATATTTAACGATTTTGGTATTACCTTCATACTTAAAAAATGGGATATAGTAAATAGCCGCGTCCGAGCCTAAGGTCATAAATTTACCTTCAATTTCAACTAAGTTCTCAGCTAAAAAAACTTCCCTATATGTTTTAGTGAAAAAAGGGGCTAGTATTTCTTCTATTTCTTCAAGGCTACGTTCTTTTTCGCTTAGTGATACCTGGGCTTGAAAAGCATCCTTTATGAATTGAAGAACAGAATCACGATCGGTAAGTGTCTGTTTCGCATGGGTCTGACTAGGTGTCCAAATAAGAACAATGGCTAAAATGAATGTTGTTAAATATTTCATATCTATTTCTGCCTCCCCAATATTACTGTCTATTATTATTGTAGCAACTATTCATCCATTTTTTTGAATCAATCGTTCGTTAAATAATTGCATTAAATGACAGTTACCATGCCGATAAATGAAAAAAACAGCGATTTTTGCCCGTTTTGCACTAGAAAAGCGCAAGCGCCTTGGTAGTAAAATCGGCTTTTGGATTTTACATCAGCGGCGTATGAACTTATAGCACATCGACTGAGATAAAGGAAACACGAAGTGCGGTCTTCACTTCGATGTTGACTTATCGTAGGGAGAGGCGCGGAAGTTCGCTAGGACGCTTGCGCTAGACACTAATCCAGTTTCAAAAAAGTATACTTTTTTAACCAGCAAAAAAAGGCCCCAAAAAGAGAGACCTTCTACCAATTACTATTTAGAGCAACAAAAGCAACAATTAACAATACTAGAGCAAAAAAAAGTGCATATGTTAAAAGAATAGGATTTCCAATAAAGGGATGTTCTTGGACCGATTGTGGTATTTTCGAATCTAACTCACCTTTTATGGCTTTTTGTACCTTAGCTAAACGTAATGTATATACGAGTGAGAAGGCGATAATCCCCATAGCCACAATCAACAATGTGATTGAATAAGTACCCATGCAAGTGTCACTCCTTTACATTTAGGCTCTGTTAATGCTTGACTGTTGATTTCCGTTCCAGGCACTTCGCTTTCCGCAGGCTCACCCGTGAGCCTCCTTCGGTCGTTCCTTCCTTCGGAGTCTCACTCAGCTCGTGCTCCTGCAGGAGTCTTCGTGCCTTCCACTCCAATCAACAGGTGGTAATAATCAACAATGTTCTTTAACACAGCCTACATTTAAAATGCCACATTGCCTGCTATTTATTCATTTAAGCTCTTTTCTCAAACATTGTTGCTTTTTAAGTTGAGAATAAAGAGATTTGACAGTAAAACAGCCTTCACTATTATAGAAGCCCCTCATGCTGATATAAAAAATGATAAGAAAAGTCAATAAACAAATAATCATTTGTATTTAAAGGATACGAAAAAGTTCGAACAGTTTCCCCAGTTTCAATATCACTATATAAATCAGACAAAATTCCTTTTCCCTCATTGCGCATTTTTATTATATTTTCTAAAAAATAGGGACGCCAACTCCAATTTTTATGGAGATATTCATTTTGTAATTGCCATTTTTCATCTTTAAAAAACAAATTTGGTGTTTTTTGAAAGCCATCTTCATCACATATATACATTCGAAAAGCAATTTGGTTCATATGGTTTGCTAAGGCCTCAAGTAGTTCAACATAATCTACTATTTTTCGGTATTTTGAAAGGATTTCTTGGATTTTCATCTGAAAGGTTTCGGTAATCGAATACAGAGATTCTAATTTTTTCTTTTCACTTACTATAAAGGAGTGAAATTCCTCCTTCATCCGCTCTTTCAATATATCCCGATCAGTAAAATGATCACATGGTTCCCCCAAATAAAAACCTTGATAATATCGTCCGCCATTTTTCCAGGCAAATTGGAGTTGAAATACCATTTCAATATTTTCAAACAGAAGCGTGGCACCAATTTTCCGAGCTAAAAGTGATAATGAATACAGTACATCTTGAAAAGAGGGACTTGTCGCAGTTGATCTTAACGCCTGTAGATCGACTTTAATAATATCAGGAGCCAATTGGCCAATTCTATCTAAATTGCTACTATCATTTGCAACCTTATCAATAGCGATTTTCAGTCCGTATGTTCGATAATAATTCAGTAAGTGCTCTAGATGCTCAAATTCTTCGCTATTTTCTTTAAGATTAGAAAGCTCCAATACAATCCGATTTAATGAAAATCCTTCTTTATCATATTGCAAAAGCAATTGTAAAAATAGTTCACCCTGATCCAACATAATGACATCCACATCACAATTTACAAATAGTAAAACATCCTTTTCTAAAAGTAAGGCCATATCCAAAGCTTTTGTTAATACGGTTTGATTTACTTCTTTCCGATACTCCTCCGGTATTTGATCATCTAAAAAGAAGGGTCCTAAAGATTCAATCCCCTTCTTCCCATTGTATCTCCCCAAAATTTCGTATCCTATAACACGATGCTCGTCTGCACTGAATATCGGTTGAAAAAACGGGAAAACATTCTCTAAATCAGTCAGGATATCCAACGCGTCCATGTCTACTTAAACCTCCAGCTTAACCAATAATTAATATACTCAATGGCACCATAATACCATCATAAAGTCTAATTGAAAAACAAAAAATTACCAATTTTTCAGATAATTTAGCATATTGACCTCTTTTTTTAAGTATATATCAAAATACAAGAACCGATTGAAATAGACTAGAAAATGATTGGGTGTTTTTATGAAAAAAAAAATTCCACGAAGAGCCTTCTTAAAAAAAACTCTGAAATTTGGATTGGTAGCACTTGTTTCTGGAACTGGACTTCACTACTACGCTCATCAAATCGAGACAAGGCTATTACAGGTCACCAATCATACAATTAAACATCCCCTTATTCCATCAGGGTTCGATGGGGTAAAAATCGTCCAATTTAGCGATACACATCTTGGGTTTCAGTATTCAATAAAACAATTCACTAAATTACTTGAGACTATTAACAACCTGCAACCAGACATCATTTTATTTACTGGTGATTTAATGGACGAGCCCAATAAATATAGCCATCATAATCAGATCTCCCAGGTTTTATCCCAATTAAAAGCTCCACTAGGTAAATTTTGTATTTTTGGAAATCATGATCATGGTGGTTACGGATCAAATATCTACCACTCCATCATGGCCCAAGCTAATTTTATTATCCTAAAAAATGAAGTAACACAAGTTAAGCTATTGGATGGTAGCTTTATCAATATTATTGGTATTGATGATGCTATGCTCGGAAAACCGAGACTAGATATGGCAATCACCGATGTCCCCCAGGATAGCTTTAAAATATTGTTAAGTCATGAACCTGAACTTGCTGCAGAGGCTTTTACATACGGAGTTCACTTACAATTGAGTGGTCATAGTCATGGCGGACAAATCAAAATCCCCTTTTGGGGTGCACTAGTCACACCACCATTTGCCGATAAATACACGGAAGGTTTTTATTATATTACAAATTCATCCCATTCTCTTATCCTTTATGTCAATAGAGGGATTGGGACAACTCGGCTACCTTTTCGATTTTTAGCCCAACCTGAACTAACTGTTTTTAATTTGGCTGTTGATTTCCGCTCCAATAAAAACGTTAATATCAGATAAAACCAAGAATACAGGCTCTTTTTACAGTTAGTGCCATACTATAGCAATAAATTCCAAATGAAAGTGAAATGATATTAATGGTACATTACGTAGTTACTGGAGAAACCTTGGCCATAATTGCCAAGAATTATCGGAGATCAATTAGGGACATACTAAAAGCGAACCCGGCCATTCAAAACCCAAATTACATTTTTCCCGGCCAAGGGATTATCATTCCTGATCTTCCAGACCCAACAACCATTCCTTTTCAGATAAAAGTATCGATAAGCAGTCGCTTACTAACCCTGCTGAAATCCGGTACTACTATAAAAACCTATAAAATAGCGGTTGGAAAAATGGTCACGAATACACCACCTGGTAGCTATGTAATCGTAAATCGGGAACCTAACCCCGGCGGTCCATATGGGGTTATGTGGTTATCTCTATCTAAAGCAGGATATGGAATCCATGGAACTAATAATCCTGCTTCAATTGGAAAGGCAGTCTCGCTTGGATGTATCCGAATGTATAATCATGATGTTTTAGAAGTTGCTAGAATGGTTCCAAACGGCACCCGAGTAACCATTTCAAATTAATTAGAAATTGAATTCCATCTGAGACCCAAAAAGGGTATAATGTACTATATACGTTGATGGAAGGAGCATATTACATTGAAGCAGGAAAAAAGTGACCCTCAAAAGTTAATCCCAACTATTGAAAACCTCTCACAAGCGATCTTCATTGTCAATCGACATGCAAAAACAGCACCAAACCCCAAATATTTATATAGGTTAAAACATGAAGCATTGAAAAAAATGCTTTTGGAGGGAAAAGCGAAAAAGGTTGGGCTCCATTTTTCTGCTAATCCTAAACTAAGTCAACAACAATCAGATGTTTTAGTCGTTTGTGGAGATTATTCATTCCACCTTCCCCCATCAAAGGAAGATTTTAGTACCCTTCCGCATTTAGGAAAACTTAGTGATTTAGTAAAAAACCCCAAGACTCGACTGCCATTGACAGTTGCCAAAGCGTTATTGCAAACATATACAGGGTTTCGAGAAAACGATGGGCATGGACCAAAGAAACAAAACCCACAACAATACCAAAAACCCCAATTCAAAAAACTCGGTGAGAGTTATTTTTAAACAGAAAAGCGGAAGCGGCTTGCTAGTAAAATCGGCTTTTGGATTTTACCTCAGCCCCGACAAGCACGAGGCGAGCCGGCCGGAAGGTTGCTTTTTAACCTTCTGGACGGATTGACTTGTGACTCCGCTGCAGCTAGACACGAAAAGCGGATGCGGCCGCTGCAGCTAGACAAAGTAAGCGGAGACCATTCTTATGAATTGGTCTCCGTTTTTTACTATACATTTACCTTAATAACGAACTTCAAAACATTGATTATTTCTTTAATATTAGCTCTATTAAAGACCATTGTTGATATTTAATAACCTGTTGATTGGAGTGGAGGGCACGAAGACTCCTGCGAGAGCACGAGCTGAGTGAGACTCTGGAGGAAGGAACGACCGGAGGAGGCTCACGGGTGAGCCCGCGGAAAGCGAAGTGCCTGGAACGGAAATCAACAGCCTAGTTTAACAGAGCCATAATGTAAAAAAAGTTAAATTTTTATTAAATGTGATATTTAACACTGTTTATGACTAATTAATGAACAATGTCACCCTGATGTATACTTCTTCCAATAATAGGGATAGAATACAGTTGTAACCAAGTAAAATCAATCTAAGATACTTCATTAACTGGTATTTTAAATTGATTGAAAATAACAAGGAGAGATTTATTATGAAAGGGACAGCAATCCTTTATCGACCGAATCAGGCAGTTACAATTATTGAAGACGTGGAACATACTGTTTTCGAGACTCTGAAAGAACAGTGCGGTTGCACTAATTGCAACTGTAAACTAGAAGACAAACTGGTTGATTTTGGAGCCGTTTCTCCGGTATTATGGCATGAAGAAGAAGTAGATTGGGAATACGGTTACTAAAAAAATGATAAAATTATTAACCTCTTGGATTTATCCAAGAGGTTTTTTGTGTCACATATTACTCGAATTAACGAATTTTGATACTCCTTTTCCTCCGTTCTCTCACTCTACCAAGCTTAAACCAACCTTTGGACTGAAAATAGAAAAACATAATAATTGCAACAATACCCATAAAGCCTAAAATAATGAAATATCCAAAAGTCCAATGTAATTCCGGCATATTCTCAAAGTTCATCCCATAGATTCCAGCGATAAAAGTAAGAGGCATAAAAATCGTGGTGATTACGGTTAGCGTCATCATGATACTATTCATCGTATTAGAATTAACCGATAGATAACTATCGCGGATATCAGAGGAAAAGTCCCGATAAGATTCTATCATTTCAACAATTTTTAGCAAATGGTCATAAACATCATTAAAATAAAGCTTGTGTTCCTTTAAATCGCCCAACCATTCCGATTTTATGAGTTGGTAGACCATCTCGCTCATAGGAATAACGGTTCTCCTTAATTTTGATAAATCTGCCCGAATATTAAACAAATTATCAATTAACATTTGAACAGTCTCGTTTTCGGTATTATCTTCAATAGAATTCAACTGATCTTCTATTCGGTAAACTGGAGGAAAATATTCATCAACTAGTTTATCAATTACCGAGTGCATGATGAATAAAGGGCCCTTTCGGAAACTTTCATTCTTCCGAATACTTTCCCACAAATTATTCAAATCCCTTATTGGGCTTTGTTGAAAGGTAACGATATATTGTTCACCTAGAAACATATCAACTTCATACGTTTTTAATGATTCTGGGTGGATTGCATGAAGGACTAAAAAAATATAACTCTCATAAAAGTCAACCTTTGGACGTTGAATGAATGAATCAATACAATCTTCAACAGATAATGGATGAAAATAAAAAAAACTGGTCAACAAGTCTGTTTCTTCTTTAGTCGGGTTTACGAAATCTACCCAATACCATTTTGTTGTCTTGGGATTTATTTCTGTAATTGGAATATCATATGATAGTTTATCATTATTACTCAATACACAGGTTCGAATCATTGTTTCACCCCCGCTTCTTAATATCCTTTATCTGTTCATCTAATAAGTAAAGGATCAGCTTCCTTTCACCAATAGAAACATTTCAAATAATGTGTCTATCGAAGTGAATTCTTAAGAAGTCTAATCCTTTAACAATTATTTGCAATTATTTATTGATGATATTGACCTAGATTTTTTGATGCCTTCTCTTTTTTCGCTTTATCTTTATGAATTTTATTCGTTGCAGCACTTCCCATTTCATGGGCAAACTCTTCATTCAAAACAGCGGAATCGAAACCTTTTTTATTCTTTTGCTGTGGGTCATTCTTTTTATTTCTTTTAGCCATGAACACTATCCCCTTTCATTTCTTTCTCTCTTATTTTCGATTGTTAAAGGAGATTCATTCATGGCAAACTTTTCCGTTATTTTGGGTGAACTGGTTGTTTACTTAGCAAATAATTTGTATAGGGCTTGAGTACCACTATATTCTTCGCCATTCTCTGCTAACTGTGAATATAAGTTCTTTGCGAGTTCTAAACCAGGAGTATCCATCCCCATCTTTTCTGCCTCTTGTAAAGCAATATTCATGTCTTTAATAAAATGTTTAATATAAAAGCCCGGTGCAAAATCCCCACTTATCATTCGTGGGCCTAAATTAGCTAAGGACCAGCTCCCTGCAGCACCAGAAGAAATGCTTTTTAGTACTAGTTCAGGGTCGAGGCCTGCGTTTTTGGCATATACAAGTGCTTCACTAACCCCAATCATGTTAGAGGCAATTGTAATCTGATTGCACATTTTTGTGTGCTGACCTGAACCAGCTTTCCCTTGATAAACAATATTAGTTCCTAATATTTTTAAAAGTGGCTCAACCATTTGAAAATCAGCCAATTCACCCCCAACCATGATGGAAAGACGTGCCTCCTTTGCTCCGATATCGCCACCAGAGACCGGAGCATCTAAAGTATGTATCCCTCTTTTGCTTGCTTCTTGCTGAAGCTTCACTGCTAGGGTCGGTGTGGAAGTAGTCATATCAATCAAATATGTATTTTCTTTCCCATTTGTAATAATGCCATTTTCTCCTAAATACACTTCTTCCACATCTGTAGGTTCACCTACCATGGTAAAAATAACATTAGCCTGCTCGGCAATTTCTTTTGGAGTACTAGCCCAGCTTGCACCTTTATTTAGGAGTAATTCCGCTTTTTCCTTTGTTCGAGTATAGACAATTAGCGGATAACCTGCATTTAGTAAATGCCCTGCCATACTATTCCCCATTACCCCTGTGCCGATGAACCCTATAACTGTGTCTGTTGGTTGAATCATCTCAAACTCTCCTCTCTATACCTCTAAAGTAATTTTAACAGGATTATCTTTAAACTTACATGAAAGAATCCTCTATTATAAGATTTTAAAGTTGAGTCGAAAAATTAGTTAGATAAGCACTTCCCAAAACTTGTTCATCATTAAATACCTCCACCGAAATCGCTTGGTCATTGACAATCATTTTCTCAATATCAAATGGATGAAGGTCCTTTTTAAGTGAAACTGGCGCCATTAGAATTAATTGTTCACCTTCCCCGTTTGCCTCTAAATATTCACCAGAATAAACGATTTCTTCACCATATATGATTTCATCTGTTCCTAAAGCTTCTGCTAATTCCTGATTATGAATACTGACCTTTACCTTAAAAGGCTGTTCGGAAAGTAGCAAATGTTCATTGATTTTAAACCGAAACTCTAATTCATTATTTTTTGTTAATACTGCCTCAGCATAGCGATTGGCAATTAATTGATTTGAAAAAGGTAGACAACCAGTTAATAATGATACCCACAATATAATTAGTAAAGCATTTAGCAGCTTGGATTTCATGGAAAAACCCCCTTTATTTTCTACCTTTTCCTATTTCTTAGGACATTAAACCATTATTGGTTATATAGAAAAAAAAGGGATAAACAGGAAAAAGAAACCGACTCAATCGATAGCCGGTTTACTTCTGTTAAATTCTATTTATTTATTGCATTAGATATGGCAGCCGTTACTTGTGATGTTGTGCTCATTTGCAAAACTTCACGAGCTAATTTTTCCATTTCTGATTTACTTAAGCGACTAATAAGTGAACGAGCTTTTAAGATTGACGTTGCACTCATTGAAAATTCATCCAACCCTAAGCCTAGTAAAACAGGGATAGCCGTTTCATCTCCAGCCATTTCACCGCACATACCTGCCCACTTTCCTTCTTTATGTGCCGCATCAATAACCATTTTCACAAGGCGAAGTATTGATGGACTATAGGGTTGATATAAATAAGCAACCCTTTCATTCATACGGTCAGCTGCCATTGTGTATTGAATCAAATCATTCGTTCCAATACTAAAGAAATCAACCTCTTTAGCAAATTGGTCGGCTAGTATGGCAGTTGAAGGAATTTCCACCATTATTCCTACTTCGATAGTTTCTGAAACTGCTGTTCCTTCCGACACCAATTTTCGCCTTTCTTCTTCAAGCACTGTTTTTGCTTGACGGAATTCATCTAATGTAGCAATCATCGGGAACATAATCTTTAAATTTCCAGCTGTGCTTGCCCTAAGTAAAGCTCGTATTTGAGTTCGGAACATAGCTGTATCTTCTAAACATAATCGAATGGCCCTGAATCCCAGAAACGGATTCATTTCTTTTGGCAGGTTTAAATATGGTAGTTCTTTATCCCCTCCAATATCGAGGGTCCGAACCACGACCGACTTGCCTTCCATCCCTTCAAGAACAGCCTTGTAAGCTGTATACTGCTCTTCTTCGGTTGGAAGAGTATCTCTCCCCATGTATAGAAACTCTGTCCGATAGAGCCCTACACCTTCACCACCGTTATTTACCACTCCTACTAAATCCTTTGGGGTACCAATATTAGCTGCTAATTCCACATGATGTCCATCAGAGGTCAGCGTTTTTTCATGAACCAGCTTTGCCCATTCGGCTTTTTGAACCTCAAAATCAGTTTGCTTTTTTTCAAATTGTTTCACAAGCTCGTCTGACGGGTTAATATGGACTTCACCGCTTAAACCATCTATGATGATTGTATCGCCATTTTTAATCGTGTCTGTGGCAGTTTTTGTTCCGACAACTGCAGGAATTTCCAGCGAACGAGCCATAATAGCCGAATGCGATGTTCTCCCTCCAATATCAGTTGTAAACCCTTTAACATACTGACGATTTAATTGTGCTGTATCAGAAGGGGTTAGATCCTTGGCAACGATAATGACTTCTTCAGAAATCATACTCGGATTGACGATTTCGGCACCTAAAAGATGGGCTAAAACCCGTTTCGTTACATCACGAATATCCGCAGCACGTTCCTTCATATACTCATTATCCATTTGTTCAAACATGTTAATAAACATGTCTGTTGTATCTTTAAGTGCTTGTTCAGCATTCATTTTATTAGTCTTAATACTTTCTTCAATTGGTCCAATTAGCTCTGGATCACTTAACACCAGAAGATGGGCATCAAAAATTGCTGCCTTATCCTCCCCTAATTCCTGATGAGCATGATTTCGAATTTGCTCCAATTCACTAATTGAGACTGTTATTGCACTGCGAAATCGTTCAATCTCCATTTCTGGATTTTCAATTATTCGCTTTTCGAAAGATAAGTCTGGCTCCACAAGCCGGTATGCTTTAGCTATGGCAATACCATGTGACGCTGCAATTCCAATTAAATAACTCATTACTGTGCTAGTCCTTCTTTTATTAATGTTTCTTCAATACTTGTTAATGCTTCTTGTTCATCACTTCCGTCAGCATAGATTATGATATCGGCACCTTGAGCAATTCCAAGAGACATAACGCCCATAATTGACTTTAAATTTACTTTTTTTCCTTTATATTCAAGTTGAATTTCAGAATTAAATTTACCAGCCGCTTGTACTAAAAGTGTTGCTGGACGTGCATGAATACCCGTATCTGCCGTAACCTTAAATTGTTTTTCAACCATTTTCGTCTACTCCTTTTTGGTAAGTATAATCATTGTATGTAAACTAAGAAACGCACCCACCATTTACCTAAGCTCCGCTTATTTTTTCCAAAATTTCAATATTAATGTATGTTCTAATACGGAGGAACCACTGGATTTTTAGTAAAAGTATGATTCGTATCTATATATCAGAATAACATTAATCCGCATAAGTCGACAATGATAATCTTTTCACAAACTTATATACCTAAAATTCAGTCTATAAACCGGTTTCAAAAATAAAAAGGTCTTTCTCTCACCCATCAGAAATAGGTGTGAGAAAGACCTTCAATTTAAGTCTAGCTTCAGGAAAACTATTTAAAAATAGCGATTCTCCTTATATTCCCCATAATTGGAAGTGGAGGTTTAAGAGCTCGTCCAACTCTTTACTTGTTTTTAGAGTCTGATGGCTTTTATAGCCAGTTTTAGCTGCTGTAAGAACCATTTCACTTCGCTTATTCTCAATTAGAAATAATAGATCATCTTGAGTTTCAAACAAACTCATGCTAGTCACCTCACAGGCTTTTGAATTAATTTTACATCTTCTTGATTTCTAAATTCAATGCTTTTTTCTAATTTATCAAAATTTTTAGTTAAACTATCGGTAAATTGTCACATTTAACTTAATTTTCTGATTTTATTAAAATTCGCAGTTTTTTTAATGCAGGAAAATCTCTCCTCATTTGGAAACCTCTTTTAAAAATATAGCCCAAATAAAGATCGTTCATAGTGAAGAAAATCATATAGGATATTGATTTGTAAGGTTATAATAGTTTTTGTCGAATTTAAAAAAATCACAACTAATAATCTTTAAAAATGCTTAAAATCATTTACGAATCTATAAAAGTAGTGCAAACTGTAATTTATAAAATTATAAGGGAGAGAGGCTATTGAAAAGAGCAAAAGTGGGAAACATAATTGAATTTAGAGATGGATTACAAGGCATTGTTGAAAAAGTAAATGAAAACTCAGTGATTGTAGATTTAACATTTATGGATAATTATCGTGATTTAGAGCTTGACCAACGAACAGTTGTTAATCATAAAAACTATAAAATTATTAAAGAATCATAAATAATTAAAAAGCAGCCTAGTCTGCTTTTTTCTTTGTCTATAAAACTTAAAAGTTCACTAAAATACCCATTGATAATTTTTGAAAACTATCTAAATTTTAGTATTTCATAATGCAATTATATTTTGTTAAAATATGAATTGTATTAGTTAGAAACGAGGGGATTATTTTGATAAAAAAATGCGCTACCGACATTCGATTAATAGGTAGTTTTTTCTTGGCGCATTTATTGATGTTTTTTACTTTTCAGGATAAAGCTGTTTTTTGGTATTTTTTTTCGGCAACCTTACTTTTATTCATTCTTGTTGCCGTTGCTATGGAAGAATTAGATGACAAGTTATCCGTTAGTAAATATATCGTTTGGGGAGTCATTTCTGGAGTCCTATTATTTGCGCTTTTCTGGATTGGGAATCAAATCATTGAATACTTTAATTGGCCTTTAAGGAGTCAGATTACCGCTCTTTACAAGTATTATGCGCCCTCACTCTCCTGGCATTATCTTTTTTTACTGTTAGTCATTGTTCCGGGCGAAGAAATCTTTTGGAGAGGGTTCATTCAAAAACGTCTTATTTCCTATTCCAACAATCTGGTAAGTATTTTTGTTTCAACTATTATGTATACTTCGGTACATCTCTATGCAAGCCACCTGATGCTTCCATTCGCTGCACTTACAGCTGGATTATTTTGGAGTTGGCTTTATGCATGGAAACGAAGTATCCCATTAGTCATTGTATCCCACTTAATATTTGATTTATTTTTATTTGTTTTAATGCCATTTCGTTAAGCAGCCTTTCTCCATTGTAAGGCTGCTTTTTTGATTTAGGCTCTTTTATCAAACATTTTTGCTTTTTAATTGTTATTTTGCTGGAAATGGCTTAATCCATAATAATAGAATAAACACTAAACTCAAATATCCAAATACTGGATATAAATAAGACAGTAATGTCCCATAGTCTATGAGGCTAATAAAATAGGTGCATAAAAAAATTAAAAAAACAATTACAGTACTTGGAATGGCAACATATTTTCGGAGCTGCCGTTCAATTCCAAAAACATTCCCAATTACAGAAGTAAAGATTTCTCCATAAATAATAAACACATAAATCCAATACAAGCTTGAAGCTATATTTTTTACGATGATTGCCATCGGGACTTCATATGTTTCAATTTTTGGCAACATGATTAAAACAACATGACTACAAATAAGAATCAATGTTAGGGCAATACCACCGAGGATTCCCCCCCACTTAATGGTAACGTCATCTTTTATTTCACTAGCAACAGGAACTAGAACAGCTTGGGCTAGAATCAAATTAAACGCTGCATAAGAAAATGGCGTTACAAAGGCTTTCCAACCATCCTCTAAAAAAGGTATTACCAGAAGCTGTTCAGTAAAATCTGGTATTTTAATAGAAATCATCATTAAGATAATATTAAAGCCAATCATCATTGGTACAACTAATGCATTAACGATAAAAAGCCCTCTCATTCCTACCATTAGAACCAGAATTGAAAGTCCAATAGTAACAAACACCCCTAGGTTTTTTGACAAACCTAAATGTTCTTCAAATACCGCTCCAGCACCTGACATCATCACCGCACAAACACCGAGGAGCATTAACAGTGTAAGAATATTAATTACTCTGCCGAAGAATTCTCCAAATAAATACTCATTAAACTCTTGGTAAGATGCGGCACCTACTCGCGCAGCAATTCTCATTAATTTCGACCCTAAATAAATCATTAAAAAACCACTAATATAGATTCCTACAAAGCCAATAAAACCAAAACGCGAAAAAAACTCAACAATTTCTTTCCCAGTTGCGAAGCCAGCACCTACAACTGTCCCCACGTACACCGCTGCTATTTGAAAGGATGCGCTCCAGTTTGGTCTCAAGTCTTTCCTCCCCCTTCTAAACCATGTATATGAAGCGAAGGACAATCCATGACGAGCTTTTAATTTTTAGACTATTTTTTAATCAAAATGCTTGAAAGTCAGAAAAGGTCAAAGTATAATAAAGACAAGAAAGGTCAAAGTTAGTCAAAGTCAGACAAATATTATTAATTGGAGGTTTTGCATAATGCTTTGCAATAAATGTCAATCAAAGGAAGCCAAAATTAGAATGAACCTTAATGTCAATGGGCACAAGCAGCAATTCCTCTTGTGTGAGGAATGCTACAAAATGGAAAAAGGGAAAATTGGAAATCCTTTCACAAATGGAATGAATAGTTTTAACCATTTTCCCCTAGAAGAATTTTTCCAGGACTTTCCTAGCAATCCAGCTTTTCAAAAACAAGAGAATCAACAACATACAGTCGAAACGCACCCGACAAAAGGTGGTGGCTTCATTGATCAATTTGGGCGAAATCTTACTCAGTTTGCCAAAGCTGGTCTAATCGATCCAGTGATTGGTCGTGATGAAGAGGTAGCACGGGTAATGGAGATTTTAAATAGACGGAATAAGAACAACCCTGTTTTAATTGGAGAACCTGGTGTTGGGAAAACAGCTATTGCTGAAGGGCTTGCCTTAAAAATTGCCGAGGGCACCGTTCCATCCAAGTTACTAGGCAAGGAAGTTTACTTACTTGACGTAGCCTCACTTGTTTCTAACACCGGAATTCGCGGACAATTTGAGGAGAGAATGAAACAGATTATCACAGAATTACAGGAACGGAAAAACATCATTTTATTTATCGATGAAATCCACCTTTTAGTTGGGGCAGGATCTGCAGAAGGTTCTATGGATGCGGGAAATATCCTAAAACCAGCTCTAGCACGAGGCGAATTACAACTAGTTGGAGCAACTACCTTAAAAGAATATCGTAAAATCGAAAAAGATGGTGCCCTTGAGCGGCGCTTCCAACCTGTTCAAGTAGCTGAACCATCCCTGGAAAAATCATTAGAAATCCTAAATGGAATTAAAGCTAAATATGAACAATATCACAAAGTAACCTACTCAGATGAAGCGATTAAAGCATGTGTAACCTTATCACATCGCTATATCCAAGATCGTTTTCTTCCTGATAAAGCAATTGATTTAATGGACGAAGCTGGTTCCGTTCTTAACCTGACAACTGATGTTGAACAAGATACCACAACAATAGAAAACCGATTAAAGGAAATTAGCAAGGAAAAAGATGTGGCATTAAAAAATGAAAAATACGAACAAGCCGCCAAACTTCGTGATGAAGAAGCAGTACTTGAACGTAAATTAACACAAACAGAAAAATCCGAAAAATTCCAGCCAGTTGTAGAAGTTGACCATATCCAGGCAATTATTGAAAAGAAAACAGGAATCCCTGTCGGAAAGCTTCAAGAAGATGATCAAAATAAAATGAAACAGCTTGAGGAAAAGCTGCGGAACAAAGTAATTGGTCAAGCAGAGGCGGTAAAAAAAGTGGCCAAAGCCGTCCGTCGAAGCAGAGCTGGTCTAAAGTCAAAACATCGCCCAATCGCATCATTTTTATTCGTTGGTCCAACTGGTGTTGGGAAAACCGAATTGTCAAAAACTTTAGCGGAAGAACTATTTGGCTCAAAAGATTCGATGATTCGCCTCGATATGAGTGAATATATGGAAAAGCATAGCATTTCCAAAATTATCGGCTCTCCTCCAGGATATGTTGGCCATGAGGAGGCTGGTCAATTAACTGAAAATGTCCGTCGCAATCCATATTGCATTATTCTTTTAGATGAAATCGAGAAAGCTCATCCAGATGTTCAGCATATGTTTTTACAAATCCTTGAGGATGGACGACTAACCGATAGTCAAGGTCGAACAGTCAGCTTTAAAGAAGCCGTTATCATTATGACCAGCAACGCCGGTAACAGTAATAAGACGATGAAACTTGGGTTTGAAAAGGACTCTATCGTTACAGAAACAAGCATTCTCGACTCATTAGGCTCTTTCTTTAAACCAGAATTCTTAAATAGATTTGATAGCATCATCGAATTCCACTCCCTCAACAAGGAACAACTATTACAAATAGTCGATTTAATGCTAGAAGAATTACAACAAGTATTAGCCGAACAAAATATTGATTTAACCGTTACAGACGAAGTAAAAGAAAAAATCGTTGAACTTGGCTACCATCCAGCATTCGGAGCCCGTCCACTTCGTAGGGTCATTCAAGACAAATTAGAAGATCAAATTACTGATTTCATCCTTGATGATCAAAATACAAAGCAATTAACCACCGCAGTAGAAAATAATGAAATTGTGGTAAAAGCTATACACTAAGATGATAATTGATCGGTTAAATGGATTAATATCAACCGGATTGATGGTTACACAATTGTGTTTACAAAGCTAAAAAAACAAAGAAAAATCCAATTCCTAAAGAGAATTGGATTTTTCTTATTAAGAGATACTTTTATCAGAAGAGGTTTTCTTCACCCCAAAATCTTATAATTTTGTGTCATCCACCGATTCCAACCAGCTTTCAATTTCACCAATAACCGATTTTACACAACCTTCTTCAAAAGGCGAAATTAATTTTGCCGATGCCACAAGCTCTGTAAATGATTTGCTTCCACCTAGTTTACACAGCTCCACATAATCCTTCCAGGCTGATTTCCAGTCTTCTCTTGATCGCTTCCAAAATTGAAAAGCACAAATTTGAGCAAGCGTATAATCGATATAATAAAAAGGTGAATTAAATATATGAGCCTGTCGCTGCCAAAAACCGCCATTTTCTAAATAAGCAAAACCGTCATAATCTTTATACGGCGTATATTTTTTTTCGATTTCGCTCCAAGTTTGATTTCGCTCTGCTGGTGACGCTCCAGGATTCTCATAAACCCAGTGTTGAAATTCATCAACCGAAACACCATATGGTAAAAAGAGCAGAGCATCACTTAAATGAGCATATTGATATTTCTCGGTGTCTTCCTTAAAGAAATGCTTCATCCATGGCCAAGCAAAAAATTCCATGCTCATCGAGTGAATTTCACAGGCTTCATAGGTCGGCCAGGTATATTCAGGAATATCAAAATCGCGACTTAAATAAACCTGAAACGCATGCCCTGCTTCATGAGTTAGCACATCAATGTCCCCAGAAGTACCATTAAAATTAGAAAATATAAAAGGTGCTTTATAATCCTCAATAAAAGTACAATAACCTCCGCCTGCTTTGCCCTTCTTGGCAACTAAATCCATGAGATTGTTGTCTGTCATGAACGAGAAAAATTCGCCTGTTTCCGCTGACAGCTCATCATACATTTTTTTCCCGTTTTCTAAAATCCACTCAGGATTACCCTTTGGTTTTGCATTACCTGTTGGAAACATAACAGTTTCATCGTAATAAGCTAATTTTTCAACCCCAATGCGAACTCTTTGTTTATCCTTTAATTTTATCGCCAGCGGTACAATAAAATCTTCGACTTGTTTACGGAACACTGCCACCATTTCAGCATTATAATCGGTCCGATTCATCCGAGCATAAGCGAGTTCAATAAAGTTCGAATAACCTAATATTGTCGCAATTTCAGTTCTTATCTTCACTAAATCATCGTAGATTTGATCAATTTTTTCTTCATTTTGAGCTAAGAAACCAAACCGAGCTTCATTAGCCAATTTTCTCAACTTTCTGTCCGTAGATTCTGCAAACGGCTCTAACTGTGCTAACGTTCTTTCTTCTCCCTCAAAGTTGATTTTTGCTGAGGCGATTAGTTTAGTATATTCAGTTGAAAGTTTATTTTCCTTTTGCAGAAGTGGAACAACTTCCGGGGAAAATGTTTTTAATTGGACTTCAGCTAACGCAAACAACTGTCGCCCCCATCTACCTTCCAATTCATTACGAAACTTTGAATTTACCAGTGCTTGATAATATTTTGTGGTTAAACCTTCAACGATCGGTTCGATTTCATCTATGTAGTCTTGTTCATCTTGATAAAAATCATCATTTGTATCTATTGAATGTCTGATATAACAAAGATTAAACATCGTGTCCAAATGGTTACGCATGGCATTAATTCGACCCATTGCCTCCATTTGCTCATCTACACTTTTAGCTAGAATAAACACATCTAACTCTTTTAAAAATTCCGTCTCAAATTCCTCGATATTTGGACGAGTATAAGTAAACTGTTTGAATTTCATTCTAATATGCCCCCTCTCAATATCTCCTAATCATACGATTCTCCACAAATACCATAATTCCCTTTAAAAGAAGGCTGTGTTAAACTAGGCTGTTGATTTCCGTTCCAGGCACGAGCGGTTCGCGGGCTCACC
>CALCRD010000072.1 GCA_937894355.1 uncultured Bacillus sp.
TTTAAGCCGGCTCGTCTTATGCTTGTCGCCCCTGGGCAAGCCGCTTCCGCTTTTCGGTTTTCCTTTATCTCAGTCGATGGGCTATAAGTTCATACGCCGCTGAGGTAAAATCCAAAAGCCGATTTTACTACCAAGGCGCTTCCGCTTTTCTTTATGATGTAGAAATATTTGGAATATAATAGTATACTTTAGTTATCAAAAAAAGATTTTAAATAGAAATTGAAGGTATATGACCTTAGTAAATAGAAAATGGAAATTCTGAAGTTAGAATGGTTCGGAGTTGCAAAGGGAGGATTCATGATGGCTAATTGGCAGGAGATGGATACATACGCAAAGATTTGGGTTAAAGAAGCAGGAGAAAAGATAAGAGACTCGTTTCTTCAAACCCTAAATGTGCAAACAAAAACTAATCCAAATGACCTCGTAACAAATATCGATAAAGCAACCGAACAATTTTTTATCAATCGGATAAAAGAAAAATATCCTAGTCACAATGTTTTTGGAGAAGAAGGCTTAGGAGATCAGATTGAGGACTTGAATGGGATTGTTTGGATTATTGATCCAATCGATGGAACGATAAATTTTGTCCATCAACAACGGAACTTTGCCATTTCAATTGGGATTTATGAAAATGGGATTGGGGTAATTGGCCTTATTTACGATGTTGTGCATGATGAGTTATATCACGCTATTAAAGGGGAGGGTGCTTTTTTAAACGGGAACAGAATTCCTAAATTAGCCCCTGTTGAATTAAAAGAAGCCATTATTGGAATAAATGCTGCTTGGGTAGCTGATACAAGGGGAATTACTCCACCTCTACTAAGTAGATTGGTTTTGGATGTTCGGGGGACGAGATCGTATGGTTCCGCTGCAATTGAAATTGCTCATGTTGTCGCAGGCCGTTTAGATGCCTATATCACGATGAGATTATCCCCGTGGGATATTGCTGCTGGCAGGGTGTTAATAGAAGAAGTCGGAGGCATTGCTACTACACTTAGAGGTGGGAGCCTAAATATGTTGCAGCAAAATACAATCTTTTTCAGTAAACCGGTACTTCATCAAACCATAATGAAAAATTACTTAAAAGCAGGGGATTGGTAAGTATTAAAAAACAATCCATTGTTCATACTAAAAAGGCTGACTCAATTGCGCTTACACGCAGATTGAGCCAGCCTTTTTCAATGGTTTCGCTTTTTTGTTAATCTTTAAGTAATTTTGCTTTTAAAGTAAATCCAACACCAAAACAAGCCACTGTTGCAACTGTGCAAGAGATTACTCCAATCATACTTTCTAGAGCGATTGAAACGCCAACCCCCATCATACATGAAGCGGTAATAATTGCTAATAATAAAAATAACCATTTAATTTGTTTCAAGTGATAACTCCCTTTTTTGAGGTAGAATGAGATCTTTTACCTAATTATTTTATGTTTTTTATATATTGTACTACAAAATGTTTATTGGTTTCTAACTATTTGTGTTATAATATCTCAGTTATCCAAAGGACGATAGGTTTTACGATTAATAGGAGAGTGAATTAGTTGAAATTAAGAGAAGATATCCGGAATATAGCCATTATTGCTCACGTTGACCATGGGAAAACTACCCTCGTTGATCAACTGTTAAAGCAATCAGGGACATTCCGAAGTAATGAACATGTTGAAGAACGGGCAATGGACTCCGGTGACATTGAAAGAGAACGCGGAATAACTATTTTAGCAAAAAATACCGCAATTCAATATAAAGATAAAAAAATTAATATTCTTGATACACCTGGACATGCCGATTTCGGTGGAGAAGTAGAGCGGATCATGAAAATGGTTGATGGAGTATTACTTGTTGTTGATGCGTATGAAGGTTGTATGCCACAAACGCGTTTTGTATTGAAAAAGGCATTAGAACAAAATTTAACTCCAATTGTTGTTGTGAATAAAATTGACCGTGACTTTGCACGACCTGAAGAAGTTATTGATGAAGTAATAGATTTATTTATTGAGCTTGAAGCTAATGAAGAGCAATTAGACTTCCCGGTAATTTATGCTTCAGGTATCAATGGCACAGCAAGTGTTAATCCTGAACAGCAAGATGAAAACATGCAATCACTTTATGAGGCTATTGTTGAACATATTCCTGCGCCGATTGAAAACAGTGATGAGCCACTGCAATTCCAAGTTGCCCTTTTAGACTATAATGACTATGTAGGTAGAATTGGAATTGGACGTGTTTTCCGCGGAACAATTTCAGTAGGACAGCAAGTTTCTTTGATGAAACTGGATGGGTCAGTGAAGCAATTCCGTGTAACTAAGATGTTCGGTTTCTTCGGATTAAAACGTCAAGAGATTGAAGAGGCACGTGCGGGTGACCTTATCGCCTTATCTGGAATGGAAGATATTAATGTTGGTGAAACTGTTTGTCCAGTCGAACATGAAGAAGCACTTCCAATTCTTCGTATTGATGAACCAACCCTACAAATGACTTTTGTTGTAAATAATAGTCCATTTGCTGGCCGTGAAGGAAAATTTGTAACTGCTAGAAAAATCGAAGAACGCCTTCGTTCACAATTACAAACTGACGTAAGCCTACGGGTAGAAAACACTGATTCACCTGATGCTTGGATTGTTTCTGGCCGTGGTGAACTTCATTTGTCCATTTTAATTGAAAATATGAGACGTGAAGGCTATGAACTTCAAGTTTCTAAGCCTGAAGTAATCGTAAAAAATATCGATGGTGTTAGATGTGAGCCAATAGAACGCGTTCAAATTGACGTACCAGAAGAACATACTGGCGGCGTAATGGAGTCAATTGGAGCACGTAAAGGTGAAATGCTGGATATGGTTAATAACGGCTCAGGTCAAGTTAGATTGACTTTTAATGTACCGGCTCGTGGATTAATCGGTTATACAACAGAATTTCTTACTCTAACTCGTGGGTATGGTATAATAAATCATACATTCGACAGTTATCAACCAATGGCTCAAGGTCAAGTTGGTGGAAGACGTCAAGGGGTTCTAGTTTCAATGGAATCAGGAAAAACATCCACTTACGGAATTATGCAAGTTGAAGATAGAGGAGTCATTTTCGTTGATGCGGGAACTGATATATACGAAGGTATGATTGTTGGGGAACACACAAGAGAAAATGATATCACCGTAAATATTACCAAGGTTAAACAAGCAACGAATGTTCGTTCAGCTAATAAAGATCAAACAGCTACAATGAAAAAACCACGTCTTATGTCACTTGAGCAATCTTTAGAATATCTAAACGATGATGAATATTGTGAAATAACTCCACAATCTATTCGTCTAAGAAAGAAAATTCTAGATAAGAGTGAACGTGAACGGACCGCTAAGAAAAAGAAAACTGCTGAATTAAGCTAAGGTTCAAGGGGGAATGACCGGAAATGGATATTGCAGGACGATTGTCTTTTTTCGCAGCCTTATATAAGGTAAGTGAAGAGCCAGAAACTGGAATGTGGTTGTTGTATCTTACCATTATTGTATTGGCGATTATTGTTTATAAACTAGGATTCGCTACCAAACTGCCAATTGGGAAGTCGATAGTGGTATACATTTTTCTCATACTAGGTAGTTCTTTTCTAACATTTCTGGGCGCCTTTTTGCCTGTTGCTGAAGGATTGGTTGTAGCTGCTTTAATACTAATCATTTACAAAATTCGTCTTTATCAACAAAAAAAACAAGATGCTAAGCTTAATTAGTTAGGTGGATTAGCATGAGATCCTTACAAGATGCTTTATATAATTGGCTTACTATTAAAGTAGTTAGTGACGAACGTCCAGAAGATACTCCCGCAAAAGAAACAATGGATCTTTTTGAGGATATCTTAAAAGAAGAACATGGTTTGACTAATATTCAGGTTGAAAAGGAATCTGAGATGTATTTCGTTCATTTTGTAAAGAATGGCGAAGAAAAAAGCTCGCGATTTCCAGTTGATTTGATTGAAGTAATGCTTAACCAAATCAAGTCTGAACCTGAAAAATTTAAAAACTATTCTGCTGAATAAAAAAGAGAGGCAATAAAAGATTTCCAATTGGATCTTTTATTGCCTCTTTTTTTTTGGTAGGTTTTGTTAAAGTGCCAGATCTGCTAATTAGATGGAGAAATTTCGCTTAATTGGTGATTATTATCAAAAATAGCTTCAATAGACGGAGAGATTCCGTCTATTGAAGCTAAAAACGCGAAAATAAGGGGTTTTGCTGTTCGTAACCGGAAAAAATCCGCTTATTCCCCCAAAAATGAGTACTATTTTACCTATAAGCGGAAAATCTCCGCTTAGGGGCGACAAGCCGCTTGCGCTTTTCGGTTTGTCTATCACAAGCGTGCTAGGGGGGCGAGTCATAAGCCAATCCGTCCAAAAGGTCAAAGAACGACCTTCAGGCCGGCTCGTCTTATGCTTGTCGCCCCTGCCAAGCCGCTTCCGCTTTTCTAATCACCAGTTTTCTTCGTCTGTTGTTGGTTTGTAAAGGCTGAATTTTCCGGTTGCTTGTCGTAAATTTGTTTTTTCGGTGATTCTAACCTCGCAGGATTCACACATATAGGTATGAATGGGTCGATTCCGCAATCTCTTTGCAACAGGGGAATCAGTATTAATTGTTTCAATTTTATCGCAAATAACACATTTTACTCTCATTAAAAGCACCTCATAAACTCATCTTTGTCTATTACTTTTAGTATAGTATACCATATCAGTATTTGTCGGTGCTTGCGGCAAAATGGTTAGTACAAAAAAGTTGAGGAAAATATAGGAAAGTAGTAATATGATGATTATTCAAGGGGGTATTGTAAATGGCGAATCAGGTAGAACCTAGATTAACGAAACCATTATTTGACGAATTGCAGCACGAAAGATTTGTCACTTTAGCAACAATCGATTTTGAAACAAGTGGTCCTAATGTAAGTGCTATTTCCTGGATTTTAGCAATAAGTGAAGAAGTCATTTACTTTGCAGTAGATAATCGTTCCAGAATCATTCAGAACATTCAAAGCAATAATCAAGTTGTTGTAAATTTGATTGCGAATGAGTCCTCCTACTCCATAAGCGGTATGGCGAATGTAACAATTGATAAATTACCAGAAGTTCCACTCAAGCTTGCTCTTGTAGAGGTTAAAATTGCTGAAGTAAGGGATGTAATGTTCTATGGTTCAAAAATTACATCTGAACCAAAATACGATAAAACCTACGACAAAGACGCAGCGACAAGACTTGATAAACAAGTCATTGCAGCCATGAAAAAGCAGGCAATGCTGTAAAAAGATATTTAAAAAAAGCCGAGGACAACTCAAAAAAATTGAGTGTCCTCGGTTTTTTTTCAAAGCTAGCAGTGCTTTTCTAGTCTTTCATGTGCTTAGATTGATCTTGTTGTTCTTCTTCTAATTTTTTTTGATCTTTATTACTTATGTTCTCTTTCGGCTTTTCGGTACCATTTTTAGGAGTGGGCTTAATTATATCTGCTGGAATTTCAGGTATTAAGCGGCCGGAAATGTCTGCAAGTTCATTCATAATTCCAGTAATAGGTTGTCCATTTTTAATATCATCGGAAATTTCCTTGAGTCTAGCAGTAAGGTCAGGGTCGGCAATCACGATGGCCTTTGCACCGTGAGGATCGTTTTTTAAGCTTTCGGCTACAGAATACTTAATTGAACCTACTTCTGAGCGTTCTAGATTTGAATTTACATCAATCCCTACCAGGGCATAGTTACCAATAACAACGGCAGTAGCGTCCTTTACGTTAGCAACACCAGTAGCTAAATCGACCAGGTGTCGAGAAATTTCCTGACCAGATTTCCGATCAACATCTTCAATTGTACTATTTTTTACTTTAACTAAGTTTTGATTTCCGTTATCGGCAGCTTCGTTTTGTGCATTGCATCCAACTAGTAATAACAGTAAAACTGCGACAATTACCTTCATTTGTTAGTCAACTCCTATTTCAACGTATCCCTTTATTACCTTGAAAAAGTTAGGAAAACATATATCAAGAAATAAATTAGGGAGTACTACTTAAGATTATTGTGCAAAATTTCTTCTATCTTTATGCAGGCAAACATATATTTTATCAAAGTCCCATCTGACAAGCGCTTTGTTCTTTTGAGAACGAGAGATCAAGAAGAGCAGGAGGCATCAGTTTGAGTAAAATATATGTATTAGACACAAATGTATTGTTGCAAGATCCATATTCCATTTTTTCCTTTGATGACAATGAGGTTGTTATTCCTGCAGTAGTTTTGGAAGAGGTTGACTCTAAAAAGAGGTATATGGATGAAGTTGGAAGGAATGCAAGGCATGTATCGCGTCTCATCGATTCTTTAAGAGAAACGGGCAAACTCCATGAGAAAATTCCGCTTGAGACAGGTGGGATATTAAGGATTGAATTAAATCATCGTTCTTTTCACCAATTGCAAGAAATTTTTGTAGAAAAAACCAATGATAATCGAATACTTGCAGTTGCAAAAAACTTGTTCCTAGAAGAACAAACCAAAGAACATGGCCGTCAGGTAATTCTTGTAAGTAAAGATGCACTTGTAAGAGTGAAAGCAGACGCAATTGGATTGATTGCCGAGGACTTTCTAAGTGATCGAGTGGTTGATTTTGATCAGTTATATACCGGCTTTACCGAAAAATACATTGATTTAAAATTGCTTAATCAATTTTATGAAAAAAATGAGTTGTTATTAACTGATTTTTTGAAGCATCCAGTTTACCCACATCAATTTCTAATTTTGAAGGATGTAGGGGGTAGTTCTTCATCTGCCATTGGGATGGTGGATTCCCAAGCTAAAAAGGTAAAAAAATTGGTATTTAATCATGAGCATATCTGGGGAATACGTCCCCGTAATGTGCAACAAACGATGGCGATTGAATTATTATTAAGGAAAGACATTCCATTAGTAACCTTGATTGGCAAAGCAGGGACTGGGAAAACATTGTTAGCACTTGCATCTGGCTTAATGCAAACAGAGGATTTTGGGGCGTTTAAGAAACTGTTAGTTGCCAGACCAATTGTCCCGGTTGGAAAGGACTTAGGATTTCTCCCAGGTGAAAAACAGGAGAAACTTAGACCGTGGATGCAACCAATTTATGATAATTTAGAGTATTTGTTTAACGCGAAAAAGCCAGGGGAATTAGATGCAATTCTGGCCGGAATGGGCTCAATTGAGGTCGAGGCATTAACTTATATACGTGGTAGGAGTATCCCTGATCAATTTATTATTATTGATGAAGCGCAAAATTTAACTAAACACGAAGTAAAAACCATTTTAACAAGGGTTGGTGAGGGAAGTAAAATTGTGTTGATGGGAGATCCAGAACAAATCGACCACCCCTATTTAGATGCCTACAACAACGGTCTTACATACGTTGTCGAAAAATTTAAGGAACAAAAAGAATCAGGACATGTCAAACTAATAAAAGGAGAAAGGTCAAGCTTAGCTCAGTTAGCAGCCGACCTTCTGTAAAACAGTGTTCATTTATGATGAGCATGTTTAATTATTAGGGCTGATGATTAGGTACATAACGGATCAGCCCTAGTAGGTAATAGGCTATTCTA
The DNA here is from genome assembly GCA_937894355.1 of uncultured Bacillus sp. Taxonomy (GTDB): domain Bacteria; phylum Bacillota; class Bacilli; order Bacillales; family Cytobacillaceae; genus Bacillus_BU. The sequence continues at coordinate 7,567 of CALCRD010000072.1, forward strand.
TCCGAAAGCCACGAACATTTTTTAATGGACTTTGTTGATTAGAGCCGTCACCATAATAAATATGAACAGGTCCATCTTCTCTTAAAGATTTCCCATCTTTATAAAAACCCAGAATCAGGTCATAGGCATCATCTAGTGGAATTTCCACCTCTTCTTGATTATCCATTTCTATGATAAACAATTTAGCCGTTTTTAATGGTTCAGAATTCTTTAGAAACGGTTTTAAAGCAATAGCAAATGTTCCAGTAGATAACTTTTCTTTTTCAGTTTGGCTGTTTGTCGCAACCGGTTTTGGGACGCTGGCACCCTCAGTAATATCTCTTTCCCATTGACTGGTTATTGATTTCATATAATCAGTTAATTCATCCGTTTTCTCACCTTTTTCTAAATCAAAATAGGTAGCTAAATCGAATTTTCGGTCATCAAAAATCCAAAATCCTGGATCTAAGGTTATAGAATATTTAACATTGCCTTTAATTTGAACAATGTTTTCATTATGATTTCCCACAATATTTCCCCCTAAGTAATTAATTACCATAATTATAGCGGGTTCTTCGTAAAATGTCATTTCGGTGAAACTAATTGTCGATAACAGCCACTTGAAACCTATAGTAAAAGAGAGTTTTATTATTCTTGCAATTTTTTCTTATAAAAGGTAAAATTTAAATCAGTATAGGCAATTGCTCGGAAATGGGGGGTCAATGTTGGCGTCTGATATGATAATCAATCATCAAGAAAAAGCAAACGTCTTGTTAAAGGCTGACGCTGATAAGATATTGAAGCTGATTAAGGTGCAAATGGACAACCTGACAATGCCACAGTGTCCACTTTATGAAGAAGTGTTAGACACTCAGATGTTTGGCTTGTCTCGTGAAATAGATTTTGCAGTCCGTCTGGGCTTGATCAATGAAAAATCCGGTAAAGATATTTTAGATCAGTTAGAAAAAGAACTTTCTTCATTGCATGAAGCATCGATAAAAAAATAGACAATCAAAAGCTCAAACTATTCATTTATGTTTGGGTTTTTTTGTTCCAAAGGACAATTTAATTTGCAGATTTTTCGAAAAAATGACACAATTAATAATAAGCATTGCACTCATTTATAAATGAATGATGTATATGAATAAAAAAATTTCTAAAAAATAATTCTGATATAATAATTTTGCTATCTTTTTTAAGGAATATTTATTAGAATAATAGAATAACTATACCAATTTGGAAGCTGAGGAATAGTTGCATGTTTAAAAAGATTTTAAAATCGTATGATTATACCTTTATTTTAGTATTGGTTTTGTTATCAATTTTTGGACTAGTAATGGTATATAGCTCTAGTATGGTTACGGCAGTTCAAAAATATGGTTGGGAAAGTGATTTTTTCTATCAAAAACAAAAACTCCATCTAATGTTGGCGGCAGTGATTTTTCTTTTTATGGCCTTATTTCCTTATAAAATATTGCTGAATAAAAAGTTCTTAGGCGTCATTGTATTTGGTTCACTGTTTGGGTTATCTGCATTGTTTATTTTTGGAAAAACTGTAGGTAATGCCATTAGTTGGTTTGAAATAGGGAGTAGAAGTATCCAACCTTCAGAATTTGTTAAAATTGGTGTGATTATATATTTATCGGCCATTTATGCAAAAAAACAATCATATATTAATGAATTTAATAAGGGGGTTATTCCACCCATTATTTATTTGGTTCTTGTCTGCCTATTAGTAGCTATACAACCTGACTTTGGAACAGCATCAATTATTTTTGCAATCGCTGGAACGATTATTATTTCTTCGGGTATGAATTTTAGGAATATAATGAAGCTAATTATAATGGGGCTTGTCATCATACTCCCTATACTGCTGATTATGAAGGATAACATATTCTCAGAAGAAAGACTTAGCCGTATTACAGTTTTAAGCGATCCTTTTTCGGATGCTGTTGCTCAAGATGCAGGATACCATCTGGTAAATTCTTATATTGCGATTGGTTCAGGAGGAATAAACGGGTTAGGTTTAGGGCAAAGTGTTCAAAAACTAGGATATTTACCTGAAGCGCATACTGACTTTATCATGGCCATTATTGCTGAAGAGTTAGGAATCTGGGGTGTTTTATTTGTTCTTTTGTCATTGGGTTTTATCGTACTAAGAGGAATCTATACAGCGGTAAGATGTAGGGATCCATTCGGTAGTTTATTAGCGATAGGAATTTCGAGTATGATTGGAATCCAATCCTTTGTTAACTTGGCTGGAGTATCAGGTTTAATTCCATTAACAGGTGTACCAATTCCCTTTGTAAGTTATGGGGGATCATCCCTGCTTCAACTTTCATTTGCAATGGGCATATTAGTAAATGTATCAATGTTCGTCAGATATGAGCAAAAGTATAAACATAAGCAAGTTGACAAGAAAACTGTTCCTCAAAAGAAAGTAAATGCTTCCAAATATCGTTTTCCTACAAAAGCGTAAAGGATTAATTCCTTGCGCTTTTGTAAAATATATATCGGATGGAGTGTTAAAATGAACAGGCAAATAACTAAAGTTTTAGTAGCAAATCGAGGCGAGATTGCAATAAGAGTTTTTCGGGCGTGTAATGAGCTGAATATTCGAACAGTTGCTATTTATTCAAAAGAAGATTCTGGAACTTACCACCGATATAAAGCAGATGAAGCTTACTTAATTGGCGAAGGAAAAAAGCCAATTGAAGCTTATCTTGATATAGAAGGAATTATTGAAATTGCCAAGCATAGTGAAGTAGATGCCATACATCCTGGTTATGGTTTTTTATCAGAGAATATAAATTTAGCCCGTCGTTGTCAGGAAGAAGGCATCATTTTTATTGGACCAGAATTAAGACATCTGGATATGTTTGGAGATAAAGTTAAAGCAAGAGCGCAAGCGGAACTTGCCGAAATTCCAATCATTCCAGGAACTGATGGTCCGGTAGACAATGTTGGTGATGTCAAGTCCTTTGGAGCGAAGCATGGATATCCAATTATCATTAAAGCTTCTTTAGGCGGTGGCGGCCGTGGAATGCGAATTGTCAACGAGGCTAACGAAGTTCAGGAAGCTTTCTCACGGGCCAAATCCGAGGCAAAAGCGGCCTTTGGGAATGATGAGGTGTATGTAGAAAAATTAATTCGTAATCCAAAACATATTGAGGTCCAAATACTTGGTGATCATTATGGGAATATCGTTCATTTGTATGAGCGCGATTGCTCTGTTCAACGTCGTCACCAAAAAGTGGTGGAGGTCGCACCATGTGTTTCACTTTCCGATGACTTGAGAGAAAGAATATGTGCTGCAGCTGTGAAATTAATGAAAAATGTTGATTATGTCAATGCCGGCACAGTCGAATTTTTGCTATCTGGGAATGAGTTTTACTTTATAGAAGTAAATCCGCGGGTACAGGTCGAGCATACGATTACAGAAATGGTTACTGGTGTTGATATCGTACAATCACAAATTCTCATAGCTGCAGGTAATGAATTATTTGGAGATGCTGTAGGAATTCCGCCTCAAGAAAAAATTAAAATTCTTGGCTATTCAATACAGTGTCGGGTTACAACTGAAGATCCACTAAATAACTTTATGCCAGATACAGGGAAAATTATGGCTTACCGTTCCGGTGGTGGATTTGGCGTAAGATTAGATGCTGGGAATGCTTTTGCAGGCTCAGTTATCACCCCTTATTATGATTCCTTACTAGTAAAATTAACAACAAGTGCACTTACATTTGATCATGCTTCATCAAAAATGGTGCGGGCTCTACGAGAATTTCGGATTCGGGGCATTAAGACAAATATTCCGTTTCTTGAAAATGTTGTTAAACATCCAAAGTTTCAAATTGGAGACTATGATACATCGTTTCTTGACACACACCCAGAACTATTTGACGTTACAGAAAGTAAAGACCGGGGAACAAAAATGCTTTCCTATATTGCAAATGTAACCGTTAATGGTTTTCCAGGAATTGAAAAGAAAAAACGACCTGTTTTTGAAAAGCCGAGGATTCCAAAGTTAGATTTTAAATTTGATTACCAAAATGGGACAAAACAAATTCTTGATCAACAAGGTCCGGAGGGTGTGGTCAATTGGATTAAGGGCCAAAATCAGGTTTTACTTACTGATACAACTTTTAGAGATGCCCATCAATCTTTGTTGGCAACCCGCCTAAGAACGAAAGATATTAAAGAGATTGCCGAACCAACTGCTAAATTGTTACCAGAGATGTTTTCTTTTGAAATGTGGGGTGGAGCAACCTTTGATGTAGCTTATCGCTTTTTGAATGAAGACCCTTGGTTAAGATTACGGGAATTGCGAAAAGAAATTCCTAACGTGTTATTCCAAATGCTTCTTCGTGCATCCAATGCAGTGGGGTATAAGAACTATCCTGACAATGTAATCCGTGAATTTGTAGAAAAGTCTGCTCATGCCGGAATTGATGTATTTAGAATTTTCGACAGTTTAAACTGGGTAAAGGGAATGGAGGTTGCCATTGATGCCGTTCGCCAAAATGGCAAAATTGCTGAAGCTGCCATTTGTTATACAGGTGATATCGATAATCCTCTGAGAACCAAATATAATCTGCAATACTATAAAGACCTAGCAGTGGAACTTGAGCAGCAGGGTGCCCATATTCTTGGTATTAAGGATATGGCAGGCTTATTAAAGCCACAAGCAGCCTACCGATTAATTTCGGAGCTTAAAGAAACTGTAAATATTCCAATCCACCTCCACACGCATGACACAAGTGGAAATGGTATTTTTACTTATGCAAGAGCCATCGAAGCAGGAGTAGATATTGTTGATGTTGCCTTAGGAACAATGGCCGGTTTAACCTCCCAACCAAGTGCAAACTCACTTTATTACGCTCTTGAAGGTACGAAACGCACTCCAAAGGTAAATATTGAAGCACTTGAACAGCTTTCACATTATTGGGAAGACGTCCGAAAATATTATCAAGACTTTGAAAGTGGTATGTTAGCGCCTCATACAGAAGTTTACCAACACGAAATGCCGGGTGGCCAATATAGCAATCTGCAACAACAAGCAAAAGCAGTTGGTCTTGGTGAAAAATGGGATGATGTTAAGAAAATGTATGCTCATGTTAACCAAATGTTTGGTGATGTCGTGAAAGTAACCCCATCTTCTAAAATAGTCGGTGATATGGCTTTATTCATGGTCCAAAATGACTTAACCGAAGAGGACGTGTTAACAAGAGGTGCTTCGCTTGATTTTCCGGATTCTGTAGTAGAATTCTTTGAGGGTTACTTGGGACAACCTTGCGGTGGTTTTCCAGAGGAACTTCAACGAGTGATTCTTAAAGACAAGAAGCCGATTACCGTTCGACCAGGAGAGCTTCTCGAGCCTGTTGATTTCAATAAACTACAAGAGCAGCTGTCATTAGAATTAGGTAGAAAAGCGACTGATTTTGATGTAATCGCTTATGCTCTTTATCCAAAAGTTTTGGTGGACTATACTAAAAAATTAGATATGTTTGGAGATATCTCTGTTCTTGATACGCCATCTTTCTTTTATGGAATGCGTCTTGGGGAAGAGGTTGAAGTTGTAATCGAGAAAGGGAAAACACTAATTGTTAAGCTGGTTGCAGTGGGAGAAGCCCAAGCAGATGGAACCAGGATAGTTTATTTTGAGTTGAATGGACAACCACGTGAAATTATTGTAAAAGATGAAAGCATTAAAGCTACTGTTACTGCAAAAATCAAAGCAGAGGTAGGCAATGAAAATCATTTGGCAGCATCGATGCCAGGTACTGTTGTAAAGGTTCTTGTGGAAAAGGGTGAAAAGGTTAGTCGCGGGGATCACCTAATCATCACCGAAGCCATGAAAATGGAAACTACTGTCCAAGCCCCTTTCTCAGGAATTATTAAAGATATTTTTGTTAAAAATGGGGAAGCGATTCAAACAGGAGATTTATTAATCGAATTGGTCAGATAATCAAGAAATGTTAAAATAGAAAAACAGGTCTGAACTAGGCAAATGAAAGCGCCTATGTTACAGACCTGTTTTTTTACATTTTCACACTAGGAAATGCAATGGTATCTTGGGAATTGCCATGTTTATTTTTTAGTTCTAAAGTATTCCGTTTACTCCGTGAAGTTAATAGAAGAAAGTAACTTAATACTCCAAACAGGCAGGATATAAACAACGCATGTGCCAGGGCGATATATAAATTCAACCCGGAAATAATAATTAATCCTCCAGCAATAACTTGCAAGGTAACCAGAATAAATGCAATAATCCAACCCCAGTAAATTACTTTTTGGTGTTTGTATTGTTTTATTACCATAATGGTTATATAACTAATCCATAAAAAAATAATACCTGCAAGGAAACGATGGCCCATTTGGACCCATTCAAAAATACTAGTCGGCAGTGAAATTGAGGAATTATTACAAAATGGCCAGTCAGGACAAACAAGGCTTACTTTTAAATGACGAACAAGGGCCCCGGTATAAACCACGATATAAGTATAGATAGATAGACCAATGATATGTTTTTGTAGTTGTTTTTCTATCACAAGCTTTTCTGCATGGAACTTTTTATCTACCTCAAAAATTAGCAAGGTTAATAATAATACTGCGGCAAAAGAAATAAGGGAGATCCCAAAATGAAGCGCTAGGACAAAACTAGATTGTCCCCATTTAACAGCAGCTGCCCCAATTAATCCTTGTAGAACTAGGAAAAAGAATGACAGAAATGATAAAAATTTCGTTTCGCGAATATGTCCTATCTTACGCCAAGTCCAAATGGATAAAACGAGAACCATAATTCCAACAGATCCAGATACAAGCCGATGAGCAAGTTCAATAATTAATTCAAGTGTTATGTCACTTGGAATAAATTGTCCATTACATAGTGGCCATGATCTTCCACAACCTAAACCGGATCCTGTTTTTGTAACAAGTGCCCCACCTAACAATACAATTAGCATTCCAAGAGTGGTAAGTACCGATAGCACCTTTAATGACTTTTGCACTAATGATCACCTTCTAATATTAAATTAAAAAAATTGTCATAAAAAGAAACAGAAAAATATTAAACAGTCAAGAATATACAATATTCTAAATTTTCATCCCAATTAGAAATACTACACAATTGAAGAGATTTTTACAACTGACAGATAGTTCGCCTAAAGAATGATTTCAGATAAACGAAATGGTTATAGTAAATCTATTATAAGAATATTCTAGATATTATAAAAGTATTTTTAAAACTATTATGTCAGCAAAGTAACAATTTTTCGATTTTTCTAACTTGAAAGATAAAATTTGCAAAAAGTTCAAAAAAACTTCACAAAAATAGAGTGAAGTGTGATTTAATATACAGTGAGAAGGAGATTTTTTTTGATATAGGTAAATAATTAATAATATTTACAAGTTTGATATAGTGTAAAATTGATAGTTCACGCTTGATAGAGATATTAAGTAAGTAAAAATCCTTTGTTTAGTCCATTTGATATGGGCAGATATAGAATGGTTTTTTTGTAAAAGTGAAATAAGGGGGAAGGAATGTGTCGAATTCAAAGGGATTTGGGGGAGCAACAATAGAGCCTAGTCATGCAAATATTCCTGAAACATCGATGTTAAAAGATTTTCTTGCACTTATAAAAATTGGAATCGTAAATTCAAACTTAATTACGACCTTTACAGGGGTCTGGCTAGCATTACATTTTAATGGTTATCGCTTCTTGGATAGTATTGATACTGTATTATTTGCACTAATTGGTTCTTCGTTAATCATTGCTGGATCATGTAGTTTGAATAATTTCTATGATCGAGATATCGATCACCTTATGAAGAGAACCAAAGCAAGACCTACAGTAACAGGGAAAATACATCCTAATTGGGTTGCTGTTCTTGGTATATTTCTAATAGTAATTGGAATTTTATTTTTGTTATTGACCACTGTTTCAGCAGCAGTTATTGGTTTTATCGGCGTTTTTTCATATGTGGGTCTTTATACTATGTGGACAAAGCGTTTGTATGTTTCCAATACGATTGTTGGAAGTATTTCTGGAGCTGTACCACCGCTAATTGGTTGGGCGGCAATTGATGGTAATCTCAATCCGATAGCATGGGCTTTATTTCTAATTATGTTTGTTTGGCAGCCACCTCATTTTTATGCACTTGCTATGAGAAGAGTTGAGGAATATCGTGCAGCTGGAATTCCAATGCTGCCTGTAGTAAAAGGATTTAAAACAACTAAAAACCATATCGTATTATGGGTAGCTGCTCTATTGCCGTTACCACTACTATTACAATCGCTTGGAACTCCATTCTTGGTGTTGGCCACTATCTTAAATATAGGTTGGCTGGTACTTGGGCTTTATGGATATAAAATGAAAGATGATGTGAAATGGGCGAAGTTTATGTTCATTTACTCACTTCAATATTTGACTATAATGTTTGTTGCGATGGTAATCGTTACACTCATTTAACTTTGTTAGGAAATCCCTTTCCTTATTAAAGGGGAAATAAGGAAGGGATTTTTCCATAGATTTACTTAGCAATACAATTTATTTTACGAAAGAGGGGTTTGGTAAAACTATGAAAAGGCTTGCGAAATGGCAACTCATATCATTGTTTTCCGTCATGACACTCATCCTTTCCGGCTGTGGGAAACCATATTTATCTACATTGAAGCCGGCTGGTGAAGTTGCGGAATCGCAATTTGATCTGATGATGTTAAGTACGTTTATCATGGTGGGAGTTATTGCAGTAGTTACTTTAATTTTCTTGATTGTGTTAGTCCGATTCCGTCGGAAGGATGACAAAATTCCTGAACAAGTTGAAGGAAGCCATAAATTGGAAATTTTATGGACAGTTATCCCTATTGTCCTGCTGCTTATATTGGCAGTTCCGACTGTTGCCCAAACATTCCAATTTGCTGATGTTTCGGCAATGGATAAGAAACAGGATGGAAAAAGCACTGCACTCGTAGTGAATGTAAGAGCAAGTTTGTATTGGTGGGAATTCGAATACCCTAACCAGGGGATTGTTACTGGGCAGGAACTTGTGGTTCCAACCGATGAAAAGATTTACTTTAACTTAAAAGCATCTGATGTTAAGCATTCATTTTGGATTCCAGCTGCTGGAGGAAAGATGGATACAAACACAGACAATATTAATAAGTTTTGGTTAGAGTTTGATAGTAAAAAGGCGAATGAAGCCGGCGACTTATTCTATGGAAAATGTGCCGAACTTTGTGGTCCATCGCATGGGTTAATGGATTTTAAAGTTAAAACAGTTTCTCGTGCCGAATTTGACCAATGGGTAAAGGGAATGCAAGGAATTACTGAACCTGCAAAAGCAACAACTCCTTTAGCTCAAGAAGGTCAAGAAATCTTCAATCAAAATTGTATTAGCTGTCACGCTGTGACACCTGCAAACAAAACGCCAGAAGCAGCACGTTTAGCACCTAATCTAACAAACTTCGGTGATCGTTCTCGTATTGCTGGGGTAATGGAACATAATGATGCTCAACTTAAAAATTGGCTCAATAACCCGGAGACTTATAAGCCTGCAAACAAAATGACTGGGACATATGGGACATTATCAGAGCAGCAACTCGCTGCATTAACTGAGTACTTAATGGGCTTAAAAGTACAGAAATAAAGGGATTCATTTGAAAGGGAGGTAAAAAAAGTGAGTACCTATGCTCAAAAAAAGGGGATTGGAGCAGTACTTTGGGACTACTTAACAACTGTGGACCATAAGAAAATTGCGATTTTGTATTTAATCGCTGGGGGAATTTTCTTTATCCTAGGTGGACTTGAAGCTGTATTTATCCGTATTCAACTTGCGATTCCAAATAACGATTTTGTAACTGCAGGTTTTTATAATGAAATATTAACAATGCACGGTACAACGATGATATTCTTGGCTGCGATGCCGCTGGTATTCGCTATGATGAATGCAGTAGTTCCATTACAAATTGGAGCACGTGACGTTGCATTTCCGTTTCTTAATGCATTAGGATTTTGGTTATTTCTATTTGGTGGTTTATTCCTAAATCTTTCCTGGTTTTTAGGTGGTGCACCTGATGCAGGGTGGACATCATATGCTTCTTTATCATTAGCATCAAAAACTCATGGAATTGACTTTTATGCACTAGGATTACAAATATCTGGGGCGGGAACATTAATTGGTGGTATTAACTTCCTGGTTACAATCATTAATATGAGAGCTCCTGGAATGACTTATATGCGTATGCCAATGTTTACTTGGACTACTTTTGTAACATCTGCATTAATTTTATTTGCCTTTCCTCCATTAACTGTAGGTCTATTTTTAATGATATTTGATCGGATGTTTGGATCTAATTTCTTTGTAACAGCCAATGGTGGGAATACAATAATTTGGGAACATTTCTTTTGGATTTTTGGTCACCCTGAAGTTTATATTCTTGTGTTGCCGGCATTTGGAATTTTCTCAGAAATTTTTGCAATTTTCTCAAGAAAAAGACTATTCGGATATTCGTCGATGGTTTTTGCAACCGTTCTAATCGGATTTTTGGGCTTTATGGTTTGGGCTCATCACATGTTTACAACAGGTTTAGGACCAATTGCTAATGCTATTTTCTCAGTTGCTACAATGGCGATTGCTGTTCCAACAGGGATTAAGATTTTCAACTGGTTGTTTACTATGTGGGGTGGGAGTATTAAGTTCACCACCGCGATGCATTATGCTGTTGCCTTTATACCGTCTTTCGTTGCCGGTGGTGTAACAGGGGTTATGCTTGCATCAGCTGCTCAAGATTATCAATACCATGATAGTTATTTTGTAGTAGCACATTTCCACTATGTTATTGTTGGTGGAGTAGTATTAGCCTTGTTGGGTGGTACGCATTTGTACTGGCCAAAAATGTTTGGAACAATGTTAAATGAAACATTAGGGAAAATTACTTTCTGGTTGTTCCTTATTGGTTTCCATTTAACATTCTTTGTACAGCATTTCTTAGGCCTTATGGGTATGCCTCGCCGTGTCTTTACCTTTATTGAAGGTCAAGGATTGGAGACAGGTAACTTTGTTAGTACAATTGGAGCATTGTTCATGTCTGTAGCTGTTATTATTTTACTTGTGAATGTTGTCATTACGACAGTGAAAAACAAAAAAGTTGGTAATGATCCATGGGGTGATGGCCGTACACTTGAATGGTCAATCCCATCACCAGCACCATTCTATAATTTTAAACAGATTCCATTAGTTCGTGGTTTAGATGCATATTGGATTGAAAAAATGGAAGGGAAAAAGGAAATGACACCTGCTGAACCGCTTGGTGATATTCATATGCCAAATTCCTCATTTATTCCATTTATGATTTCTTTCGGATTGTTCGTTGTTGCTTTTGGAGCTATGTACCGTTTAGATTATGCATGGGGACTACCAGTATTAATCGCTGGTTTCGTCATTACATTTGGTTCAATGTTCTTGCGCTCAGTTAAGGATGATCATGGATTCCATATTCATAAGAAAGATTTAGAAGATAACAAGGAGGTAAGGTCATAATGCATGCTAATGAAGAAAAATTAACCATGGAGACATGGCCTGCTTCTCCGGAAAAAGCTACCCTCGAAGGGAAAAACAAGTTTTTAGGTTTTTGGTTTTTTCTTGGAGGAGAAACAGTTTTATTCGCCTCCTTGTTTGCAACTTATCTAGCGTTAAAAGACCGAGTTCCGAATTCTGATATGGCATTGGCAAAAGATCTATTTGAAATACCACTTACTTTTGCAGCAACAATGCTATTGTTATTCAGCTCGTTAACAAGTGTTTACGCTATGTATCACATGAAAAACTTTGACTTTAAAAAAATGCAGCTATGGCTAGGAATTACTGTTCTTTTGGGAGCAACCTTTCTAGGTTTGGAAATTTATGAGTTTAAACATTATATTCATGAATTTGGGCATACCTTTACTAGTAGTGCATTTGGTTCTGCATTTTATACATTAGTTGGTTTTCATGGGGGACACGTTGCATTTGGTCTGGCCTGGATTTTAACCTTAATTATTCGAAATGCAAATAGAGGTTTAACCCTATACAATGCACCAAAGTTTTATATTGCCAGCTTGTACTGGCATTTCATTGACGTTGTGTGGGTCTTTATTTTTACAGTAGTATATTTAATGGGAATGGTGGGATAAACTGATGGCACATCAACAACCAAGTTCAGGGAACCCAAGAGTTGACATTGAATATCGCCGCAAGAAAAATGCAGAAGAAATGAAATATCAAGTCATCTCTTTTACACTAATGATTTTCTTAACTTTAGTTGCCTTTGTGGCAATCGGATATGGAGATTTTTCAGCATGGTTTAAGGTTCCTTTTATTCTTCTCCTTGCGGTCATTCAAGTGGCTTTTCAATTGTATTATTTCATGCACATGAGCCATAAAGGTCACGAAGCTCCTTCCCTTTTTCTTTATTCAGGAGTAGTAGTAGGAGCAGTAACCCTACTAGCCTTCATGACCATCATTTGGTGGTAATGAGAAAAGCGGAAGCGACCGGGTAGCGGCGTATGGACTTATAGCCCATCGACTGAGATAAAGGAAACACGAAGTGCGTTCTTCACTTCGATGTTGACTTATCGTAGGGAGGTAAAATCCAAAAGCCGATTTTACTAGATTGGCGGAAGTCCACTAGACGCTGGTCGCTGCAGCTAGACAACAAGAAAAGCGGAGGTGCCTCGCTCAGCCCCGACAAGCAAATGTTCTCAACCATAGGAAGTCGCTCTTTGACTTCATATGGTTGGGGTCATTTGATCTCGAGGGGCTGGTCGCTGCAGCTAGACAAAGAAAAGCGGAAGCGGCCGTCCAGCGGCCTGGTTTTTCGCAGAAGCTTAATATTGTGTTACAAAGTGGATCAGGAAATCGGCGCACATGCTGATTTCCTTTTTCCACAGATTTAGATTCACTTAAATAATGAGGTGAAGAAACATGCCTATTCTTGATTTATTTGGCTTTAATGCGTTATGGAGTCCATATTTTTGGGGAGCCTTAGTAGCGGTATTATTGGGGTATTTTTTACTTACCGTTAAATTTCGCAAGCTATTTAGCAATAGTGAGCCTCTTACCCAGTCCCAAGCAGTTATTTTTACCAGCGGGATTATCCTTTTATACATCTTTAAAGGATCGCCAATTGATTTATTGGGGCACATAATGTTTTCGGTTCATATGGTGCAAATGGCTTTTTTATTTTTGATTATTCCGCCTATTTTAATAGTAGGAACACCTAATTGGATTTGGCGGAAAATTTTCAAATCCAATGGAATGAAAAGAATTCTATCATTTTTTACCCACCCACTTATAGCCCTAATTTTGTTTAATGGGGTATTTTCCTTTTATCATATTCCGATGATTTTTGACTTCATTAAAACGGATATGTGGCTGCACGCGGGATATACTTCGTTTTTATTTGTAATAGCGATGTTTATGTGGTGGCCATTAGTGAATAAACTATCTGAACATCAAAGTCTTAACGGAATAAAAAAAGTCGGCTATATATTCGCGAATGGTATTTTATTGACACCTGCTTGTGCGTTAATCATTTTTGCTGATACACCAATGTATTTGACTTATTCAGACCCTAGGGCATGGGCAGATGCCTTAAGCTTATGTGTACCAGCTACGACGTTATCTGGACTCAATTTAACCGGACCTGAGATGTTAAATTCGTTATCCTTAATTGATGATCAACAATTGGGTGGAGTGGTTATGAAAATCATCCAAGAGATTGTTTACGGTATTGTATTAGCACAAGTATTTTTCAAATGGTATAAAGATGAACAACAAATCGATCCTTACGAGCAGGTACCAGCATTACAACCTAATCTAATAAAATAATTTCTTGAAAAAAGCATCTACGGTTCAGATGCTTTTTTGGTTTCTCTATTTTTCGAGAGGCCTTAATTTTACTTTCCAGATTTCTAGTAGGAATAATTTGTATAATCTTGTAGGTCTTAACCGATATTTGTTGTAATATAAAGAATTTTACAATAGAATAATAGTTAAAGTTCAGCTTCAGAGAGGGAGGATTTTTATGAATTCTTTACCATTATTACCTACAATTAGTACATCATTTATTGTATTAAGTGCAATAACTGTAGCAATTGGCTGGGTTCAAATCAAACAACGCAAGACTGAAACTCATAAAAAGACAATGAGTTTGGCAGGTATCTTTGCAATTATTTTCTTCTTAATTTATGCTACAAGAACTATTTTTCTCGGAAACACATCATTTGGTGGACCTGATGATGTGAAAATTTATTATACTATATTTTTATTTTTCCATATTACTCTAGCAACAATTGGTGCAGTATTTGGAATTATATCGTTGTTTACCGGTTATAAAAACAATCTAAAAACCCACCGTAAGCTTGGCCCAATTACTAGTATTATTTGGTTTTGTACAGGCATTACCGGAATAGCAGTCTATTTATTGTTATATGTAATTTACCAAGGCGGAGATACTGTTTCAGTTATTAAAGCAATTTTAGGAACTTAAGTGCAAAAAAAAGCGTTGCAGTGATTGCAATGCTTTTTTTTATGCTAGAAAAACTGGTGCATTAGCCTTTTATATTTTAAAGTTTAGCTTAATAATACCTGCTTCTTTTGCTGAATAAAACCCAATTAATATTATCGGACCAATGATAATCCCTAAAATTCCTAATAACTGATACCCTAAATACATTGTCACTAAAGTAGATAATGGTGAAAGACCAATATGATTCCCCATTATTTTTGGTTCAATAGTCCTTCTAATGATTATTAAAAGAATGGCTAGGATGATTAATTGAGTACCATATGCCAGATTTCCTGTTAAAAATTGAAACAATGCTAATGGACCTAAAACCAGAATCGATCCAATAAAGGGGATAAAATCAATCAATGAAATGAGTAGCGAAAGTATTAAAGCTATTTCCGGGGCAATAAACAGCAAATAAATAATCGAGACAAGAAAAATTATTACACCCATTAAGAATTGTGCTTTAAAAAAACCAACTGTCACAAAGGAGAGTCGAGAAGACAGGAAACTCACTTTATTTTTGGTTTTTTCGGTCATATGCTGAAAAAGATTTTTTTTCATTTTTGGTATTTCTAGCAAAATCATAAAAAGGGCGATTAAATAGATTAGAAAATTAATAAAAAAATTGGGGATATTCGTTAACATGAACCTCAAATTATTGATATTAATTAACTTTAACAAATCCATTCGCAAATTATATAAATATTGTTGAACCTGGATACTAATTTGATTAACAAAAACCTTTGGTAAGTCTTTAGCTGCCAGCCTTAATTCACCTTCTATCCTAAACCAAGCTTTTGTAATCTCATTCACATACGCTGGAGAATTATGAATAATTTTGATGGCCTGTGAAATCACTTGAGTAACAATAAAATAGCTACTAAAACCGAGGAACAATAAAAAAATTATGAAAACGATAATTACAGACACCTTATGATTGATTTTGAATTTTTTCTGAATCATTAATGCTATGGGTATGAGTAAAAATGCAGTAAAGAACGCTAGGAGGAGTGGAAGAGATACGGGTACTATGATGAAAAGCACATAGCCTATAAGGATAGACCAGATGATTTTTTTGAAATTTTTCTTTATGAATAAAATAGCCACGTCATAACCCCTTTCTAAACAGCCAGTGTTTTGATATTAATCAAGTAATCTCTTATAATTATTCCTCCTAAATTATAGTATGAATTGGATGAATATCCAAATAAAAAAAATTTTGTAATTATATACCTGATAACATCGAAAACTTGATTGATAAAATGAAAAAAAGACGCATGGTACTCATGCGTCTTTAAATCGTAGCTGTTTTTATGAGGTTAATTAGCTAAGTTTAGCTTTAATTTCTGCTAAAATTTTCTCACTTTGACTTACTAGTGAATTTGGAAATTCTTCTCCGTCACCGTATTCTACGCCATGTGGGAAGTAGTATTTGCCAAGTATTGGAGTAATTAGTTTAATAACAGCACGATGTGCTCCAACATCTCCTTCTACTGCGTGTCCTTGAACGCGTAGATAAAAGACTCCGTCTTTTAAATCGAATTTTCTGTCGTATGTAACACGATCATAATCCCATGTAGCTTCGCGAATTAACCCAAGCTCTAACATTACCTCATCTAAACGTTGTAAATCAGCTTTCAATCCTTCAAGACCAGCGTTTTCAAATTTCATATGTTTCCCTCCTACTATCCAAAACTTTGTTGGTGTAATTTATTTTTAAGTTCCAACAAGTTTTCTCCATTTAATAATAGTAGAAAAACGTCAAAGTTGCAATTCGAAACAATAGGTCTTTTCTATATTTTCTGATTTTAATTTTGTTTGATGAAATTTACCTTGTGTTTATGTTCAATAATTCAATCTAAGAATGGGGGTAGGTAAGATTTTTTGAATAAATCTCCTTTTCGAGGGAATTCTACAGTTGTGTTAGATTACTTGTAAGATGAGAAAAAGATAGGAGTGGGTAAAAATGGCTAAAGTCAGTGAAATGATGACAAAAAGCGTGGAGACATGTTCATTATTAGACAATGTTTATGAAGTAGCAATAAAAATGAAAGAATGGAATGTCGGTGCTGTACCGATTGTTGATGATGAAAAAATTGTTGGGATGATTACTGACCGAGACATTGTGTTGCGATGTATCGCTGAAAAACATCCTGCTTCATCAAAAGTTCAAGAAATCATGAGCAAGGACTTAATTAAGGTGGCTCCAACAGCAACGACGAAAGAGGCCATTCAATTAATGGCGAAACATCAAATTCGAAGACTACCAGTAGTTGAACATAATAAATTAGTTGGTATTGTTTCCCTAGGAGACTTTGCTGTTTCAGAATTAACAGACGATCAAGCTAAAATGGCGCTGAGCGAGATTTCTGAACAGGGTGGAAGTCAAATTCAGCATCATTAGTTATGAAGGCAATGATAGAAATAATACAGAGTCTAGAGCTAAGGACGTTTTATAGGTGTATTTAAAGGACTCACCATTTGGTGAGTCTTATTTAATTGAATCTTCTAACTATATCCATTAAATATATATATAATTTTTTTAATGCTATAATATTTCTAAATACCCATTAAACAGGCAAGGAGGGATGCGAAATTGGGTCGTTAATCAGAATTTTAGTGCTAGTCGCCATTGTTTTATCGGTGGGTTTTTATCTGAATGTGCCGGATGAGGGAAGTAAAGATGTATTGTATATGGAGGACCATGCTTCCCCTGATGTTAATCAAGCGATAAATCAGAATCAACAGGCACAAGATGAGTCCAATCTAATCTTGCCTGATAAAGGCCTGTCAGTATTAATTGGGAAGAATGTTGCTGCTCTTAAATCCTCATTAGGTGAACCAATTCGAATTGATCCTACATCCTTTGGTTACGATTGGTGGATTTATCATAAGGAAAAGCAGTATTTACAAGTTGGAGTTGAAAATGACACGATTGTCACATTGTATGCTATTGGCGAAAAAGTGGAGATACCCCCATTTAGAATAGGCCAATCTGTAGAAGAGATTTTTTCGAAAGTGTCAATTAATCCGGATATTAATTTTGAATACGAGGGTACATCATATCGTTTTGAAATGTCAGAGGAAGATATCAATACTCGGCCAATAGTGAAAATGGGCAACATTTATGTTCAACTTAATATTGATAAATTTACTGGATTATTGTCTAGTATTCGCTATTTTGATGGAAAAAGCCTTGTCATACAGCGTCCGTATGAATTAGTTTATCGGGGACGACTTTTAGAAACAACTGTTAACGAGGAAGATTGGGAAAAAATTGAAGCTGCCAGCAGAAGACAAATATTTGAGCTTACAAATATCATGCGTGCTCATTTTGGCTTAAATATTTTGAAATGGGATGAACAAACGGCTGAAGTGGCTTATTTACACAGCAAAGATATGAGTGAAACTAACACCTTTTCTCACACCTCCGAACAATTTGGCGAGTTATCTGATCGACTTAAAACGGGAAATATTCAATTCGAATTAGCGGGGGAAAATATTGCGGCAAACTATTTAGATGCACCTTCTGTTATGCAAGGATGGCTTAATAGTATCGGACATCGAAAAAGCTTATTAAATGAAAAATTCACTCATAGTGGTGTTGGGGTATATAAAAAGTACTTTACCCAAAATTTCATAAAAAAACAGGGAATCGAAGAATAATTAGTACTCAAGGGCAATCCATATGTACTGGTTAAAACTAGGTCATCCCTGTTTTTTTATTTGAAGAAGTTGGACTTTTAATGGAGATAAATGTTCAGGAATCCTCCACGCTAATCGAAGTATCACTTTACTATTCTGGATATTTGAAAAGTGTCCTTTTCTTTCCAATTCCCGTATAGCTTTATTTCATCCCCCTTGGTTAGATGAGGAATTCTACTATTTTCATTAATAGGAGTAATTTTTTTTGCCTTTATCACATGATAAGAGCTTCGTAGTGTAATTTCTATGATATGAATAAAATGATAGTAATAAAATCTTTGTTTTTCTTCATGTACATCGATAACTTTACCGCTAATAGTAGTTTCTTCATTAACAACTTCTAAATTTAACCACTTTTCATCAATTTCTCTTTTTTCCTTCCAAGTTATGTAGAAAAAGTAGCCACAAATAATTGGAACGAGTATCGCAGTTACCATCTAAATCACCTTACAAAGACACAGAGTTGATGATAAAAAAGCTCCCTGTACTTTGGGCGACTTTTTTTCCATCATTTCGATAAACCGTTGCCGATAATACCATTGTCTTTGACCCTTTATGTTCAACTTTTGCAATACATTTTAAACTCTCCCCAGTACCAGGTGCTAAATAGTTGATATTTAATTGCGTTGTAACAACTACTTTTCCAGCAGGGACTAGTAGGTTAGAAAGTGATCCCATTGCGGAGTCAATTAAAGTTGCTGTAATCCCTCCGTGTACAATCCCAAGGGGGTTCATAGTTAAAGGAGTAATCGGCATGGTAATTTCGCAGAACTGCTCATCCATTTTTCGCTCCATTTGAAATAATCCACTTACGAATCCAACTCCATGTAATTGTTTAAGATGGACTCCTTGTAAGATTTCTTTTAATACTGCAGTTTCCTCGTTTGTGGCATTTTGGATGCAGACATCTAGTAAATCATGAAGTTCATTTGACATTTAACTACCTCTTTCTTTCATCTATATTAATTTAAATGAAGGTGAATCATTCATGGTTTTGCATTTGGGTTTTAGTTCATCTTAACATCAAATCTTATTAAATTATAACATTACAGATAAATTTTTAGAATTTTTAAATAATAAACCATGTGGAACTTGGCTGTTGATTTCCGCTCCAGGCACTTCGCGCACCTTAGGGCGGTAGCGGGGAGCCTCCTCGGCGCTTTGCGCCTGTGGAGTCTCCCCTGCCC
>CALCRD010000073.1 GCA_937894355.1 uncultured Bacillus sp.
GGAGTCAGGCGACAAATTGACCCCGGTCAGTGCCGCGGTAGTGAATGAAGAAAAAATAGCGATTGTCCAGGAATCAGGAGAAAAAGGCTGGTGGACGTATGACCGACCGCTTCCAGAGCAGTTCTCTGTCTATCAATCTGTAGCCGAGGCACTGGCAGCGACTGAACAAAGCTCAGCTGCCCTTGTGATTAGCCACCGCATTTTGACCGAGGCTGAATCTGCTATTCTTGAAAACGGCGTTTTGTATCGACCAAAGGTTTTGGTTTTGGGGATTGGCTGTAATCGTGGGACATCAGCTGCTGAAATTGATGCGGTAATCGATGGGACGTTGGCTGAGCTTTATTTTTCCAAAAAAAGCGTTAAGGCAATTGCCACGATTGAGTTGAAAAAGGATGAAGTCGGTTTGTTGGAGCTTGTTAAGAAATATGGTTGGGAGTTTGGCTATTATTCTCCGAGTCAATTGAATACGGTTGAATGTCAGCAGCCATCTGATACGGTGTTTAAGTATACGGGGGCTTATGGTGTTAGTGAACCGGCGGCATTGTTGTATAGTAAGGCTCGGGTGCTTGAGTTGGTCAAGAAGAAGTCGGGCAATGTCACGATTTCTGTGGCGGTTATCCCTTATTAGGTACGGACTTATTTCAATTAGGGAGGAAAGATGGATGTCGAAACGAAGATTGGTTATTGCTGGAACGAGTAGTGGTGTGGGAAAGACTACGGTTACGATTGGGTTGATGGCTGCGCTTAAGAAAAAGGGTTATGTGGTGCAGGGTTTTAAATGTGGACCTGATTATATTGATCCGACTTATCATACGGCTGTAACCGGAAGACCTTCGAGAAATGTGGATAGCTGGATGCTTAATGCTGAGATGGTTAAGGAAATTGTCGTCGAAGGTTGTGTGGGTGCAGATATTTCGATTATCGAGGGTGTAATGGGCTTTTTTGATGGCAAGGATCCAACCAATAATTCCGGGACGACAGCGGAAATTAGTACAATAACCGAAAGTCCCGTGATCCTGATTGTCAATTGTGCCAGTATGGCTCGTAGTGCGGCGGCGATTGTTAAAGGGTTTCAACTTTTTGATAAGGATACGAATATTGTGGGGGTTATCGCTAATCGTGTCGGAAGCCTCGGCCATTTTCAGTTAGTGAAACAAGCAATTGAACAGGAGTGTGGTATTCCTGTTGTCGGCTATTTACAGCGTGATGAGGAGCTTGATATTCCTGAACGGCATCTAGGATTGGTTCCATCGATTGAACGAGGCGAGCTTGAGCCGTTTTTTGGAAAACTAGCTGATAAAGTGTTGGAAACGATTGATGTTGATCAATTATTCCAATTAGCAAACGCACCGGAATTAACCGTGGAACAGAGTCAGCTTTCCCGGAAAATGGAGCCGTCGGTAAGGATTGCTGTTGCAAAGGATGCGGCTTTTAATTTTTACTATCAAGAAAACTTTGATTTGTTAGAGGCCTATGGAGCAGAGTTAGTACCGTTTTCCCCCTTAGCAGGAGAGGTTTTACCTGAAGATATCGATGGTTTGTATATTGGTGGCGGGTTTCCGGAGGAGTTTGCTGATGAACTTGCTTCTAAGACCGAGGTGAAGTTATCGATAAAAACTGCTATTGAATCCGGGTTACCAACATTAGCTGAATGTGGTGGTTTTATGTTTTTAACGGAGGCAATTGAAACCACTGATAGGCAAAAAAATGATATGGTAGGAGTAATTCCAGGAACGGTAAAAATGCAGTCCAAATTGGCCGCCCTTGGTTATCGTGAAGTAACTGGGGCCGCAGATAATTTCTTGTTTAAGGGAAATGTGAGAGCAAAAGGCCATGAGTTTCATTACTCTACCTTTCAGCCTAATGAGGAATTCCAACCTGCTTATCACACAAAAGGGATGCGTGGTACGAAGCAGGAGGGGTTTATGAAGGGGAACTTAATTGCCGGCTATACGCATTTCCATTTTGGCTCCTGCCCAGAAATGGTCGAAAACTGGATAAAGAAATGTAAGGAGACTAAATCTAATGGCTAAAGCTCTACCTATTATGTTTCAAGGGACGCACTCGGATGCCGGAAAGAGTATTATTGTCACGGCATTTTGTCGTATTTTTGCTGAGGATGGATGGAAAACGGTTCCGTTTAAATCGCAGAATATGGCGTTGAATTCGTATATTACGGTGGATGGCAAGGAAATCGGCCGTGCTCAAGGAGTGCAAGCAGAGGCCGCGGGGGTGATGGCGACGACGGATATGAATCCGATACTGTTGAAGCCAAACCGTGGCAATGAAGCGCAAATTGTTGTGCACGGAAAACCGTATAAGAATATGGATGCCGGCGTATATCGGCAGGATTTTTTTCAAACGGGGCTGCGAATTATTGAAGACTCGTTTCAAAACTTATCGGAGCAGTATGAACGGATTGTGATTGAAGGAGCAGGTAGTCCGGCGGAAATCAATTTAAATGATCGCGAGCTAGTTAATATGCGTGTGGCTCGGATGGCCAATGCACCGGTCGTTTTAATCGGGGATATCGAAAAAGGGGGCGTATTTGCCAGTTTGGTAGGTACACTTCAGCTGATCGAACCTGAGGATCGTGAGCGCATCATCGGAGTGATTATTAACAAGTTTCGTGGCGATGTTAGTTTGTTGCAGTCGGGGCTTGATTGGTTTGAGGAATATACTGGAGTGCCAGTTTTAGGGGTCGTTCCGTATCTGGACAACATGAATATTGATGCTGAGGATTCAGTAGCTTTAAACCAATATACCGCGCAAAAAAATAACGAAAAAGACCTGGATATTGCTGTTATTCAATATCCAAGAATTTCAAATTTTACCGATGTTGATTCATTTTTTGTGGAATCAGATTGTCAGGTTCGATTTATTACCAATGTCGATCAGCTCAAAGATCCGGATTTAATTATTTTACCAGGCAGTAAAAATACGATTGAAGATTTTCAGTTTTTGCAAGAGTCGGGGTTGGCGGCGAAAATAGTCGATTTAGCTAATAAGCAGGACACCAAAGTAGTGGGTATTTGTGGCGGTTATCAAATGTTGGGGCGGTCAATTGCTGATCCACAGAAAATAGAATCACCTAGGCTATATACTGAGGCTCTTGGTTTGTTACCTGTTGAGACAACGATAACAAAGGAAAAAACAACGGTTCAATCAGAGGGACAATTGGCCTTGTATGATAAAATATTTAATGTCACCGGTTACGAGATTCATATGGGTGCCTCGAATGTTGAAGGTGATGCTAAGAGACTAATTGCGACTAAAGCGGGACAGGATGGATGTAAAAATAGTGATGAAACAGTCATCGGTACATACTTCCATGGTATTTTTCATAATGATGAATTTCGTGCGGCGCTGTTAAATGAAATTCGTCGACAAAAGGGCTTACAGCCAATTAACACCCGAGTTTCTTTCAATCAATTACGGGAAGACGCCTTCGGACGTTTGGCTGAGCATGTACGGTCGCATGTAAAAATGGATGTAATTGAACAAAAAATAATGGAGTATCAAAAAGGGAGATATCAAAAAAATGGAAAATAAATTTGCGAATATTCAACCTGTGGATAAAGAAAACGGTAAAAAGGTTGCTGCGTATATTGATACGTTAACAAAACCGCTAGGAAGTCTGGGAAGATTAGAGGAAATTGCTATCCAACTTGGAGAAATTACTGGTGAGGCATTTCCAACGGTTACTCCTCCAGGATCGATTGTTTTTGCTGGGGATCACGGAGTTGTAGCAGAAGGTGTATCGGCTTACCCACAAGAAGTAACGGCACAAATGGTGATGAATTTCCTTCAGGGTGGAGCAGGGATCAATGTGTTTACTAATCAGATTGGCGCAAAATTTGAGATTGTCGATGTTGGTGTAGCTACAGAAATGGACTATGAGGGCTTGGTTAATCGTAAAGTTCTTAAGGGTACAAGAAATTTCTGTGAACAAGATGCGATGACCCGGGAAGAAGTAGAACAAGCGATTGCAGTTGGTTATGAACGAGCTGAAGCAATGATCAAACAACAGGGAATCAAATGTCTGATTGTTGGTGAGATGGGAATTGGTAACACCACTCCAAGTAGTGCAATTTTAGCAGTGTTAAGCGGAAAAGATATCTCCGAGTTAGTGGGACATGGAACGGGACTTGCTATAGAAAAAATTAGTCATAAGCAAGCTGTGATTATGCGGGCAATTGAGGCTAGACAGCCAGATATCAACGATCCGATTGATGTATTAGCAAAAATCGGCGGATTAGAAATTGCGGCAATGACTGGGGCGATGCTAGCAGCGGCAGAAAATAGAGTTCCAATTTTGCTTGATGGATTAATCTGTACGGTATCGGCTTTGCTAGCTAAAGGAATTTGCAACGATGCAAGTGACTATATGATTGTCGGTCATCGGTCTGTTGAAGTGGGCCATCAAACGGCAATTGATATGCTTGGAAAAAAACCGCTTGTTGATTTAGGCTTTCGCTTAGGTGAAGGAACAGGAGCAGCGGTAGCATTTCCAATTTTACAATCAGCAGTCTTAATGTTAAAAGAAATGGCAACATTCTCTTCTGCAGGTGTGTCAGGAAAAGAATAGAAGGCAGATTGGAGAGTGTCGTCATGAACAAAGGGAAGGTATTTTTAGTGGGAGCGGGACCTGGGGACCCACGGCTCATTACTGTCTATGGGATGGAATGTATTCAGCAAGCAGATGTCATTCTCTATGATCGGTTAGTAAATGATAAGTTATTATCCTATGCTAAACCTGAAGCAGAGCTTATTTTTGTCGGAAAACTACCAGGTTTACATGGAGTGATCCAAGATCAAATTCATTTGCAATTAATTGAACATGCTAACAAAGGCAAGATTGTGACTAGGTTAAAGGGTGGCGACCCATGTGTGTTTGGTCGCGTCGGTGAAGAAGCGGAAATTTTGGCTGAGCAAGGTATTTCTTATGAAATAGTGCCTGGCATTACCTCTGGCATTGCCGCTGCTACTTATGCTGGAATTCCAGTTACCCACCGCGATTATGCGTCCACTTTTGCCATGGTTACAGGACATGGACGTGCTGAAAAAAATGAAGATCATATTAATTGGTCTGCGCTTGCTAATGGAATAGATACAATTGCTTTTTATATGGGAATTGGCAATTTAAGTTTTATTGTTGAAAACCTGATGGCTCATGGAAAAAGCGCGGAAACACCAGTGGCGATTATTCAATGGGGTACCACTGAAAACCAAAAAACGGTTACGGGCAGCCTAGCAACGATTGATGAAGTTGCAGCAGAAGCTAAAATTACGCACCCGGCGATTATTCTTGTTGGTGAAGTCGTTTCCTTAAGGGAAAAAATCAAATGGTTTCCAGAAGTAGTGGAGTCAATGAACCTTTAAGTAAGGTTGTGTTAATGCTCATTGTTGTTTTTGTACACTTATGTTGATTGGAGTGGAAGGCACGCAGACTCCTGCAGGAGCACGAGCTGAGTGAGACTCCGAAGGAAGGAACGACCGAGGAGGCTCACGGGTGAGCCTGCGAACCGCTCGTGCCTGGAACGGAAATCAACAGGCAAAGTTAAAAGAGCCTTAACAAATGAAAGGTAGTGAAAAGATGAGCGAATCGAAAAAACAAGGTTTAGTACTAATGTACACAGGAAATGGAAAAGGCAAAACGACGGCAGCACTTGGTCTTGCTGTCAGAGCGGCAGGACGCGGTCAGCGTGTGTTGATGATTCAATTTATTAAATCACCAGATAGAACAACTGGTGAAAAAATGATGTTTGCTAAAATTGGTATTGAAATGCATCAGGTCGGAATCGGTTTCACTTGGACGAAAACACCTGAAGAACATCGTGAGGCGTTAAGAAAAGGCTGGGCTTTCACCAAGGAGAAGGTCAACTCGGGTGATTATGATGTCGTTATTTTAGATGAGTTAAACAATGCTCTGGCAATAGAAAGCTTCCCAATCGACGATGTTTTACCTTTGCACGAGGTAGTGGAATTAATTCAGAATCGCCCAACGGGTATGCATCTAATCATTACTGGTCGGTCGGCCAAAGAAGAGATTATCGGATTGGCAGATTTAGTGACCGAAATGAAGGAAGTAAAGCATTATTATCAAGATGGAGTTCCGGCTGTGAAAGGAATTGAGTTTTAATGGCTTGGATTGAAAAATATGGCCATGGTGGAGATCTGCTTACTGCTCAAAATCAGTTTGGTTTAGATACAGCACCACGTTTGGATTTTAGCGCCAATATTAATCCGCTTGGGCCACCAACACGGTTAATGGAAGCACTAATCAAACAATTGGACACCATTATTCATTATCCAGACCCAGTTCAACGTCTGCTAAAGGAAAAATTAGCAGACCGGCTGGGAATTAAGACAGCTCAGCTGGTCATTGGCAATGGAGCGGCTGAGTGTATGGCCTTAATTGTCCTGGCATTGCAACCTCAAAATGTCGGAGTTGTCTATCCTTGCTTTTCCGAATATGAAAAATTGTCGCTGGCCTTTGGGGCGAAGATTGTCGCTTGTTACGGTAAACAAGAAAATCAGTTTAAACCAGAACTCGCCGACTTGTTTGAACTACTCTCAAAGGTTGATGTTGCTTTTATTGGCCATCCGAATAATCCAACCGGTATGACTTATACGACCGATGAGCTTAGGCAAATCGCTGAACAAGCGGAAGCGACAAACACCTATTTAGTAATTGATGAGGCTTTTATTGATTTTCTCCCGGAAAATCAACGAGTAACTCTGTTACCTGGCTTAGAAAAATATCCACATTGCCTGATTGTCCGTTCGATGACAAAGTTTTATGCGATTCCCGGCTTACGACTAGGGTTTGCCGTTGCCGAGCCAGATATTATTGCTAGATTACAAGCAAAGCAAGTTACTTGGAGTGTCAATCAGTTAGCGTTAGCAGCTGGAGAAATTTGTTTGGATGAAACAGATTATGAGACAAAAACAATTGAATTAATAGCGGAACAACGAGCTTTTCTCAAACATGCCATCGAGACCAGGTTTAATTGGTTTGTTTTCCCAGGGCAAGCCAACTTTCTGTTGGTGCGACTGCCAGAGTCAATTAAAGTAGCTGACCTGCAATGGCAAATGGGGAAAAGGGGGATCATGATTCGTTCCTGCACGATGTATCCTGGCTTAACAGACCACGATTTTCGAATCGCCGTCCGGACACAGCCGGAAAATGAGGAGCTGCTAACCGCTTTACAAGAGGTAGTCGAAGAGAGGAATTGGGGAAAATGACGTTAACCTATATAACAGGAGGGGTTCGGTCTGGAAAAAGCGAATTTGCCGAGCAATTAGCAACTTCCCACGAGCAAGCTGTCCTGTATGTTGCCTTTGGTGTTAACACAGATATCGAGATGCAAAACCGAATTGAAAAGCATCAACAACGGCGGCCAAGTGACTGGGGTGTAGTCGAAGAGCCGTATGAGCTGGCAAGCTCCTGCGAAACTTATCGTGATTACGAGGTTATTTTGATTGATTGTTTTTCGACCTGGTTGACCAATCGGATTATGAGTATTCCTGAAGCTGAACTGCGTCAAGAAGAGCATCGGCAGGATATTATCAATGAAGTCTCCGACTGGCTTGCTTTAATTAAGTTAATGGATCAGCAGATTATTGTCGTATCAAGTGAAGTTGGTTTAGGTGGAGTAGCGATGTCGCCATTAGGACGATTTTTCCATGATACCCTTGGAAAATGTAATCAGTTAATCGCCAGGGAAGCAGACGAAGCATTTGCCGTGCTATCCGGATTGCCGCTAAGGTTAAAGCCATGAAAGCATTACTAGCAGCATTAATGTTTCTTACCCGGATTCCGTTACCACAAATAAATCCTTCGAAAACCGATTGGCATAAAAGTGCCATCTTTTTTCCATTTGTCGGCTTGGTGATTGGCGGATTGCTGTATGTATCGGCCATCGGT
Source organism: uncultured Bacillus sp. (assembly GCA_937894355.1). Classification (GTDB taxonomy): domain Bacteria; phylum Bacillota; class Bacilli; order Bacillales; family Cytobacillaceae; genus Bacillus_BU. The sequence goes on from CALCRD010000073.1 coordinate 7,931, forward strand.
TTGGAATTTTTGTTTCCAACAACCATCATCGCTTTTTCTGTTGTTCTCGTTTGGGTTTGGGTAACAGGTGGGTTACATATTGATGGCTGGATGGATCTGGCAGATGGCTTTGGTAGCAATCGCAGTCGGGAACAAATCTTAGAAATTATGAAAGATAGTCGAGTGGGGGCAATGGGCGTTATTGCCGCCATTTGTTTAATTGGAGGTAAATGGGTGGCGGTGTATGAATTGCTTCGGGAGGATTTAGCGATTATGCTACTAATTAGTCCACTCGTCGCCCGATTATTGCTGATTATCATCATTAGATTTTTCCCTTACCGAAAACAAGGCGGGATTGGTGAAGGGCTCCGAACATTTTTAACTTTGCCAATTATCTTGTTGAATCTTACAATTGTTCTAGGAATGAGTTATTATTTACTAGGAATGAATAGTGCCTTTTTAATAGGAAGTACGGCAATCCTATGCTTGCTGCTAGTTTTCAATATTTATAAAAAACTAGCCATGCTGACCGGTGATTGCTATGGAGCGCTAATTGAGTGGAGCGAAGTTGTATTTTTGTTTGTCTCCCTAGCACTGTGGAGGATTTTTTAATGAAGCTGATTTTTGTCAGACACGGAGAAACCAATGAAAATGCGGCACATTGCTATCTAGGGCATACGGATTCTCCATTAAATGATGCAGGTCGCAGGCAAATTGGCCTAATTGCGGAGCAATTTTTACAAAAGCGGTTTGATATAAAAAGAACCTTGCTGTTTTCTAGCGATTTGCTTAGGGCGCAAGAGAGTGCTCAGATTATTGGTAATTGTCTTAAGCTTTCTCCCACTCCGGATTTCGCTCTGCGGGAATTGAATTTCGGAGATTGGGAGTGTTTGACATATGATCAGATTATGGAACGGGAGTCTGTGGCGTTGACTAGGTGGATTGATGATCCGTTTAATGAGGCGCCACCAAATGGGGAGAGTTTGGCTGAGCTTGGAGCACGATTTGATGCTTGGTTGGAGCAAATATTGTCTTTGCGTGGGCAAGAAGATGTGCTGATTATTGTTTGTCATGGTGGTCCGATTCGCTGGTTTAGCAGTAAGTGGCTAGAAGGGGACACGGCCAAGTATTGGCAGGTTGAGGGTGTAAAGCACGGGGCTGGTTTAGCGGTCGAGTATGACAAACGAACACGAGAGTTTACTAGAATCAATTAGAGAAGGTATTAGGGGGAGTCTTATTACCGATTCATTGAGGATTTTAGTCTATAGATTAGAAATTATTGCGAGGGAACAATTATGCAACCATTAAAGGATCAGAACAGCTATCAGTCTAGTGTTCTGCCACAGCTTCAGATTGAGAAAAAGCAGGATCATCTTTTGTTCCGTTATTCATCGCCATTAGAAACGATTAGTAGTGCGGTATTTGGCGGTGGATTGAATCAAGTTAGCCACTTTGTGAACTGGAAGGTTCCTCTAGATTATTCCTCTGTTGACCCTACCCAATTAATGGAACAAAAGATTGGTGATTGGGGTTATCCTATTAACGACACGATTGGATTACAAACGGCAGCTTATATTCATACTGCTTCGATTCAAGAGATGGTCGGTGATGAATTTCGGATTGTTTGCTGTGTTACGGCGGGATTTAGTAATGCAGCACGTGCCGGTAAAGTTCGCCAGACTTTTTCCGCCTACGAGTGCTCGACGATTAATACGTTTATTTTTATCGATAGTAGTTTAACTCAAGCTGCTATGGTAAATGCGATTATTTCAGCAACTGAAGCCAAAGCGGCTGCACTTCAGGATGTAAATATTTTAGATGATGCCGGGAATGTAGCTACAGGGACGACAACAGATTCTGTTGTCCTGGCTGTCAGCCAAAACCATTCAAAGTATCGGACACATCAGTTTGCTGGTGCGGCAACAACGATTGGCAATGCCATTGGTTGTCTTGTTTATGAGGCGGTTTGTGAAGTAGTAAGAAATCAGGAGGATTAGTCATTACATGTTGTATCATGCCATTTATATTTTTATCGCTTATGTAGTAGACCGACTAATCGGGGATCCGCGCAAACTTGTTCATCCGGTGGTCATCATCGGTAAAGGAATCTCAATTTTAGAAAGCCTGATACGAAAGGTTTTCGGTAAAGAGAAATATCTGAAGGCGGCTGGTTTATTATTTCCGATTGTCATCGTCGGTGGGACATATGGAATCGTTGCTTTTCTGTTGTATGGGGTAAGTTTGATTCATGAATGGCTTGCTATTGCCTTGGAGATATGGCTTATTTCTACGACTGTTGCTACTAAAGGCTTAGGTGATGCCGGGATGGAAGTCTATCGATTTTTGAAAAATAACGATCTGGACAATGCTCGAAAAAGCTTAGGAATGATTGTGGGTCGAGATACTGGGCAGCTTGATGAAAGTGAAATTTCCCGTGGAACGATTGAGACAGTGGCTGAAAATATTGTTGATGCGATTATCTCGCCATTTTTCTTTGCTTTAATTGGCGGAGCACCTTTGGCAATGGCCTACCGGGCTGTTAATACACTGGATTCGATGGTGGGCTATAAGAATGAACAATATCAAAATCTAGGTTGGGCTTCCGCACGCTTGGATGATTTGGCTAATTATCTTCCAGCAAGACTAACGGCAGTGATGCTTTTGGGTGCCTGTTGGTTAAAGCGATTGTCTGTTAGCAATGCTTGGCGAATGATTAAGCGCGATGCCCGTCTGCATCCAAGTCCAAATAGTGGGTTTACTGAAGCGGGTGTTGCTGGGGCGTTGGGTGTACAGCTTGGCGGAACTAATTATTATCAAGGAATTGCCTCGCACCGTGCTAAAATGGGCGAGCCGACCCGGCGGATTGAGGGCGATGATATCATAAAAACAGTCCATGTTATGAGGTTAACGGCCTTTATTTCCGTGCTTGTTTTCGCAATTATTTCAATGCTTGTCCATTTTTTATATTCTTAATTTAGAACTGAGGTAAGGAAAGTGCTGATAGGAAAGGGTCGTTGTAACGGTACATTTGGAGAATTGCTGCAAGGTGAGCTATATGGGCGCCCTTTTTTAGTGACGCTTCCGATTGATGCACTGCAAAGCAAAGCGGTCTTTTTGCCTAGTCTTACCGAATCTCAGGTGCTTGGAACACCACAACATATAAAGGCTACCCAAGCTTGTGTAAAGTTACTGGAATTATTTGATATCAGGTGCGGCGGCACTTTGAAGCTGGCCTCTAATATTCCTGTAGGAAAAGGAATGGCAAGTAGTTCGGCGGACATAGTTGCAGCGATTCGAGCCACGGCAGCTAGTTTCGATTTGCCAGTGACTGCAGAAATTATTTCAGCGATAGCCAGTGAAATTGAGCCAACGGATGGGGTTATGTATCAGGATGCTGTTAGTTATGACCATGTTCATGGTGAATTGATTGAAAGTTTGGGTTCATTACCGTCGTTTGGATTGCTGGGAATTGATGTGGGTGGAATCGTTGATACGATTCGATTTAATCGACTGGCTAAATCATATGATGTGAAAGATAGACAAAAATTTTCGGAGGCATACGCGCTGGTAAAGCTGGGGATTCGCACGAACAACTTAGCACCAATATTTCAGGCAAGTACGATAAGTGCAAGAATCAACCAAAAACTATTGCCGAACCCGCATTTTTCTCAATTCGAAAAATTAGCGCTTAAGTATCATGCTGGGGTTGTGGTCGCCCATAGTGGCACGGTTATTGGGATTTTATTTGATCCAGACCAGCAGAATATAAAGGGATTTGTCGGGGAGCTTGCAAAAGAAATAGCCATGCTTGGAGAAAGCGAGCCGTTTTTATATTGGCAAAGGAAACCAACTAGTATGCATCTAGTAAAAGTGGCGCAAACATAAGGCTGTCGTATCCCTCACGACAGCCTTTTCGTTATATATTTTTAGTGTTGCATAAAGGGGAACAGGGCCCCCCTAAAGGTTTCTAAATACATTTACCGCAAATAAGATGCCACCTAAGCCAACTGCGATAGCACCAACAATCGTTGGAATTGCATAAACTTCGTCACCAGTTAAGATTGTAAGGGCGAGAGCTCCTTGAAAAACAGGAACACCGAGGTTGTGGAGCCAAAAATGGGTGGTGGCTAGCTTGGTTTCTGCTGCTGCAGGATAAAAATGATAAATAGTCCCGAAGAGTGCCATAGAAACCCAACCAAGCAGATTTAAATGGGCGTGTACCGGAGATAAATCAAAATCATCAATGATTCCCATATAAATTCCAAGAATGATAGCGATTACAAAATAAATTACCGAAATCTTAAAAAACTTAATTCCCATGTTCATTTCCTCCCTTTCATGATGTAATGATTCAAGCCACTACCATATTATTAATCTTCAATAAAGCTTATTACATTTTCCATTAATATATTTTTTTTACAGGGGATAAAACCACAGGGCTCATTGACTGACCAAGCAATTTCATAGGTGGGACAGGTACCCTTTTATTGGAAAAATTTCCGAAAATGCATTATGTTAGATAATGAGGGAAATGTAGGTGTGGACCATTTGGCAGAAGGTAGGGGAAAAGATGGACGTCATCGATTTTCATTGTGATGGATTGCTTAAGCTTTGGGAAGGAAAAGGGATGTTAAGATTTTCCGATGCTCCGGAATTGGCTTCGAACAAACAGCGATTACAAAAAGGAAACGTGAAGGTTCAGTGCTTTGCTATTTTTATCGAACCCTATATAAAGCAAGAGCAAAAATTCCAAGTTGTCCTCGAACAAGTGGATCTATTCTACCGAGAAGTCCTAGGAAAAAACCCTGAAATGAAACACATTAAAGAATGGACTGATTTCGATCGCTTGAAACAGGGAGAAATCGGAGCGATGTTAACACTAGAAGGTGTAGATGCCGTTGGAGATGATTTAACCAAATTAGAGATTCTCTATAGGCTAGGGGTCATGTCTGTGGGCCTTACCTGGAACACTGCCAATTTGGCAGCAGACGGGGCAGGTGAACCACGAGGCGGAGGCCTAACTGTTTTTGGCAAAGAAGTTGTTCGATTTAATAATGAACATAAAATATTAACTGATGTTTCTCATCTAAGCGAAAGAGCCTTTTGGGATTGTATAAGCTTGGCCCAATACCCAATTGCCAGCCATTCTAATGTTAAAAAGCTATGCAATCACCCACGAAATTTAACCGATGAACAAGCCGTTACCTTGTTTCAACAAGGTGGTATGGTTCATGTGGTTTATTATCCTCCTTTTATTAAAAATGATGGGCAAGCCACTATTACTGATTTGATTAAGCATATTGATTATTTTTGTTCTTTAGGCGGAGTTAACCAAATTGGATTGGGATCTGACTTTGATGGAATAGGTACCTTTGTCCTGGATTTAGAGGATGCCTCCAAAACACAAAATTTAATTAACGAGTTGCTTAAATACTTTCGTGAAGAAGAAGTAAAAGGCTTTGCTTACCAGAATTTTCTCGATCATCGACCAAGAACTGTTTGATAAAAATACCTGTTTGATTATTCATGAAAATTAGCGGACAAAATGGTGGCACTTTAGCCGAATTATATATTACCGTCTATCATTGGAGGAATTTTGATGTTTGAGGAACAAGTAAATCGGAAGCAGTATTATAAAAGTTTAATTGATACTAACGATAATCGTCATCCATTAGAGGTGCTTGGAGAAGCTTATATACTTGAGCAAAAGGAGGAAAGAGCTGATTTATCCTATATACGTTTTGCTCAGGGCGAGCTTTATTTTATGTATAAGGATTTTGAGGCTGCAATTTTTAAATGGGAGAATATTACGAATGAGTTTAATGTATGGGCTAGAAAAAATATGGCGGATGCCTATTTTGAGCTTGAACTTTATTCTCCAGCAGAAAATATTTACACGACGATTGTGTCAGACTCGCTTATTCTAAATACGGAAGTGGCTATCAAGTTATTCTATCTTTATCAAAAGCAAGATAGGGATGATTTGGCCGCAGAAATGATTAAACAAGCCGTGGCGTTAAATCCTGATTATGAGGATATTACTGAATTGGCTAGAACATTTTTTGAAAAGCATAAGGATTGGAACAATGCATTCGAACTTGCAGTGAATGAAACGATTAGAACGAATAACCAACAATGGGTTAATACATTAATTGAATACATCGAAAATAAACACATGATAGCAGTAAGTCCAGATTATTTTTCTGAGATCCTGCAAACGGTATTGACAATAGACAACCGTTTATTTGCAAGGTTTTCTTCAGCATTATGGAATAGTTATAAGGAGAAAGAAACCTATTTTACTTGGTTAACTGAATATAATGGTCTATTTGCAAATAGTCAGATAACCAAAAGCGATGCTTGGAAAAATCTATCTTTGCACTACCAAGAAACCTATCTGTTTCTACTTAGTGGCAAGTTTTTACTCAGTGAGGTGCATGATATTGTCCCAGATTTGCTTACGAATTGGCTTAAAATTGTTGATGGGGACGAAGCCGCTTTTGCAGCTTCAGCAATCTTAGCGTGGAATGAAATTTTTTCTGGAAAAATTAGTTCCGCAGTAGTGGATCATGCTGAGAATTTACTACATCATTCCAAGAAAAATAATCATATGGTTAAAAATGGTTTGAATTTGTTTGATGCCATGGTTCACTTTGCCGAGATTCAAGAAATCCAGGTGAGTCCAAGGATGAAATGGATTGTTGGCAAATTGGAAAACCTGGAAACTCATAATGTATTAGTTGCTGGTGATTTAGGAAAAGGGCATCCTGAACTTTTGAAGAAGTTGGTGGGAGAAGCTGATTTAGAACCAACAGCAACAACAACAATATTTACTCACAACGATTCCAGAGAAACGGTAGAACTGACCTATTCCGAGATGTTGAATAGCCCGTTAAATGATGATGCTGAAAATGAAATAGCCGTTGCTGGGAAATGGGTTGAAATGAAACATCCGAATAGATTCCTAGAAGAATTTAATTTATCATTAATTGATAGCTCTGAACTTAATGAAGACCAGGATGATGTGTTAAATCTGGCAGATAGCTTGCTGTTTTTGGTGAATGAAAATGATCCTTTCTTAGAAAAAGACCGTGATTTGTTCTTGAAGATACAAAAGAAGAATCCAGATTTGCCGTTTCATTTCTTGCTGTATACTAGTTCAAATCAATCCTCTGAAGGGAAAAATAAGTTAGGGACAATTATTAGCAATTATTTCCCAGTAGCCAAACTTTTTACATTTTCTGAAGCAAATAAAGGCTGGGATCAGCTTAATGATTTAGGGGAATTTATCACTGGCAACATTATTAGGGGGAAATATAACGAAGCTAGGGCCAAAAAAATTCTATACTTCGTCCGAAAGACGATCACTGCCCTTTTGGAAAAAAGAGTCGAGAAGGAAACGAACCTAGTAGAATCTATTAATTGGAATAAAAAGATGGTCGGCAAGCTTAATGGAGCAATCAATCAACTGAATGATTTAAAGGCAGAAAAGCTAGCCAAGGTTAAAAATTCCTACGAGGAAGTCAAAGAAGTCATTCAGGAAGAAATTCTCGATACGATTCCAAAGTTACTAAAAGAGAGTGTAACACTAGTTACTGAGGATAGCGATTTCCGGAAAATTCATCTTGAGTTAAATGAGCATATGAATAGGACCATTAAAGAGTACGTTCATTCAACTATTCTTCCAAAGTTTCACTCTGCTTTGGAAGCATGGATTAAAGAATCAGCGGAAGAATTTCAGAAAAGTCAAACCTTCCTCGATGAGTTAAGTGCAGGATTCAATGACATGTTTGAAGAAAATCGGATGGAGCTCAATTGTGATTTTAGGGTATTAGAAGATTGGAAAAGAGATGCAACTAGGCTGACGAGTAATATATATTTGGAAAACAGCAATATTTTTCTAAGGAATACACCATCGCAGTTTTTACTTAAAAGTGCCGGAAAGCTTCTTGGCTCTATAGGGCAAAATAAAACTAGCTTAGCTAAAAGATACAAGCATTTTATCGAAACTGAAGATTATCAGAACATTGCCGAGTCAATTGTCTCAAAATTGATGGCCCAGTTTGAGCTATTTGAAAAAGGATTGGACCGGGATATGGTCATGTTTTTCCAAAACCCAGATGATGTCCTCGATGAGTTCATAAAGGAAGCTAAAGAAGATAATTTGCATAAACAAGATATATTAAAGGAAATGGATGACCATCCGGAATCGTACAATGACCCATTAACCGTCTTTGATTTAAGACTGATTCAATACGAATGGATGATTATTGCAGGTTCAGCTTATCAATACAATTAGGAACACAAAACAACCCCTCCGAAAATTCTTAGGGGGGGTTTTTGAGGTGCAAACAGTAAAAAATATGAAATATCATAGGAAAAAGCATGGCGTTGGTTGAAATAATTCGCTATGCTTTTTCTTGTATCCAGACTTCGGACACAACAGATAACATTTGCCTTTTTTTGTTCAAAGATGCCCAAACTTCGGACACAACAGCCAAGAATAAGCCATCCCGTGTCCGAAGATTCTCAGACTTCGGACACAGCAGCCAAGAATAAGCCTCCCTGTGTCCGAAGATACTCAGACTTCGGACACAGCAGCCAAGAATTAACCTCTCCGTGTCCGAAGATGCCAAAACTTCGGACACGACAGCCAAGAATAAGCCATCCTGTGTCCGAAGATGCCAAAACTTCGGACACGACAGCCAAGAATAAGCCATCCTGTGTCCGAAGATGCCAAAACTTCGGACACGACAGCCAAGAATAAGCCTCCCCGTGTCCGAAGATACTCAGACTTCGGACACAGCAGCCAAGAATTAACCTCCCCGTGTCCGAAGATGCCTAAACTTCGGACACAACAGCCAAGAATTAGCCATCCCGTGTCCGAAGAGACCCAAACTTCGGACACAACAGGTAAGAATTAGCCATCCCGTGTCCGAAGAGACCCAAACTTCGGACACAACAGGTAAGAATTAGCCATCCCGTGTCCGAAGATGCCAAAACTTCGGACACAGCAGCCAAGAATTAGCCATCCCGTGTCCGAAGATGCCAAAACTTCGGACACAACAGGTAAGAATAAGCCATCCCGTGTCCGAAGATACTCAAACTTCGGACACAACAGCCAAGAATTAGCCTCCCTGTGTCCGAAGATACTTAAACTTCGGAAACAATAATAGCAAATAGATATTCCTATTGGACCCAAATTCCTCTTTGACCCTATTCATTGTAAATCACGAGTGAAGAGTATCAATTCGCAAGTTTGGAATTGCCAAGCAATTTCGTATACTAATTTTTTGAAAACCGTAGATAGTCCAATAAAAAAAGGTACGAAAATCATTGCGATTTTGTACCTTTTGTCTGGAGAAATTTGTTGTTTTGTCCCTTAAAGAGCACCCGTTAGAAAGTTTTTTAACGGGGGGGTGATGAAAAACGATTTTTTGGGAAAAGTAGAAACCTATTAAGGTTAGTTCTTTCCGTTACCATTACCGTTATTACTTTTTTGCTTTGCTTCAGGTTTTTTACCTTGGTTTTGCGCATTTTTATTTTGCGGTTGTTTATTTTCTTTGATTTTTTCTGGTTTTATTTTATTTTGTTTGTCCTTAGCTTTGTCTTGAATTGTTACATTAGTTGATTCTGAATTAACTGTAGGTGCAACAATCGTAGTTTCATCTGTATTTGTTACTTCTTCTGCAGCTTCTTCAGTTACAGATTGATCAGGTACAACAACTGGTTCAAGATCAGTAGGAGCTTCTATTTCTTGGTCGTCTAGCTCGTTTGTTCCATATTTATCTTCGAATTTTTTTAGTTTTTTGGCAATCTTTGCGTAAGTTTTATCAATATTTTTTTGTAATTGCGCTTTAGCATTTTCATTTCCAACATGGGCCATTGCAGCAGTTAAAGCAACTATATTATTTCTTATCATAGTTTCCGTTTCGTTAGCTGGCTCCTGTTCGTCGGTGTTTTCATCTTCGGAAGGAGTAGTGTTCTCGTCTTCGGTATTTACCTCGTCATCTTCATTTGTTGCTGGCTCATCATTAGTAACTTCATCTTCTTCAGAAGCCGGTGTTTCCGAGTCTACTAGATTTTGTGAGTCTTCCATATATTCAATCGCCGTTTGGATTATTTCAAGGGCTTTGGCTTCATCACCTTCACCATATAAAACCGCAGCTTCAGCTAATCTTTCAGAAGCATATGTTGCCATAAGTTCAGCTTCTTTTGCATCATCCATAGTAAAAGCCAGTTTGATTTTTTCAAAAGCAATTTTTGCAAAATAGAAGAAGTCTCCCGGAACGACTGAAGGAGTTTCTGTTTGGACATTTTCTAATTCTGTTTGAACCTCTTGTAAATCAACCGTTTCAAGTGTACTGGTTTCTGTAGTGCTTTCTTCAGCAAAAGCTAAAGAAGGAAAAATAAACGAACTAGCAAATATAAGTGCTAAAGTGGTCTTGGTAATTTTTTTAAAATTAAATTTCATATTGTTCCACCTCTTAAAATTTTTTTTCGTTGCGAACTTGCACTAAACTATTACGTGGGATTATAAATCTTTTTGGGGGTTATAAATATTTGGAAAGTTTGGAAGTAGAGGTTTGAATAGGATATAGTAGTTTTTATCAAATTAGCAGGTAGTTAATGTTTTTGTAAATAAATCTTATATTAGAAAAGTAATATTTGGCAATAATACCTTAAATATTCAAAAATAAAATAATTTTATCAATGAAAAATAGGTTACAATTATGGGTGCGTAACAATAAGCATTCCAAATAAAACTATTTAAACCAGCAATCGAAAAAAAGTTATTGTAAAAACAGAATAATAATATTATCCTGTTCAATCAGAATTGAAACTAGGAGGGCTACTAGAATGAAATTTTCTTCTAAACTATTGTCCATATCCGCAACAGTAGCATTAGCTACATCATTTTTTTACGGAGCAGGGGAACCTACTAATCTTTTAACAAAGGAAAAAGCAACTTTCTCAGAAGTGGCACTGGAAGAAATTATTTTTCAAGCAAAACCAGGTTTTGATGCTAAAAACTATATACAATCAATTGGAGGATCGGTTGAACAAGAGGTTGATTTGATTGATGGTTTTATTGCTTTGGTTCCGGTTAATCGCCTTAACCAAGTAAAGCAAGAGGTTGGATTTAAGAATATTAGTGAAAGTAACCGTATAGAATCGGCTAAATTTAAAATCGGCGAGGAAAATAAACTAGGCAAAGCACTAGGAAATAGAAATACCCATAAGGAATTAATTAACGCGGATGATGTAAACTATACTGGTTCTGGTGTAACTGTAGCTGTATTAGACAGCGGAGTATCAGATATTAGTGATTTGAATGTGACAAAATCTTTTGCGATTAATCCTGTTGCAACCACAGTAGACGATCTGTATGGACACGGAACTCATGTAGCCGGAATTATTACTGGGGACAGTATTCATGCTGGTGTAGCTCCAAAAACGAATATAATCAATGTTAAACTTGGAACTGATAACGGAGAAGTGGATGAGGTTGATCTACTGTTAGGTCTTCAATGGGTTTATGATAATAAAGAAGACTATAATATTAAAGTTGTAAATTTATCGGTTTCATCAACCATAAATCAATCATATTTAGATAGCCCTGTTAGTGCTGCAGTTGAACAATTGTGGTTAAATGGAGTAACAGTTGTTACCGCAGCTGGAAATGATCAGACTAATCAAAGTGACATTAATTACCCACCAGCAAATGATCCTTTTGTTATTACTGTTGGTGCTTTTGATGGCGCGGGAAAATATGCGCCTAACTCAATTGAACTTGCGCCATGGTCAAAAAGAGGGGTTACTGAAGACGAGGTTGTGAAGCCAGAATTAAATGCACCTGGAATGAAACTTGTTTCTTATTTACCATCAGAAACAGCCATTTTGGCTAAAGAAAATCCCGAGGCTGTATATAATAAGAATTTCATAGAAATGAGCGGAACTTCGATGTCAGCTCCAGTTGTCACTGGGGCAATTGCCTTATTATTAGAAGCTAATCCTGAACTAACTCCAAATCAAATAAAATATTTACTCACACAAACCGCACAACCTACAGCGACTAAGGGAGCTAATATTATTGATGTGGCAAAAGCGATTGAATTAGCCAATAACGCAGACTATTTAACTCAAATAGATTTGAGTTCCTATAATAAATGGGAGCAATCGGAATTTGTAAATACTCAAGATAACACAGTAGATTATTCTAAATTCACGTGGAGAAGTTTAGAATGGCTAAAATTCACTTGGAGATCTGTTGACTGGGCAAAGTTCACATGGAGAAGTCAATGGGAGGAAATTGGACAAACTATAAGCGAATAATAATAATTTGGCTACCAGAAATCTGGTGGCCTTTTTTAAAAAAATATTTTGAACAAACGAATTTGTTTTGATTATCTTTAGGAAAGTGGTTTACTATAATAGTGGATAGAATATTAAATGCTAAATATTATTTTTCAAATATAATTTATGGTGTTTAAAAAGGGAAATTTTTCATTTGTGAAAGGAATGGGAGCATTGACGATAAAAGCTAAACTCTATATTTGTTCTCATATTCTGGTAACGCTTATTATTTTTATTTATATATTGCTTCAAAACTATCCCTTTTCCTTTATTCAGCTTATCCCTTTTATTGTTTTCGGATGTCTTTTGGAAGTCTTGCGACTGAGTGCTTTTTCAATAGAAGCTCAAGAGGTGAATATTTCGGCGGGGGCAGCCATTATATTGTCTGCCATTATTCTGTTTAATCCATTAGAGGTATTCCTGTTTGCCTTTTTTTATGGTCTATTTGCCATGTTATTCCCACTTGTCAAAGATGCCTATAAGTTTTCTTTTAATATATGTCAAACAGTTAATATTACATTTTTAAGCTATTTGGTATGGAATAGCTTTTATGTTGAGGGCAGTAGTTTACTAAGTTCGGGAAACATCGGTCCCCTTTTGCTTACTATGTTTACTTTCGTTTTTCTCGATATTATCACGATTGGTGCAGTGGTAGCTTTTGCCTCGGGCGAAAGATTATTTTATGTGATTAAAAGCTCAATTGACTGGGTTGTTGCGAGCTATACGATAATTGCCTTTATGGGTTTATTATTGGCAGTTGTATATGATTTATTTTATATATATGGCCTAATTGGGTTTGTCCTTCCTTTATTACTCCTTCGTTACAATATGTATTTATTTAGCAAGGAAAAGGAAAAAATGGTGCAACAGCTTCAACAATTTAATCAAGCTTTGCAGGAAAATAATGAACAATTATTGCTAACCTTATCACAAGTAATTGATGCTAGAGATAATAGTCTTTTTGGTCATTCCGCAAGTGTGGCTAAATATGCTGTGGAAATTGGGAAACGATTAGGATTACTTGAAGAGGATCTTCATGATCTAAAAAGGGGAGGGCTTATTCACGATATTGGAAAGCTGGCAGTAAGCGAAAAGATCTTGCAAAAACCAGGCGCTTTAAACGAAATGGAGTTTAAAATTATTAAAACCCACACATTAATTGGGGAAAGAATTATGAAGCAAACTCGGGGAATGGAAAAAGTAGCAACAATAATCGGTCAACATCACGAACATTTTAATGGGAATGGTTATCCTCGAAAATTAAAAGGGGAAGAAATTTTGATTGAGTCAAGGATAGTTACTTTGTGTGATTCGGTTGATACGATGCTCTCAACAAGATCGTACAAAAAAGGCTGGGGTCTAAAAGAAGTTATGGAAGAAGTGGAAAATTGTAGTGGTACACATTTTGACCCACGTGTTGTCGAGGCTTTTATTGAAATTGCTAATGAAAAAGGGGAAGCGTTTTTCCTGAATTCTGCAGAGATCGATCATGATAAGGTATTACGGAACTTATTAGTGAGACATGCAAAAGGAATTGATTAACAACCAAACTTGGATGAATTTAGTAGCATTCTAAACCGACTTTTTTATTCTAGAAGTCGGTTTTTTTGTATAGCGAAATAATAAATGAAATAATATAAAAATTATACAAAAATAATTAGTTGGTTTAAGTGGAGTTTAGGTTTAAATGTTAATTTATTAATAATAACCAGTGTTATCAACGCTTTTTACATGATTTTATTAAATGAATTTTTACGAGTAATTAGAAATATGAACGTTTTATATTTCGGGATAGTAGTTTGGTAAAGTTTTTTTATGCGGAATATTGTATAAAGAAACATTTCCTATTATAATAAAATATGTCGAAAGATATCGATTCTATTGTTAGGGTTTATGGAGGTAATGTGGGAAAATATAATAATACGGGGGGCTTTTGCTAAATGAGAAAAAAGCTAATGCTGTTGGTTGTCCTGTTGATGTCATTTGCTGTAACTTTGTCAGCGTGTGGAACAAGTAAAGAAAAAACAGATGACAAAGAGAATGGAGCAGAAGAAACTAAGAAGACTCTTCGTGTTGTTACAGATGCCGCCTATGCACCATTTGAATATATGGACAAGGGAGAAATTGTCGGATTTGATATCGATTTAGTAAATGCTGTTGTGGAGGAAGCTGGATATAAGGTTAATATTGAACATGTTGGTTGGGATCCAGTCTTTGTAGAAGTTGAAGGAAAACGTGCTGATTTTGGAGTATCTTCCATAACAATAAATGATGACAGAAAACAAACCTATGATTTCTCGGTGCCATATTTCTTATCGACAAATAAGATTATGGTTAAGGAAGGTAGCGAGATTAAAACAGCCATTGATCTTATTGGAAAAGTGGTAGCTGTGCAAAATGGAACCACTGGGCAATTAGCAATGGATAAATTATTAGGAAAAAACAATGAAAATATTAAGAAGTTTGAAAATAATAACCTAGCAATAATGGAATTGAACAGTGGTGGAGCGGATGCAGTTGTAGCAGATAATACCGTGGTTGAAGAATATGCTAAAAATAATCCTAAAGATAAGCTAGTTGTCTTTGAGGACCAGGGGACTTTTGAAAAGGAATTTTATGGACTGTGTTTTCCGAAAGATAGTAAGTTAAGAGCTGAAATAGATGCTGCTCTTAAAGAAGTACTTAACAATGGAACATATACTAAAATTTACAAAGATTGGTTTGGTGTTGAACCAGAGTTAGAATTATTAAAAAATCAGCAGTAGGTTATTCTATATTAGTGGGCACCTGACACCAGGCTTACTGTTTCGAAATTTCAATTTAAAATAATCAGAAATTGCGTAACTTCATAAAATGGATGTTACGCAATTTTGTGCTAAAAGGAGGGTAAGGGATGGATTTCAGGATAGATATCATTGTTGAATATGCACCTTTCTTTTTGAAAGGGACGCTTCTTACAATCGGGCTTTCACTAGCCGGAATATTAATTGGAACTGTTTTGGGATTGATGATTGGCTTAGGGAAGATGATGAAAAATCGTTTACTTGCATTACCATTTGATGTTTATATTACCTTTTTTCGCGGGACGCCATTATTCGTTCAAATATTATTAATTCATTTTGGGATTGTTCCAATTTTTACCGGAGAAACAAATGCAATTGTTGCTGCTATTCTAGCATTGTCTTTAAATTCTGCTGCTTATATTTCCGAAATATTTCGCGCTGGAATTCAATCAATCGATTCGGGGCAAATGGAAGCAGCCCGTTCTTTAGGGATGACTCACGTTCAAGCGATGCGTTATGTAATACTACCACAAGCAGTTAAAAGAATGATTCCTCCACTAGGAAATGAGTTTGTAACACTTATCAAGGAATCTTCGCTTGCTGCCGTAATTGCAGCTCCGGAACTAATGTATTGGGGAAGAGCTATGTCCGGTCAGTATTTTCGAGTGTGGGAGCCATATTTAATGGTTGCACTAATCTATTTAGTTTTAACATTATCTTTAAGTTTCTTACTAAACCTTATTGAAAGAAGGTTGAAGACAGAATGATAAAGGTAGAAAAATTACAGAAATCTTTTGGAGATAATGAGGTTTTAAAAGAAATAACCGCAACAATTGAGGAACGGGAAGTAGTTGTTGTGATTGGTCCGTCAGGTTCTGGAAAATCGACCTTTCTTAGATGTATTAACTTATTAGAGGGAATAAGTGGTGGACATATTTTTATCGATGGAGTAGATCTAGCTGATAAGAAAACGAATATTAATAAAGTAAGAACAGAGGTTGGGATGGTTTTTCAACATTTTAATCTATTTCCTCATAAAACAGTTCTTGAAAATTTGATGTTGGCACCGACAAAGGTTAGAAAAATGCATGTTGAAAAGGCTCGTACAAAAGCGTTGGGGCTTCTTCGAAAAGTAGGTTTGGAGGATAAAGCCAATGCTTATCCGGATTCTCTTTCTGGGGGCCAGAAACAGCGGGTAGCGATTGCTCGGGCACTAGCGATGGAACCGAAAATCATGTTGTTTGACGAACCGACATCTGCCCTTGACCCAGAAATGGTAGGGGAAGTACTCGAAGTTATGAAACAATTGGCTAAAGAGGGAATGACGATGGTTGTGGTTACCCATGAGATGGGCTTTGCCAAAGAAGTGGGAGACCGAGTGCTGTTTATGGATGGTGGATATATAATAGAAGAAAATGAACCGATAGAGTTGTTTGAACGTCCGCAACAAGAAAGAACGAAAACGTTTTTGAGTAAGATTTTATAATTATTGATAGAAAAATTAAATTTAGTTAAGGACAATCTGGATATACAAATTGTTTTCGAAAACAAAAAGTAGGCTTTTTTGAAAGGACTAGTATTTAATTGCTAGTCCTTTTTTGAGTCCGTACCATTCGCTAAAAAGAACGCAAGGTGACAATTATCACAATTATAAACCAAACCGATTAGAAAATAAAGTGAAATAATTCTGAAATTATTGAAAAAAAATAAAATTAAATTAAATGGAATACCTTGATTAGGCAGAATTTTAAGTCTACTATCATAGTAGGAGCAATTTTACTAATATATATCATTTATGGACAAAGTTTTTAAAAATTATGTAAAAAAAGGGTGAATGAAGGATGGGAAATCGAAAAAAGGCTTTATTGGTGATGAGTGCGACGGCTATTATTGCAACGGGTGGGATGTTACCACTACAAGCTGCTGCCGCAGACCTTGGGTCATTATTGGGTACAACAGCGGTACCGAATTCATTGGTTGATGCTACTGTTTTAACATCTGATAAGTTAGTAGGAAGCATTAATCCTGCCACAAACAAGATTACATTAACCTATAGTGGATCAGGGTTGTTGAGTGTTGGTGTATTAAAAAACAAATCAGTAGTGTTTAAAATGCCAAGTGAATTTTCTGCTTTGCTAAAAGATCCGAATTTCAAACAATCTTTAACTGCAAGCTACAATATCACTTCAATTAGTGTTTTAGGTATTGAACTTGGTAAATCGCAAGGTGCATTTTCAAATGCGGCTATTGTTGTAGATTCTGCAAACAATACGATTACTCTAGATTATAAGAGTTTGCTTAATTTGAATTTACTGTCACCAGCAAATTTCTCTTTTACATTAGGAATTCAATTGAATAATCCACCAGCTGCAGCAGATGGTACCTATACTTTTGCCGCTGGAAGTAAAAATGCGTTAATTGATGTTTCGGTATTAGATACAGACTCAACTCCAATTGAAATTAAAGCGCCAGTTACTCCAGTTCCAGATGATGGCGATGCAGATGCAGACGCAGATGCCGATGCAGACGCAGATGCAGACGCAGATGCTGATGCAGACGCAGATGCCGATGCAGACGCAGATGCCGATGCAGATGCAGATGCAGATGCAGATGCCGATGCAGACGCAGATGCAGACGCAGATGCTGATGCAGACGCCGATGCAGACGCAGATGCCGATGCAGACGCAGATGCCGATGCAGACGCAGACGCAGACGCAGATGCCGATGCAGACGCAGACGCCGATGCCGACAAAGATGCTGATCAAGTAGGGGTTAAAGATTCAAATAATAACTCAAACGGTACACAAAATTCTATTAGCGGTGAAACTCCAAATACTGCTACAAATATTAGAACAATCGGTTTAATTGGACTTGCAACGTTAATTTTAGGATTAGGTTCAAGAATTGTCTATTTAGTAAGAAGAAATTAGAATAATCATCGAAAAAACTCGCCTATCGGGCGGGTTTTTTTGGTTTCCTCTCAAATAATATTAAGTTGAAACTATAAGGATTTATGCAAAAAGACAATCCATTATGATACAATTTTTCCAATTATGAGAAATTTGGCGAAAAATATTACAGGAAAATGGTAGAAAGATGTGGTGAATTAGTTGATTAGAAGGAAAATTATGTCTATTATTTTAATGTGAAGTAAAAATATAACATATCTGGGAGGACTTTTTAAGTGAGTAAAAAATTTGATTTCAAAAAGAATATGAACAATCGTAAGAAATCGGTAGCGATTAAAGCAACTGCATTATTAGCAACAACAGCTATTGCTATTGCACCGTTTCAAACAACTGCAGCAGCAGCTCCAGTAGCAAATCCACTTGTTTCTGTACAAGTAAGTCAATCTCATTCTTTAGCAGATGTAAGTATTTTCGAAAATGAGGAATTAACAGGATTTAAAGATCCAAACTCTAATAAAATTACTTTAAATTACCAAGGTAGTGGTTTATTAGATTTAGGGCTTCTACAACAACAAGGTATCACGTTTAAAATGCCTAGCGAGTTTGCTAGTCTTGTGAAAAATGGTAGCTTAAAAAATTCATTGACTGCTACATATGATGTGCCTGTAGTTGGTTTATTAGGAATTGAAGTTATCCGAAACAAGGGAACTTTCGGCCCAAGTCAAATTGTTGTAGATCCTGCAACAAATAGTGTTTGCCTAAAATTCAATAACTTGTTAAATCTAGGCTTATTAACTGATAAAACGTTCAAGTTTACTCTTGAAATAGCACTTGATACTCTTCCAACTTCAACAGATGGTGTTTATTCATTCGCATCAGCTGGTAATAATTCTTTAGTAGATGTTACAGTATTAGGTTCAAAAGACAATAAATTAGCTCTTGCAGCTCCACTTGACTCAGATGCAGACGCAGACGCAGACGCAGACGCAGACGCAGATGCAGATTCAGATGCAGATGCAGATTCAGATGCAGATGCTGATTCAGATG
>CALCRD010000074.1 GCA_937894355.1 uncultured Bacillus sp.
AGGCTCACCGCCCGCCCCTAAGGTGCGCGAGCGACCTGCAGCGGAAATCAACTGCCCATTTTAAAACAGCTTATATATTAAACAAATTAATTAATATTTTAAAAACTTCTTATATGACTACCTCGTCTAATTACTAGAAAGGAGGAGAAGCTGTGCAAGACATAATTTTGGAAGCATTTGAAACCGAAGAAAAACCCGAACTTATAGATGCGATTATGAAGAAATATGGTCAAGAAATCTTACAGTTAGTTTATTCCTATGTAAAAAATAAGGCGATCGCCGAGGACTTAACGCAGGATATATTTGTTAAGTGCTACAAATCGCTTCATACATACAATAGACAATCACAACTCCGAACTTGGTTGTGGCGAATAGCCATCAATCATTGCAAGGATTACCTAAAAAGCTGGTATAACAAAAATGTTATATTCTCGGAAAAACAAATAGGAAACAGCACTTCTCAAGAAGCGACCGTCGAGTCGGCAGTCATCCAAAAAAGTGAGGATGAAAAACTGGTGGCAACTGTCATGAATCTTCCAATTAAATATCGCGAGGTTATTTTCCTCTATTATTTTGAAGAAATGTCCATCAAGGAAATTGTCGAGGTCACTTCAGTGAAAGAAAACACGGTTAAAACGCGACTTCGACGAGCCAAAGAACTTTTAAAAGAGCAATTGGAGGGATAAACAAAATGGAAAATCGGTTACGAAACCTGCGAAAAACGATGAAGCAAATTTCCTTTAACCAGTTGGACTTTACCGATAAACATCGGAAAGAAATTCATCAACAAATTAACCTGCAATCTGAAAATGAAGAAGACGTGATTCTCGCTGTTTTTCAGCTCCTTGTTCAAGAAAAAACGGGTTATGAACTCTCAAAAAAGCTACGCAGTCGGGGAATTAAGAAATATGACGAAAATGAAGGATTACTCTATACCCTGTTACATCGTCTGGAACAATCAGGGATGCTAAAAACTGTCTGGGACGAATCAGAAACAAAGCTTTATCGTTTAAATGATAAAGGCAAGAAGTTATTGAACAAAGCGGAAAATAAACAAGCAAAGAAAAGAGTAATTTTAAAAGGACTGTTAGAGGGGTGAACCAATTTGGCGGATCAAAAAGATAATTTTTTAAGCGCAGTCCTGAGCCATATCAAATCAAAAGAAGCCCAGAAATTTGTAAGCGCTGAATTAAGCTACCATATTAAGTCTGCTAAACAAGATTGGATGAAAAGGGGATTTTCGGAAGCAGCAGCGGAAGTAAAAGCGGTGGAACAAATGGGTAGCCCCAATACCATTGGTCGGCAATTCAACCAGTTGCACCGTCCTCGTGTTGATTGGTTATTGGTGATATTATTGGTCACTATTATGGCGTTTGGGTTTTTACCTTTAATGAATCTAGATGAAATGTATGGGAATTTAGCTACAAAAAAGACCTTTTACATCCTGTTTGGAGTAATTACTACAATTGGTCTAATGTTGTTTGACTATCGAAAATTTAAAAATTATGGCTGGTTATTTTACACGATAGGAATTCTGTTTCTCTTAGCTTTACCATTTTTGCCTCCAGCGTTTGCTCCAAGGATTAATGGCATACCTTATCTAAAAATTGGAATTGGACCTGTGTTCGAAAGCATGACGGCATTACCATTCTTTTATCTAGCGTGGTCTTCTTTTTTCCAAAATAACAAGTTTAAGGTGTGGCAGTTTAGTGGATTATTTCTAATATCGCTCTTTTTATTTCTCCCAGTAAGCAAACTCTCTACTACATTCATCTATATTGTCATGGTGTTTGTTATGCTGTGGTGGAGCAAGTTTGAGCGAAAAACAGTAATTTTTATTAATTCTATAACTCTTTGCTTTGTTACAATCGCTGGAATTATCATTTGGGCAACTATAGCAAGTTATCAAAAAGTGCGTTTATTAGCTTTTTTTAATCCTGAGCAATATTCCACAACCGCAGGTTACCAATACTTACTCATAAAAAAATTATTTTTAGCAGCAGGATGGTTTGGACAACAAAAGGACAAAGGAATGTTCCCGGTGTCTTCAGATTCTTTTCGTGATTTAGCTTTTGTAAGTGTTACCTATCATTTTGGCTGGACGATGGGGATCATCCTGGTCATTATTCTCTCACTTTTTATAGCGAGGATGATCATGTTTTCTCAAAAAGTGAAAGATCCTTATAGCAAACTCCTTCTCATCGGCGGAATTACTCTTTTTGCCGTCCAATTAATCTACAATATCGGCATGACTCTGGGATATTTCCCACTCACAGCCATGTCATTGCCATTTATAAGCTATGGACTGACCCCCACACTGCTTAATGCTGGGATTATTGGAATCGTTTTAAGTGTATACCGGCGTAAGGATTTGATATCATCATTTGAAC
Organism: uncultured Bacillus sp.; assembly: GCA_937894355.1. Taxonomy (GTDB): domain Bacteria; phylum Bacillota; class Bacilli; order Bacillales; family Cytobacillaceae; genus Bacillus_BU. Next base: position 2,391 of record CALCRD010000074.1, read on the forward strand.
GATTTAGCTAAACTAAGGGAAGCTGTCATTATGGCCGCTTCCTTTTATATTACCCCATTTCTAGAATCCCACTGCTTATTTCTTCGCAACGAAATGTATATTTTGCTTTTTTGGCTATCTCTCAGAAATCATGCATATTTACCTTGTTTCAAGGAAAACTTACCAATTAGGAGGTGTTTAGCAAATGGTAGGTTTATTTCCTAAAGACAGGTCGAAAAAGCAATCAGACGAGAACGCAAATAATACACCATTATCATCCTCAATGGTAAAAAATATCGACAACTTAAAACCAATTTTTGATTCATGTGATGATATTATTTTTCAGCAAACAGAACTAAGCAGTATCACTTGTTGTTTGGTCTATCTATCCGATATGGTCAGTAATCAAGCGATGTTTGAAATTGAACAGGGTCTAGCTTCTTACTCTGAATCAAGCCATTCACACCTAGCACTTTCTTCTTTCATCCAAAAACGATTTTTATATAGCAGCGTAATGGAAGTAACCTCAATCGAGTCTGTATCTGAGCAAATATTGGAGGGAAATGCAGTATTATTCATTGAAAAGACAGAAACAGCCTTTGTTTTTCGTTCAAGAGAATCACATGGTCGCCAAGTAAATGATTCAATAACAGAAGGCACAATCAGGGGTCCCAAAGAAGGTTTTGTTGAAGATATTCAAAAAAATGTTATGCTCATTCGCCGAAAAATCAAAACACCTTCTTTAAAAATTGAAAATTTAACCCTTGGAGAAAAGACCAACACAAAGATAAGTGTTGTCTACATAAAAGGGATTGCCAATCTGGAAATTGTCAAGGAAGTACATCAACGGTTATCTAGGATTAATATTGATGGTATTTTGGACAGTCAATATATTGAATCGATGATTAAAGACTCTCCTAGATCTCCGGTTCCAACGATATTTAGTACTGAACGACCTGACCGGGTTTGTGGAGGCTTATTAGATGGAAAAGTAGCTATCCTTATTGACGGAACCCCTTTTGCACTCACTGTTCCCGCCCTGTTTGTTGAATTTCTTCATTCAAGCGAGGACTATTATGACGGAGCTTTAGTTGCAACCATTATTCGTTGGATTCGATTTCTTGGTCTGTTTATTACGCTCATCTTACCGGCCTTTTTTGTTGCTTTAACCACATTTCATCAAGACTTATTACAAAATCCATTCATCATCCGGATTGCCTCAAACCATGAATCCCTGCCCTATCCCGTGTTAATTGAGGCACTTTTTATGCTCTTAACCTATGAACTCCTCAGAGAAGCTGGCTTGCGTATGCCGAAACCATTTGGTGGGCCAATTGTCACAATTTTGGGACTCGTCATTATTTCACAGGCTGCTATTCAGGCTGGAATTGTTGGTCCTGTTCTGAGTGTTGTTGTATCTGTAACAGCGTTAACATCATTTATTCTTCCAAACTACGCCTTCCATCAAATCATCCGTTTTTCTGGAATTCCACTGGTTATCCTGGCTGGATTATTCGGATTTTTGGGGATTATTGTTGGGCTTATGTTTGGCTTAACCTATTTGGTAAATTTAAGATCTTTCGGAGTACCCTATTTTTCACCTGTATCTCCTGCAAGAAAAGAAAGCTGGAAAGATGTCTTTATTCGGGCACCGTGGTGGGCAATGGAGACAAGAATTGCTGGCATTAGTGTCGAAAACACTAAGCGAGCGGGCGATCAAAACTTTGCAATACCTCCAATAAAAAAGGAGGATGACAAAAAATGAGTAAAACAAGATGGGACAACAAAAGAAAACATAAACAACTGATGCTCATACAATTATTGATAATCACTTTCCTACTAACTGGTTGCTGGAGTGCAGTGGAAATAGATGATATGATCTTTATCAATGCTTTGGCAGTTGACCTTAATAAGAAAGGTGAATATGAGATTACAGCCATTATTAGTAATCCTACTACTATCTTTTCACAAACATTTGTCGGAAAAACGGGTGGTAATCAACGAAATCATTTCTTGATTGAAACATCTAGTGGTCGAACCATTTTCGATGCAATAGGAAAAATATCGCATTCACTTTCGGAGAAAATTTACTTTGGACATATGGATGCAGTTATTTTTGGAGAAAAGGTAGCTAGGGAAAAAATGGTGTCATCATTGGATTATTTTACAAGAGGAAATCAGTTCCGACCTAATATCCAATTATTAGTTGCCAAAGGGAAAGCATCCGATATTATAAAAAATACACCTGAGTTTAACACAACACTTGGGTTAGAAATAATGGATTATTCTAAACCTAATCGATATGCCACTTCTTTTAAAATAACTGATATAAGCCAATTTACGAAAGTATTCAATAGTCGGACGTCTGATGCAGCTACTGCAGTTATTATTTCTACAAAAAAAGTACCTGAAAAAGAAAAGGGTGTAAAACAGAAGCCTGGTAATAAGGAACCTAAAATACCTTTATTAACCGGTATCGATGGAACAGCTGTTTTTAAGGACAGCAATTTAATAGGTTTTTTTAATCAACAGGAAACACATGGATTATTTTGGATTAGGGGAAAAATGAAAAATGAAGTTGTTCCTATAAGCTGTGGAAAATACAATAACGGCTATGTAAGTGTTGTCATCAGGGAGAACGATTCTCAATATATTCCTCATATAAATAACAAGAACCAGGAAATAACTGTAAAAACAACCGTGGAAGCCGAGATTGGAGAAATAACTTGTTCATCATTGAATTTAAATAGTGAAAATATCGAGTATTTAAATAAACAATTGGAGAAGCATATCAAACATGAAGCTACTGCAGCCTTAAATAAGGCGCAAAAACAATGGGAAGCGGATGTTTTTGGTTTTGGGCAAGCAATCTATCGAGAATATCCTCTAGAATGGAATCAATTCGCTTCAAATTGGAAAAATGGCGTCCTTAAGGATTTAAAGGTAAATTTAAAAGTTAAGGCAAATCTATCTCGATATGGTCTACGTAAAGATCCAGTCAAGGAAAATGAAGCGAGGTAAAGGATGAAAATTATCTTTAGTCTATTGTTAATCGGATTAGTCTTTTTATCTTCTAGTCTCCACATTTATCACGTGTGGAAAAAAAACGATCGTAAAACAATAAAGGTTCAAATCGCGATTATCAGCGCCGCAATTATTGCTGGAATCTTATACATTTACGATTTCCAAGATCCTTCCATTGCAAGTGTTTTAAATCATTTAAGCCCGCTGGAAAAATGAAACGGAGGAACGAATTATGATTGAACGGGGCAGAATTAGCAATACCCAAGCTGCCATGTTGGCGATCACATCTCTGACAATTATAGGGCATTTAGTTCTACTTACAGTAATTTTCTTTTATAGTCGACAAGATAGCTGGATTGCCGCAATAGCAGGTACCTTCCTGGGTCTAATTGGGATTTTGGCAATAGTTAAATTATCGCAATGCTATCCAGGATTGACCTTAATCGAAATCCTATTTCAGCATTTCTCTTGGCCAGGAAAAATCATCGGAATCCTTTACCTTTTCTATTTCTATATCATGGTTATTTTAGGAACAAGGTTATTCGCAGAAGCATACAAAAGAATCATGGCAGAAACACCAACATGGGCCTTTATCACTGTGATTTTGCTTTTGACTTCCTTTATTGTCTATCTTGGTTTAGAAACTTTGGGAAGATTAAACCAAATCATGCTGCCAGTCCTGGTAATAGCCGCAATAGCCGTAGTGCTTTTAACAATGGGAGAGAATAAGGATTATTCAAATTTGTTACCGATATTAGGAAATGGAATACAGCCTGTAGCCATAGGTTCCATCACTGTAATGGGTTGGTTTGGTGAATTTGTCATCTTAGGAATGATTCTCCCCTATGTACAACGTCCCAAAAACCTCGTGAAAACAGGGGTTTGGACAGGAATTATTACGTTAATCTTTCTCCTTGGACCGATTACAGGACCTATTGCCTTATTTGGGGCAGATGAAGTTGCCCACATGGCTTTTCCTACTTTTTCAGAGGTACGATATATTAAAGCTGGAGAAGTAATTAACCGTTTCGATACCATCGCCATTTTATTTTGGACTGTAGGGTCCATGATTCGTATTTCGTTGTTTTTTTACGGACTAAGCTTGGGAATTGGTCAAGCTTTAAAACTAACTTCGTACCAACCTTTAGTCATTCCACTAGCGTGGCTTATTGGTATGGGTTCGCTTTTATTTGTAAAAAACTACGCCGAATTTAATGAATTCCTGTTCGAATCTTACGTACCACTTAATCTCATTATGGGAGCTTTACTTCCATTAGCTTTAATGCTAATAGCAGTAATCATTGTACGCCGAAAAAAAAGCCAGCCAACCTAATTTTACTAACAGAAGGCAATATTTATTTTTAATACTAAAAAAGCATGTAATTCCACAATGGAAAAACATGCTTTTGTTTGTTAAAGGCTGTTTTCGTAAAGTTTGTTGTTAAAATCTTAAACCCGATTTTAACGTGATTAAAATCCTAAACCCGATTTTAACTCGATATCAACTATTTTGTAGCTTGAAAGTATATTTGCAAGCTCTTTTCTCATAAATGTTTGCTGTTTTACTGTCAAATCTATTCATTCTTATCCTAAAAAGCAACAATGTTTGAGAAAAGAGCCTTGTTAAATTAACACTGCTTTGTCACTGTTCATTTTTTCGCCGCGAATTCGCTGGAATTCTG
>CALCRD010000075.1 GCA_937894355.1 uncultured Bacillus sp.
TCAAATATAAAATAATGATATAAAGTTATCAATTAGCGTTGACGGCTAGTCTACTCGATTCGGATGTTCACAAGCGATTCTTCTTTTGCCCAGATGTATTTATTTCTTAATCTTTTTTTCAAACCATCCAAATGCCACTTCTGCCTCGATATATTCATCATTGGGTGAAACTAAAAAAATTACAAAGGATTCTCCTGATGGAAATATAAATTTTCCATCTTCATCACTTGCCAATGTACTTTGTGGAGGTACAATGCGTTTAAATGCATTTACGCCCTGTTTTGGAAATCCACTTACATGTTCAGCAAACTCAATTTTCACTTCTGGCTTTGGAAGTGGCGAAATGGCCTGATTTGCAGATGTTACGTTTTTAGAAATCATCGCATTTCCAGGAGCTATTGCATTAAACCAAATTTCAGCAACAAACGGTTGATTCGAATGATTTGTAATGGTAAACGCATTTACATATAAATCTACATTTGAATAATGCGGATTACTCAAGCTTCCCCAGGCATTTTTCCCTTTCCCTAAACAAATCGGTTCTGTTTGACCAACAAAATATCGTCCTTGTATGGATTGATACAATGGATTAGGAATATTAACAGCCTTAATAAATCGGTCATGATTTTTCATAAATACACACCACTCCTTTTTACACTGTATGTAGAGAGGATAAAAATGTGTATTCGAAAATTAAACTAATGCAACCTAATTTATTTCTCTAGTAACTACATTTCATGATTTTTCACTCGCAATATATAGGTGATAATTTACAAGAAATAAAATGAATAGCTATATTGTATGTAAACACAGCCTTTCCTTCTAACTTTTGAATAAGTTAGCGTAAGGAGGTGATAAAACTTGAGTGAGAATAAAACTAGAAATACGAATACTGAAATCAATCAATTTTATAAAGCTGTGGAAGATTTAAATGATGCAGCAGGTGCATTTTTCCGCATTCCTGTTTTTTTTAGCCATCAAAACCTTTTTACTTTAGGATCAGCACAACCACCACTATCTAATGAGCAACGATTTATTATTCGGATGTTTAACGAAATTAAACAGGTCCTTCTTTTCCCAAGAACCATTCCGAATACAGACCAATATCCCAATACTACAATAGAGAATGTCCGGACAATAGTAAACTCTAGTTATGGAACAGCTGCGGCTCTATTAAAACCAACTCGGCGAACGGATCAACTTGAACCTTATTCGCCTTTCTTACAAATAGAACCATCCATGTCTCTACAACGCGGACTTCCTTTACTTCTTGTAAAACAAAGTACAATCAAAGCAGGTGGTATCTGGGGAGATGCAGGTCCACTTGCCCCTTATACCCCATTAATATGGTTTTCTGAAACGACAACAGTAGATGAATTTTTTGATAGTATAGCTTGGAAAGAAGCATTACAAAACTGGGCAGGGCAAGTACGAAGTGGCTATTTTATTCAAACAAACCCTGAATATAAATACACATGTGATTAATAGCTATTTTGCTACCATGCATATGGCTACGATCCTTTTGCCATATCCATAATAATTAAATCGCGCCCAAAAGCCCAGTCTCAAAATTTTGAGAACTGGGCTTTTTTCAATCTTCACAATAACAGTTAATCTGTCAAATTAGCTCAATATGGTGATGGGCTAGTTACTTTAACTGCCTTCTTCCGCTGTCAGTTTATCCTGTTGTTGTTCGGTTTTAGATTCTTTAAGCTCATCAATAAGAGTAGTTAAAGATGCTTCTTTATGTAAATCTTTATCTTCAGCATTTTGAAGGTGATCGGCTACTTTTTCTTGCACAGTTTGAATCCGATCCTCTAAATCTGAAAGTTTTTCATATTTTTTATCAATAAAAGTACCCCTGCTTGCATCTAACGCTACTTCACTTGCAAGACGATTTTGTTCGCGTCCTAATGAATTCCTCGACAATTCTAATGTTTCCATTTGTTCTAGTGAAACAGATTTGCCCAAAATATCCTCCATTGAATTGGCAGGTTGTTCTTTCTTTATTTCTTGATCCTTTTGGTTTGTCGCTTTCTTTTGTTCTTCCATCTGCTGTTCAGCTATTTGAGCATCAATTTCAGCTATTTGTTTTTCAAAATCCTTTAGCTGTTCTTTAATAGACGATAAGTCGCCTCCGTTTTCTAACGTCCGTTCGCTTAAATCACTTTTCATTTGTTGAATGCTCTCTCGTTGCTTCATTAAACTTTCAATAAGACTCGTTTTAGCTTGCTGACCTTTAAACAAATTTCGTGCTTGTTGTCCTATTGTTAATGTATCTTTGCGAATTGGAGTATTTTGCTGAACCATTTTAGGTCTATTAGAAGATACATTTGACAGTTTAATAAAGTTCGTAGAATTACTATCATGCGTTATTTTCATATTTTTCCACCTCATAATCTATATCGACAATTTTTTGGTATTTTTAATGAAATCTAGTTAAACCTCATATTTCATCAATCTAGAAAAATAAACAACTACGCACTTATTATTAAATAAATGTTTGATTTCATGATTGACAGTACCTGCTAGGAGCAAGTCTAGTTGCCACTACCTGTCATTTTGAGCACTGCGGAACAAATCACAAGTAATTTGTTGATCTTTATCTAGACCTTTTATAGCTGCATATGTATTTCCCCATTCACACATCGTGTTTAATACTGGTACAAAAGATTTTCCCAAATCCGTTAAGCTATATTCTACTTTTGGCGGTACTTCTTTAAATATTTCTCTTCGTACAAGGCCATCTCTTTCTAACTGTTTCAATTGATCGGTTAAAACCTTTTGTGTAATGCCAGGTATTAACTCATAAAACTCTTTTGTTCTTACTGATTTTTGACTTAAGAAAAAAAGAATTAAACATTTCCATTTACCACCTGCTATATTCATAAAAATATTAATTCCCGTATTATAGTTCACCATCTAGTTTCCTCCTAACGCTAAATAGGCACCTTTAAGTGGCTATACCACTTTAAAGTGCGTTATTTTCTTCTATATTATTGCTTACTATAATTAAAGCTGCAAGACAATAAAAATTTCGGAGCTGATAGCATGAGTGTAAAAAATATTTTGGAAAAAAGACGTTCAGTTAGACATTATGATGCAAGTTATAAAATAAGTTCAGAACAAATAAGCTCATTAGTTGAAAGTGCAAGTAAGTCACCTAATGGAAATAATATTCAAGCTACACGATACTTAATTATTGATAATCCGGACTTAAGAAATTTAATACTACCTATAGCCTTTCATCAGCAACAAGTAATAGAAGCTTCAACTTTAATTGTCATGTTGGGTGATTATCAGGCATTTGACAAAGAGAATATTATCGACATACATGAGGAAGGCTTCCAAGCGGGGTATTACGATGAATCGCTAAGGGATTATCTAGCGGATGCTGCAATCAATTATTACAAACACCAATCCAAGGAAGATTTAAAGCTTGAATTAACTAGAGATGTAAGTCTTGCGTCCATGTCATTTATTTTATTAGCAAACGAAGCGGGTTTTGACACGATTACTATGTCAGGCTATGATTCTAAAAAATTAAAAGAC
>CALCRD010000076.1 GCA_937894355.1 uncultured Bacillus sp.
ACCGTGGCATGTTTGGGAATATGATGCAAATGCTGTTAGGAAATGTGAATTTGGTGGATAAAATTCAGCCAGAGCTTATCAAATTTTTTAAAAATGAAGGAACAGAGGAAATGCTAACAGCACTTTTGAAAAAGGAATGGGATAAGGTTTTACAATGGGATGTTAGAACGCTGGAAACGCAGTTTGAGAAGGCCAATTTGCTTTCGTTTGTTAAACAAGCAACTAAGAAATTAATCAATATCGAACTATTGCTTAACAAGCCTTTCAAAGATTTCCCGATTGATGATGCTGTTATAGAAGACTTTGCTGAAAAAGCAGTTATGATGGCCGGAGATTGGTTGGCAAATAAAATTGAGGATATTATGGAAAAATTGCATTTAAAGGAAGTAGTCCAAGAGCAGGTCGAATCGTTTTCTGTGGAACGCTTAGAAATGATGGTTCTTTCGATTATTCAAAAGGAATTTAAAATGATTACCTTTTTAGGTGGATTACTTGGTGGTGCCATTGGATTAGTGCAGGCGTTCATCATGCTGATATCCTGATAAACATCAAGAACATTCACTCGAAATTGAGTGTATATTTTGGTATAGTGGACTAGATTGTTGATTTGACTTAAAGGAGAGATTGCCATGTCAGTAAATATTTATGATGCAGCCAATGAATTAGAAAGAACGATTCGTAAAAGTGATGAATATACTCGTCTAATGCAAGCGTTTAAAGCAGTAAATGAAGAAGAAGAAGCGAAAAAGATGTTTGAAGGTTTCCGCGAAATTCAAATGAAACTACAACAAAAGCAAATGATGGGCCAAGACGTTTCTCCAGAAGAAATGGAAGAAGCTCAAAAAACAATAGCTCTTGTACAGCAAAACCAAAAAATTACGGAATTGATGGAAGCGGAACAACGGATGAGCGTAGTTCTTGCAGATATTAATCAAGTAATTATGAAACCATTAGAAGAATTGTATGGTGCTAATAATTAAGCTCCAACTGAGTTTGTAATTTCCTCGAAATACTTGCCATTCGTTCTATTTGCCTATCCCTATTCATAAATCTGATATATGACACTCACCATTGAATAGGGGGCAAATGAATGATTTACCGCTTGCTTGCGTTAAATATTGATGGAACAATACTTCAGTCAAATGGGAAACTTCATCGATCTACAAAGGAAGCTATTTTGTATGTTATGCAAAAGGGCATATATGTCACATTAGTCACTTCTCGAAGCTTTCCTTCAGCCCATAAAGTTGCCAAAGCATTAAAAATACCGTCCATGCTGGTCACTCATCGTGGAGGTTATATAGCCACTTCATTAGATAAAAATATCCTGGTGAAAAGAATTCCTGAGAATATTACTTATGAACTTGTCAGGTTTCTTGAGGGTTTCTCCGTTCAAATTCGAATTCTCCATGAACGTTTTGCTTTGATTAATAAAACGAAATTGTCCAACAATATGTTAGCGAAAACCGTATTTAGCACGGGAGATCCAGTCTTTTATTCGCATCAATTTGTTGAGAGTGTTAGTGAAACCGTGTTGGAAGATAAAATTGCTCCACCAAAAATAGAACTCTTTTTTGAAAATAATGAGGATCTTCAGGATGCGAAACAATCGATTCAGCGAATGTTTACCGAAGTTGAAATAGTTGAATTAAATCCGTTGCGATTAGATATTGTTCCAACAGGTATTTCCAAATTAAATGGGCTGATGTATTTGGGAAATCAACTAGGCATATCGCGGAAAGAAATGGTCGTAATTGGTGATGCCATCGACGATATTCCAATGATTGAGGCTGTGGGCCTTGGTGTGGCTATGGGAAATGCGCCGGTTGAGGTTAAACAGGCTGCTGACTGGATTACCAGATCGCAAAATGAAAAAGGTGTGTCGTATATGGTTAAGGAGCATTTCCGAAAACAACACCCAATTCAATTTTTACGTAAAATGAATATTATTAAATAGGTTTGTGGGTCGCCAAATTAACTTTGGCGACTCATTTTTTTGTTGAAAAGAAAATTTTACTGGAACTTTATAATGATTTATTTTCTTTCATCTAATTTAGTTGATATCTTTCTTAAAATTTCGTTGGTTTCTTTTTGATTATTAAGAAGTTTCAATGCAAACCAGACTACAAATATGATTGGTATTAAATAAAAAATAAAAAATGGTATAAATCCAAAACTCATACTGCACCTCCTATATTGTTTTAGGCTTTTTTCTCAAACTTTGTTGCATTTTAAGATGAAAACGAAGTGTTTAGACTACGTTAAGACAGTAAAACAGCCAACATTTATGAGAAAAGGGCTGCAAATTTACTTTCAAGCGACAAAATAGCTGTTAGCAAGTAAAAATCGGGTTGAGGATTTTTACAACAATCTTTACGAAAACAGCCTTGTTTTAAAGATATCTTATTACAAATAATAACATTTTTACTATCTTTATTAATTTTAAAATAGTAAAAGTTATGCCATAAATGTGAAATACTTAGAAAATTAAAAAGTTTGGTTATATTTTGTTTGAGAGCCTGATATTCATACGTTTCTTGAATTTCACTAAGTAAAATAACTAGTACAGATTTAACTACCAATTTAAAATTTTTAGAAAAGTCTTATCATATTGCACAACACCCTTTATAATAGGATTGAGGAAAAATAAGGGGGAGTTTTTTGTGGCTGAAAAACTTGTAACAGAACCGGTTAATGTTACAGTAACAGGACGCGTAGCAACAGTTGAATTTAATAGGCCGGAAGCATTAAATGCTTTGAACAAGGATTTAATAAAAAGTCTAGCGATAAAACTAAAGCAAATTAGTATTTCAGACGATATAGATATCGTAGTGTTAACTGGGTCAGGGCGTGCTTTTTCTGCTGGTGGTGATATTAAAGGGATGCTTAAAGATACGACTCAAGACGAGTTTCTATCGGTTATGGAAACAATCGGAGAATTAGTGATTACTCTTTATAGCTTACCGAAATTGACTATTAGTGCAGTACAAGGCGCAGCAGCTGGCTTAGGATTGAGCTTGGCATTAGCAACTGATTACATCATTGCTGAAAAATCAAGCAAAATTGCCATGAATTTTATTAAAATTGGACTTATTCCCGATGGTGGAGCCCATTTCTTCCTAGAAAAGCTGGTTGGTGAAGCAAAAGCCAAGAAGCTAATTTGGAACGGTGAAATAATGACAGCTGATGGCGCTCAGGCACTGGGGATCGTAGATGAAGTAGCAGTTGATGGAAATTTAGCTAGCTCTTTGGAAAATAAGCTGCAAAATTGGTCAATGCAACCAATCCAAGCGATGATTAAATCTAAAAAAATATTTGCCGAAAATAACCGACCGCAACTTTTGAAATCGTTGGAGTTGGAAAAATTCGCGCAGGTAAAAATGTTGGAAACTGAAGACCATAAAGAAGGAATCCAAGCATTTTTAGAGAAACGCCAACCACAGTTTATTGGTAAATAAGGATATTTAAAAAGCAAAGAGCTTCTTTGCTTTTTTTTTTGGAATAATAACCATAATTTAAAACATATATTTGACGATTTTGTAAAGAGTTTATTAAAATTGGAACTTTTTAGTTAGTAACTCGTATAATTGAAATGAGTAAAGGAGGGGAAAGTATGGAACTACATCTTAACCAGGTAACAAAACGTTTTGGAGATTTTACAGCTGTCGATCATTTGTCATTAGCAATTCCAAGCAATGAAATATTCGGTTTTCTTGGGGCAAATGGTGCGGGGAAAACGACTACTTTCCGAATGATACTAGGACTATTTGAACCAAGCGAGGGTGAAATTACTTGGGGAGGCAAGCCCATCGGTTATTCGGTTAGTAATCAAATTGGCTATTTACCAGAGGAACGAGGATTGTATCCTAAGCTAAAGGTAAGTGAGCAGCTGGTTTATTTGGCCCGGCTCAAAGGGATGTCCAAGCAGGATGCATTGAAGCAGCTAAAATACTGGCTTGAACGTTTTAAGGTACCAGATTACCTAGATAAAAAAGTTGAAGAACTGTCAAAGGGAAATCAACAAAAAATTCAATTCGTGGCTGCCATTTTACATAATCCCAAATTATTGATTTTGGATGAAGCCTTTAGTGGTTTAGATCCTGTTAATGTAGAGTTGTTAAAAAATGCCGTAATCGAATTGAAAGAAGCAGGCACAACAATTGTTTTCTCCAGCCATCGAATGGAGCATGTTGAAGAAATGTGCGAACATTTATGTATTTTGCAAAAAGGGCGTCCGGTTGTCCAAGGTAATTTAAAGGACATCAAACGGTCCTTTGGAAAGAAAAATATTAGTATACACGCCGATTTTTCAATGGATTTCTTAGCCTCTTCACTAGGGGTGACGAAATATAAACAAACTGCTATGGGTGTCGATTTGCAAGTCGAGGGAGAAATAGTCGCAGAACGAATTTTGAATCAGATTGTTGGTAAAGGTTTTATCCGTAAATTTGAATTAGAAGAGCCTTCTTTAAATGATATTTTTATTGAGAAAGTAGGTGCTTCTTTTGAATAACTTTTTTATTGTGTTAATGCATACCTATTTAACAAAGCTTAAAACAAGATCATTTTTGGTAACAACTGCAATTACGATCATCATTATAGTTGCTTTAACAAATATGCCAAAAATAATCGAATATTTTAATAAAAATGATCAAGATAAAATTGCGGTTATCGATGAATCTGGACAGTTGTATGCTCCGCTAAATCAACAATTAAAGGCTGTAAACAATGAAATGAACCTTAGTGAATTTGAGGGCAGTATATCTGAAGCCGAAGCTGAAGTTGAAGAAGGCACATATAAAGGTGTATTGTTGTTGAGTCTAGGCGAAGACAAACTCCCTGAGGCTACTTACAAAGCGATGAGTGTTACGGATTCAGCAACAGCATCTGAACTCCAAAATATTTTACAACAGATTAAAGTAAATATGGCGGCATCGCAAATAAATTTAACACCAGATCAGCTTGGCAAGCTATATGAACCAGTATCCTTTAGTCAAGTTGCCTTAGAAAAAAATGCCAAAACGGAACAGGAGCTTAATCAAGCTAGGGGACTTGTGTACTTTTTACTCTTTATCATCTATTTTGCGGTCATCATGTATGCAAGTATGATTGCAACAGAGGTGGCTACAGAAAAATCGTCACGGGTGATGGAAATCCTCATCTCCAGTGTGTCACCAATTAAGCAAATGTTTGCAAAAATTCTAGGAATCGGTTTGCTAAGTCTCACCCAACTGGTTGTCATGTTAG
>CALCRD010000077.1 GCA_937894355.1 uncultured Bacillus sp.
TGACCTCTCCTTCAGCACTTTTTCTACCTTCCGGATAGGTTGTCAGTTTAACAACCACTTTGTGGCCTTCAACGGCACCACCGGAAACTGCTTTCGGGATAAAAATATCACTGGTAAACTTTTTATCATCGGGAATTACGAACCCGAAATGCTTGCTTTCAGTGTAGGTTCCAACAATTTGTTGAACCCCTCTTGCTAGGATTCGGACCACGGTCCCTTCCCGCCGTTGACCAGTGGTAGCCGATTCTACTCGAACCAGTACGGTATCACCATTCATAGCATTGTTTGTTTCATTTGGTGGGATAAAAACATCGTCCATTCCTGCTTCTTCCGGAATCAAAAACGCAAATCCTTTAGCGTGACCAGCCAATCTCCCGCGAACTAAATTCATTTTTTCTGGAAGTCCATACCGATTACTTCGTGTTCTGATAACCAGTCCTTTTTCTTCCATTACCACTAGAGCTTTTACAAAATCTTTAAATGAAGTTGAATCCTCAATGCCAAACGCCTCTTCAAGTTCCTGAACAGTGAGTGGTTTATAAGTCTCTTCCTTCATATATTGTAAAACCCTATCAATTTGTTGCTGTATTTCTTCCATGTTATTACCTCCTTTTAGGAGTTTCTTATATTTTATTTTTTTATAAAAAAAATAGGCAGTGTTTTACTTGGCCGTTGATTTCCGCTCCAGGCACGAGCGGTTCGCGGGCTCGCACGAAGGCCTCCTCGGTCGTTCCTCCCTGTGGGGTCTCACTCAGCTCGTGTCTCCCGCAGGAGTCTCGCGCCTTCCGCTCCAATCAACTTAGTTTAAAAAATCAATATTAAATATTAAAATGGCCTTTTTAGCGGTTTTCGTTATTAATGTTAGTTTTTCCTCAATGAGCTTATTCTTTCCATTCTAGCTGTTCTAAAAACCGGAAAATATCTTCATGCAATTGATCGCGTTCTTTATCGAGAGTAATTACATGTCCCGACTGCTCATACCACTTTATCTCTTTAATATGAGACTCTACCTCATTGTAAATAATTGTAGCACTGTTGGTATCTACCATTTTATCATGGCGACCCTGAACAACGAAGGTAGGAGCATAAATCATATCCACATTTTCACGAACCTCGGTTATGAGGTTTTGCAGAGCTGTTACTGTTTTCATCGGTGTTTTACTAAATTGCTCCATTTCCTGCTCAATCTCTTGGAATGGTTTTCCTTCACGTTGTTTATATTCTCTAGCATATTCAAGTATTCCTCTAAACATAATCTCTTCACTTTTTATGTATAGGGGGGCACACATTGGTACAATTCCCTTTATAGGAACAGTGTAACCCAATTTCAAAGAAAATACGCCACCTAAAGAAAGCCCAGATACAGCAATTTCGTCGTATCCCTTCGTATTCAATAACTGGTAGCCATCAAGCACATCCTGCCACCAGTCCTCAGGTCGGGCTAATAGAAGTTCCTCCGGCGGAACGCCATGACCTTTATAAAGTGGAGCATGACAAGTGTAACCCTTTTTCTCAAGGAAGCGACCCAGCATTCGGACATCCGCTGTCGTTCCAGTAAAACCATGCAGTAGAAGAACCGCTCTTTTCCCAGCATCAAATGTAAAAGGTTTTGCAGCAGCAATCTTCATTAAAGCAACTCCCCCGAAAAAGCAATATAATAATATTACCAATTTTCCCATTTGAAGGTATAAAAAAACCTGAGCCGCTATTGGATCAGGTTTTGCAAGTTTATGATTAAAGTTCAAAATACGTAACTAAAATCGTCAAAATGAAAAAAAGTACCGATAATACGATTGTTATGCGGTGGAGTATTAAATCGATTCCACGAGCTTTTTGTTTTCCGAATAATTGCTCTGCTCCCCCAGAAATTGCTCCCGAAAGACCTGCGCTTTTACCTGATTGAAGAAGTACAACCGCGATTAGACCAATACAATCGATGACTAAAAGAGTTACTATTAACGCATGCATGAAGTCCACCTCCTGAAAAACGTACAATTTGCAGTATGTTTAATGTATCATATTTATTCCCTATAAACAATAGCATACACTTTTACGAAAGAGTGAACAAATCTAAAAAAAGGGCGGATTTTTTTTCATAAATGACAGACGTTTTTTGTACAAATGAAAATGGGAGTGTTATTTTAAAACTAGATGAATCCAAATTTGTCTAGTTCTATAAAAAGGTGTGATGCAATTGATTTTAAAAAAACGAACCACTCCCCGAAAAATCTTTTTCAATAATGCCGTTTTAGGTCGAATCCGTACAGATCATCCAAAAATCTCGTTGATCGAAGAAGATAACAGGAGGATTGAAGCTGGATATTACGGTGAACAAAGATTAGATTTCTTTTTAGATTATCTCCCCGATAAGAACTATCACATCATCAACGACCTTCGATTATCCAACGGAAAGTCCCACTATCAAATCGATTCTTTAATCATTACTCCTACCTATATTCTCGATGCCGATTCCAAAAATATGAATGGCGAATTAGAAGTTGACGATGACTCCGAGCAACTTATTCAAACCTATGAAAATAAACAGAAATCCTATGACAATCCCCTATTGCAAGGACAATTCCATCTTCGCCAATTAAAAGAGTTCCTAGCTCAGCACAAAATCCCGGAAATACCACTTGAAAATCTTATCATGATGAGCAATCAAAACTGTATGATTAAAACTAAGCCAGGCTCCAATGCACGATATCGCATCTGCAGAGGCCGGCGTCTCATTTTTCGAATTGAGGAATTTTCAAAGAAATATCAAAAAGTCATATTTTCACCAGAAATGATCCGAAAGCTGTGCAAATTATTACTAAAAAATCATATTGAGCCGATTTTTGATATTGAAAAAATCTATAAAATCCCCAAATCAGAGCTTCTACCCGGAGTCCGTTGCCCAGATTGCCTGTTTTTAGGAATGACCTACCATCATGGCTCATGGTGTTGCCCCAAGTGTAATTGCAAATCACGAGATGCCCACCTGAAAGCGCTCCAAGATTATTACCTTCTTTACGGCCCGGAGATAACAAATCAGCAACTTAGAGAGTTTTTGAGGCTGGATTCCATCTATATTGCCTCAAAAATGCTGAATAAGTTGAATTTGCCACATACC
>CALCRD010000078.1 GCA_937894355.1 uncultured Bacillus sp.
CTATATGATCATGCATGCAATAAACAGCATCTGGTCGTTCAGATAAGGTAAGGATTTCTTCCATAGCTTTCTTGCCCATCTCACAACTTAGTCTCCCCTTCGAAAACTTTAATCTTTCGCGAGGAGAACTGTCAATATTTACCTCTTTTATTTTTATAAACTCCGGAATATAGGGTAAACCAAATTCTTTTAAGCCCTTTTTATAGCCTCTTAACACCTCTTTGCGCATATTCGAGCTCAGGTTTGCCAGATTATCTGTGCCAATATATGCAATTTTCCTTTTCCCTAGAGAATGAAAATGCTGTATTGAAATTTTCCCAGCTTCCACATAGTCAAGGTAAATTTTTGGTACTTGAACTTCGTTTGTTGGATAAAAATTTATCAATACCAATGGTATTTCTGAACTAATAATACTTTTCAGTGGTGTGATTTCTCTATCTATGGAGCTCGTAATAAGGATTATTCCATCAACCTGCCTTGAGAGTAATAATTCAATAGCATCACATAAATTCTTATCTGAGCTTTTTTGAAAAAGAAGACTAGACAATAGAAGCTGATAACCTTTTTTACGCAATTCCTCTTCAGCTCCAAAGAGAATTTGGGTAAACCAGCCTTCAGCAATGCCTTCAACAATAATTCCTATTTTTTGAGAACGTTTGGTTTTCATTGTTCTAGCTAGCAAGTTAGGTCTATATTCAAGCTCATCCATAACTTTTAAAACTTTTTTGCGAGTTTCATCACTCACTCTGTTAAGGTGGCCATTCAGAACAAGTGAGACTGTCGCCCTTGATACGCCAGCTTTTTTTGCAACCATTTCGCTCGTAATTTGCTTACTCATTTTATCACCACAATCAAGTTACACGTGTAATTAATATATTCAACATGTTTTTTTGAAATTCCTCCCCAGAATATAATTGTTACTACTCAACCCCTTAGGCATTTAATGATTATTAATTTTTCAAAAGTGCTGGACAACCCCCAGGTATCGGCTCTTGTCCAATACTTATTAGCTATAATTGACCGAAAACAGCATTGTATCATAAAAAATATTTCAGACGCATGGCTTGAAAATCCCGGAAACGGCTGCTTAATATCTCAAATATAATCTTTTGACGAAAACCATTACCAAGGGCGATTTGTCCAGTAGGAGTTTACCAAACATGACCTTTATGAAATACAAGTTCGTAAAGTGGATAATTCAAATTTCGGCCAAATGAGATAACATGCTTTGGCCAAGAACCAAAGCATGTTATCATTAGTAAAGAAAAGGAACTAATTCGTGCTAAAATAAAGTTTTATTCGTAGGTCGTTGGTTGGGCAAGATCAAAGAGATTCAAAAAATTATTAAACTGTTCCCTAACCTTAGTTGCACAGAATTAGCAGAAACAATTTATGAATGCCTTTAGTGGAATACTCCTAAATTTTTTTAGATCAAGATATTACCTCTCTTCATACAAATGCTATCTGCCAATAGCCTATGGTCATTTTTATACTAACTTGACCTTAACGTTTGCAATGATTTGAATTTTTTCCCTTGATACCTTCCCGCTAAGAATTCAAGAAAGGCTATAGGTATGAGGCTAATAGATTTTGCCATTCTTCAACCTCATCCGGGTTATTATTGCTCATTAATTTTTTAAGGTATTCTTCAGAGATAAGCATAGCTGCCTCTGCAGGAAGTGTTCCCGCTTTTAATTTTTCATTGGCAATCGATATTAAGTAATAATCTTCAATTCCTTCCCGCAAAGCTTCTCCGCGAACGCTAGGGATTGGACCATAATCGCCATGGTAGAAGATTCCTTCATCTTTGGCACCACTGTCCTTTATCACATCCCACGGATCCCAAGAGTTCCCTCTCCAATAATTAAATGGCCACATAAAAATTCCACTAGCTCCTAATAGCCATGAACGGATTCCGCGAAAACGATAGTAACCGAGCAAGGGCTGCACATCATTACGTACTGAACACAAATACGGAGCAAATGGCTTCCCTGTACTTTGGAAGAATTTTAATTCTTCCTCGGCTGTCGGAACTGAATGTAAACGTTGTTCATAAGGTACCCAAAAATCAATTACCGGATCTAATCGTTTGATTTCCTCAATTGTTGACCAGGCAGCTATATCACACATAATCCTTAATTCCGGTGCTATTTCTTTAAGAAGTTTGCCACAGCGATATACTCCCTCAATATCATCAGCTCTCGGTTCATCTATGATTTGGATCATAAAATCATCGAAGGTTAAGCCAACTTCTTTCAAATATCCAAACCATGTATTTATCCATTCTGTAAACAACTCAACCCATTGTTCCTCAAAAATAGGACCACTAAATCCTCTCGCCCTGATTCTTTTATCGAAATCCATGAAAAAGCCTGCAGAACTATATATAATTTTGCCGTTCTTTTTTGCAGCTAATAGAGCGTCGTTCAGATAATGTTCTCGTCCTTTATTTATTACCGGTCCATTGGGGCCTCCCTCAATAGCGGAAGTAGGAAAAATAGCATGTAGATACTTTAAATGATACTCAGATGCTACCCCATAATATGCTTCTTCCTTACCAATTACCCGGTTATTCGGCCATGTTCCGTTACTGGTGACCGCAGGCCCCCAAAGAAAGGTATCAACAGGTAGTACTTCGGGGAACTTAAAATCAAGAATGTTCACATTGAGTGTAACCTTTTTTGAGGGTTTATTATTATCTACCGGTATAAAAGCAATCGTACTTTGATACTGTCCTGGCGGAAGCTGACCCTTTATATCAATCCAAAGGGCTCTAGTTTCAAAGGCAGGAATAGAAATAATATTGCCTTCGTTGAGTCGGCAAAGCGGATCTAGCTGTCTTTGATAATGACTATTATGTCGAGGTATTGCCTCCTTAAAAGTAAAGAGTCTATGAAAATCATATTCAGTACTTTTTTTATCTAGCTGCTTTATCTCAAACGGTTCAACACGAAATGTTAATGAAACTTCACTTAAATTTGTCACCATTACTTTCGCACATGTCTTCTGATTCTGGCAAACTTTTACTTGTAGAGATTTACAATCATTGAACAAATCTTCCGGTTTCGAGTCTAAAAATGAGGTCTTCAAAGGGCTTTCCTTCCAAATTACATAACCTGATTCATTTAAAGGCACTTTAGGGTTAACGATTTTTTGGCTGCTAGCATATTCTTCTGGTGTAATAAAAGCTAGGTCCCCAAAGGATGTAGGATCATTAAATCCATTAGCTGCTTTTCGCCAAGAAGTAAGTTCTCCAAGACCCTTTTCTTCACGACAAAAGTTCGCTTTCCAAATCGGGGCTGTCTGTGGTGTTGTTTCAAAAAGCTTAAAAGGTATTTTTAATTTTACCCACCAGTCTTGAGTCCCCGACCAAGCTACAACTTCATAATCCGGGTTCCAACCACTATTTCTGTCCCACAAATCGCATATCACACCAGCCGCTGAAACAATAAAATGCGCATAAGGGGTCCCCTGCTGAAAACTAGAAAGAAATACTTCAACGCAATCGTCTCGCCAAACTGCCTGATCTCGTTCTGTGCATTCTACTTTCAATTTCTTTGGCTCTGGTTCTTCACATTCAAACACAATATAAAGGAAATCGTTATCATATAGTGTCCTTACCACCGTTTTTTTCTTCGGTTGTTCACCTGTTTTATAATCCTTCAGTTCAACTTGTGGCGCCTTTTGCCAAATCGCATCAAGACTTTTAGACATACTAAGTTTGTCTTTAGTATATTGTGGGAAAAAAACAGCTTGCGTAATTTTTGTTTCCGCTGCTACCCAGCAAGTATTCATTATCATAAGTACAAACATTATCAAAAAAACTTTACTCTTCCCTTTCATTTCGATACCTCCATTTTAAAATCTCATGCTGCTCTTAGCCTTAATATGATTATCCTAATGAGTAAAACCCACGAAAAACTTAAATGCTATCACCCCCTACCTATAACCTAAAATTTCATAAATAATAACATGTTTGGCTGAGTACCAACAAAAAAGCATATTTTAATTTTGCTTTTGGTAACTTCGCTTTAAGACTATCCTTCTACAAGCTAATATGCTACCTAGGC
>CALCRD010000079.1 GCA_937894355.1 uncultured Bacillus sp.
TTGATTTTATCAACCTTGACATCAAAGAGCAAACAAAAATCATTTTAAACATGATCGAGATGGATTACTCCCCAGAGCAGATTTGTAACTGGTTCGGCAGCGAGGATGTTTTAAGCGGCATCAACACGGACAAGCACATTTTGCAGATCCTCAAAGACATTGAAGTCAAGCATTACAAAGAGCGCGAGGAAATTAACCGGGAAATCCGGTCGCTTGAAGCACAGGTTAAAGGCATTGAGAAGGAATTGCCCGCCAATTACGACGGGGAAGAGTGGAAGTCTGTTAGGGTACAGGATTACTACGCGAAAGTGACCGAAGCGCAGAAGATTAACCAAATCATCGACCAGGCAAAAGCCCTAAAGGAAGGTTTCGAGAGCCGGGTGGCGGCGATTGAGTCCGCGGCGGAACTTTCCAAGTCGGAAGTCATGGAAAGATACAAAAGAAAACGCCAGGAAATTGACGACCTTGTTCACCTTTCCGAGAGTCGGATTAAAAAGTTTGCCGCTGCCGCAGTGGAGGTTGATGCCGAGCTGGGGCGGGAGATCGAAAAACTGAAAGCCCAGGCGGAGGCAAGAAAACAAGAACTGGCGGCTGCTGTTAAGGCGGGGCAAGAAAAAATATTCATACGGAAAGATCAGATTCCCGACCTGTGCGAACAGGAGAGCAATGAGCTTACCGCGATTGACAAAGAGACCATCCAGAAGATCGAGACCGAAAAAGAGCGGCTGGGCAAAGCGGCAGATTATCTCGAGCAGCACGAGCAGATCGACATTGAACCACTCCAACAGGAAGCCGACCGAGTGGCAGAAATGCAAAGTTACCTTCGCGAGTGGGATCGTATGGCTGAGATTAGAGATGGGCAGCTTGCGAAGAAAAAACGGTACAGCGATATTTTAACCAACTTGATTGAAACTGCACGTAACAAGCCCAGCGAACTTTTGAAGCAGCACAAGCTACCGATTGAGGGGATCTCTGTAGATGAGGAAGCCAGGATCAGGATCAGTGCAACGCTTTTAGATGGACTTTCTGATGGTGAAAAGATGGAGGTTGCTTTTAAAATTGCACTAGATCGCATGGGAGACCTTCGGATCATCTGTTTAGATGGGTTTGAGAAGCTGAACGAATCGGAACAAAAGAAAATCTTGGAACTTTGCGAGGAGCATGATATCCAGGCGTTTGTGACGGTTACCAAGGATACCGATGATGGGAAGTTTGAAATAAAACAAAAATAATGGGGGTAATAAATAATGTCAGAGAAAAAATCATTGGTTTTACAAAAATCATATACCCAACTAGAAAGTTTTCTAAAAACCAAAGCGGCTGCTTTGCCGAAAGACTTCAACCAAACCAGGTTCCTACAAAACTGTATGACGGTCCTCCAAGAGACAAAAGAACTGGAGAAAATGCACCCGGTTAGCATTGCCAGGACCATGCTTAAAGGCGCGTTCCTGGGATTAGATTTTTTTAATCGCGAGTGTTATGCGATACCGTACGGAAACCAGCTTAATTTTCAGACTGACTACAAAGGCGAGATCAAGCTGGCTAAAAAGTACAGTATCCGCCAGATTAAAGATGTTTATGCAAAGCTGGTTCGCGAGGGCGATAGGTTCGAGGAGAAAGTTGTTAATGGTCAGCAGTTCGTCAATTTTGAGCCGGTTCCCTTCAGTGATGCGGAAATCATCGGTGCTTTTGCGGTGGTTTATTACGAGGATGGGACAATGATTTATGACACTATGAGCAAAGCAGAGATCGAAGCGATCAGGGATGGTTTTTCTAAAGCCAAAAACTCCCCAGCATGGATAAAAACCCCGGGCGAGATGTACAAAAAAACCATTCTCAGGCGACTGCTGAAGCTCGTTGAAAAAGACTTTGACAGCGCAGAGCAACGTAAGGTTTACGACGAAGCCGCAGATGTGGAGTTTGATAAGGAAAAAACTATCGAGGCATCCCCGTTTGATGAGATTATTATCGATGCGGAGTTTGAGGAAACCGAGGACAAGCCCGCCCCCGAAGCCGGACCGGAATTAAGTCTCAAAGAAGCGGCGGAAAGTAAGTGATTTTAAGCAGTGGGGGTTCGTACAACCCCCCAGTAAAAATTTAGGAGGTACAAAATGAGCCTTACAAAAGAAAATTACCACTCACTAGAAACAAACAAAAAATATATGTCAAACAGCCTGTTTAAGTCGTTTTTGCCCCAATATGACGGGTGCGAAGCTCGAACCATGGCGATTTTAAACAGGAAATGGGAGAAGGATGACAAAGACGCTTTTTTACTGGGTGGCTATGTCCACGCTTGGAATGAGGGGACACTAAAGGAATACATCGACAAGCACTACCTCGAGCTACACCAGAGAAACGGATCTTTATACGCCAAGTATAAAATCGCAGACAAAATGATCGAAACGCTCCGAAACGATCCTTTAGTTGAAAAAGCTAGAGAAGGCGAGAAAGAGGTCATCATGACTGGGGAACTGTTCGGCATGCCTTGGAAGTGCATGATAGACATCTATAATCCGGACTTGAAGGTTTTTGCAGACCTCAAAACCTGCCGCGAAATCCATCGGACAGAGTGGAACCCGGTAACCCGGCAGCGGGAAAACATGATCAAGCTTTATGGCTATGATTGGCAAATGGCAATTTACGCAGAGATTGAATGGCAAAACCGACCGCTGGCGATTGATTATTTTCAGCCGCACATTATAGCAGTATCGAAAGAGGATCCGCCGGACAAAGAGATTATCCACTTTGGCACAGAGTTTATCGAGAAAACCCTGACCGAGATCGGATTATTCGCCAGCAGCGTTAAAGCGGTCTGGTCTGGCAGAACAGAGCCTTTGCGGTGTGATCGGTGCGATTATTGCAGGGCGACTAAACAGTTAACAAGGACTGTGTTTTATATGGATTTGTGAGGGAGGGAGAATAATGGATATTAAAAAACTTCGAGAATTACGCAAGAAGGCAACGCCGGGACTATTGAGAGTGGTTGGTAGGGACAGCTGGCGCTTAGCTGGGTTTCCTCAAGTTGAATTTAATACTCCGGATCAGAAATATTTTACAGTCCATTGCGAAGCCGATGCCGAATACCTTGCCGCTGCGTGGAACATACTCCCCGAAGCACTAGACGAGATTGAGCGGCTAAGAAAGGAAAACCAAAGACTCCAGATACTAATAGTTGCCCATCACAACACAAGCAAAATGGATAAATTAAAAAACGGGTGCTTATGCCTGGTTTGCAAAGAGGAGGGGCGGGTATGAAATACACGATCAATTACGAGTTTGGAGTGGCTAGGCTATACACTCCAAGCGAGGATTGGAGAGAAAGGTTTTTAGCTCTAGCTATTCAGTGTTGGGGAATTCGAAAAAGCATCGGGGAAGTGACCTTGTTGAGAAAAGATGATGAAGAGCCTTTCGGAAAGCGGTTAGGAGAATTTGAGCGGCTAGAGCATTCCGGAGATGTGATTGTATGGAACAAAGAAGGCGAGAAAATTAAATCCGAATGGGATTGTGATGAGGGGTGATTTAATGGATATTAAAAAAATGCGTGCAATTCACAAGAAGGCAACATTTCTACCGTGGAAATATCGAGGCGACAATGCGGATTACATTACGACTGTTATTAGTTCTCTTCCCAAAGCGCTTGACGAGATTGAGCGTCTAAAGATGGCATTACAACAAATCGCCGACTATACTTTGTTGACCGGAGAAGACGCTAGAGAAATGAAATGCATATCAGAAAGTGCACTAGGGGAGGGGAATTAATGAACTTCTTCCGGGGCATCACCAACGCCCTATTAATCGAATTAGCCGCTGTTGCTTTAATCGCGGCGGTGGTATGGATTGTGAGGTGGTTAGTGTGAACAAAATCGACATCTGTAAAATCCTCGCCGAACAAGCCGGTGAGGTTGAAGTAGAGCGGGTGGTAAAAATATTAGGAAATGCGCTATCTATCTTGTCAAAGCAGCGCGCAGAGGCGATCAAGGTGCTGTGTGATGCGGCGGAGTTTTGGCAGAAGCGGTGGCCAAAAATCAGTGAGTTGGAGCGTGAAATGCCGGAGGTCCAACCATGAAAGACCTTGCAAAAGAAAACTTCCGGCTGTCAATCGAGAATCGGCAGCTAAAGAAGAGGATTAAAAAATTGGAAATGGAGTATTTGGATCTTGCAAGGTTCGCACAGGAGAGGGAGGCGGTGATTGATGGCAGAGGTCAAATGGATTAAGCTTACAACCTCGATGTTTGAAGACGAGAAAATAGATTACATCGAAAGCCTTCCTGAAGCAGATGCGATATTGATAGTTTGGATTAAACTTTTAACTTTAGCTGGAAAATGTAATGCCGGGGGGTTTGTGTTTTTGACTGAAACGATCCCTTACACGGAAGAAATGCTCGCTCATAAGTTTAGGCGACCACTTAACACTGTGAAACTAGCCTTAGCGACCCTAGAACGATTAGGCATGATTGATTGGAATGATGGTAGGTTAACGATAATTAACTGGGGCAAGCACCAAAACATCGAGGGAATGGAAAAAATCAGAGAACAAACAAGAAAAAGAGTGGCTAGGTATAGGTCAAAACAGAAACAGTTACCAGGTAACGCTACTGTAACGTTACGTAACGCAATAGAAGAAGATATAGATCAAGATATAGATAATAAGACTACTACTACTACCGTCGTCGATGTATTTAATCAAAACATCCATCCAATCACCCCGATCGAATTCGAGAAACTAAATGATTGGCTAAACGAGTTTCCCGAAGAGGTTGTAATCGAAGCAATCAAAGAAGCGGTTACAGCAAATGTCAGAAAATGGTCATATATAAACGGAATCCTAACTAATTGGAAAAATGAAGGGATTACTACCCTTGAGGGAGTTATGGCTAGAAAACGAGACGAAAGGGGGGCTCAAGATGGAAAAGCTCGGAACAATCCTCCAAAAAGCGATTCCGCAAAACGATTCTATAGCAAGACCCTTGACGATATCTGAGATCACGGAACTGCCCATTATCGGAATCACACCAGGCAAGGCCAGGGAATTAGGTTTCGGGTTTAGTTTCAGCCCACCAAAAGAGATTCAATGTGAATTCTGCGAAAGAACACTCGTCCCGATTGGCCGACGGGCAATGATGAAAGCCGAAATCGTCGAATGGACAGGCTGGCAGAAATGTATATGCGCCGAATCTGCGAAACACCAGAAAAAGCTTGAGGCCGAGAAAGAAAAACAGCGCATCGAGGAAAAGGAATCCGCCAGAAAAGCCCTACTCCAAGAGCGGGTGCGAGAACTATTCGACATGAGCCAGCTTGGAAAGCGCTTTATAACCAGGACTTTTGATAGTTGGAAGCAGACGCCTATAAACCAACAGGCTTACGAGTCGGCCAAAAAATACGTCGACAATTTCGACAACTACAAAGAAAAAGGCATAGGTCTTATGATGTCTGGCACAAAAGGAACAGGCAAGACACATTTGGCGGCTGCTATCACGATAGAGCTAATCAACCAAGGAACGCCGGTCATCATGAATACCATGATCCGGCTGCTAGGCAAAATTAAAGACACATACGACGGCGATCTAAAAGAGACCGAAAGCTCACTCATCGACATATATAGCACGGTTGACCTGCTTGCCATTGACGACCTTGGTAAAGAACGGCCTAATGAATGGGCACTTGAAAAGCTCTATACCATTATCAACGCACGATATGAAAACTTACTACCGGTAGTGATTACAACCAATTACACCATTGACCGGCTAAAGGACAGGTTAACGGTCAAAAACAACGTCGAGACTGCGGAAGCCATAGTTTCTAGGCTCAATGAAATGTGCGTCGGGATTGAAATGAATTGGGAAGATTGGAGGCTAAAAACATGAGCATCTACACCAACCAAACCCGCGAGCGCGACCCCAACATCCAGCGACTTATCTACTCGCTGCTACTCGCCGAAAAGCATGGCAAAGTTGATGTCTTAGCTTGTATGCAAGCAGTGGCGCAGGGAAAAGCTGACTATGTGGAGGTGA
>CALCRD010000080.1 GCA_937894355.1 uncultured Bacillus sp.
GGAGCAGTTAAACGAGGAAAAGGTATTTAAAGATCCTGTTCATCGCTATATTCATGTTCGGGATAAAGTGATTTGGGACCTGATTGGTACGAAGGAGTTTCAACGCCTCCGGAGAATTAGGCAGCTTGGGACTACATATTTAACCTTTCATGGTGCCGAGCATAGTCGATTTAATCATTCGCTTGGAGTATACGAGATTGTTCGGCGAATCATCGATAATGTTTTTGCTGGTCGTCCCGAGTGGGATAAGGATGAACGACTACTTGTTTTGTGTGCAGCTTTGCTCCATGACCTAGGACATGGACCATTCTCACATTCTTTTGAAAAAGTATTTGATTTTGATCATGAGGAATTTACCAGACGGATTATTCTTGGGAAAACTGAGGTCAATCAAATATTAATGAAAGTCAGCCCGAATTTCCCGGCGAAAGTGGCCGAAGTGATTGCCAAAACCTATCGCAACAAGCTAGTGGTCAGTTTGATTTCTAGTCAAATTGATGCTGACCGGATGGACTATCTACAACGTGATGCTTATTTCACCGGGGTTAGCTATGGCCATTTTGATATGGAGCGAATTTTACGGGTCATGCGTCCACGGGAGGATCAGGCTGTCATTAAAAAGAGCGGCATGCATGCTGTCGAAGACTATATTATGAGTCGCTATCAAATGTATTGGCAGGTTTATTTCCACCCAGTTACCCGAAGTGCCGAAGTGATTCTATCAAAAATCCTGCACCGGGCAAAGCATTTGTTTGAGACTGGCTATTGTTTTCATTATGACCCGATCCATTTCATTTCTTTTTTTAAAAATAATGTCACCCTTGAAGACTATCTGAAATTAGACGAGAGTGTCATCCTCTACTATTTTCAGTTGTGGCAAGAGGAAGATGACCGGATTTTACAAGATTTAGCAACAAGATTTATGAATCGAAATTTATTCAAATATGTTGAGTTTGACCCGGCAAAGGAGTTTCGCAAGCTAACAAAATTATCAATGCTGTTTACTGAGGCCGGGATTAACCCGGACTATTACTTGGTTGTCGACTCCTCATCAGATTTGCCTTATGACTTTTATCGTCCTGGAGAGGAAGAAGAGCGTCTGCCGATTCATTTACTGATGAAAAGCGGCGAGTTACGGGAGCTTTCACGAGAATCGGAGATTGTTGACGCTATTTCTGGAAAACGCCGGACTGACCATAAATTATATTATCCGGAAGATTTCATCAATGATGATTCGACCGACAAAGTTATTAAAAAGCAAATTCGGAAACTTTTAGAACTTGAATAGAGGGAACTTACTAGGAAATTTAGGAGCTGACGAGTGTTGTTAAAAGATCACGCAAAAATAATTCATGCTGTTTCCTTGGCTGGAGAAATTTCTGGCCGTAAAAAACTTCAAAAAATGATTTATATAGCAAAAAAAATCTCCTTCCCGTTTCAAGAACGGTTTCAATTCCACTTTTACGGACCATACTCTGAAGAACTGACATTGCGAGTGGAAGAGCTGTGCAATATGGGCTTTTTAAATGAGGTTAATGAAAAAAAGGGCGGTTACTACCAATATTGTTATACATTAACAGAAGCTGGGCGGGAGTTTTTGAGTATCAATGAGGTGGACATGCCTTATTTGCAAGAAATTCTCAACGATATGAATTCCCAGAATGCTAGATTCCTAGAGCTTGTGTCCACTGTGTTGTATTTTGGCAATCTGGAGCGAGCAGAGGTCTGTGACAAAATCTTTACTTTAAAAAGTAAACAACGCTACACGACCGATGAAGTCGATGCGGCTTACGATTATATTACTTCATTAAAAAATAAAGCTAAGCACTAATTACGAGTGCTTAGCTCTTTTTGAATGGGCTTTACCCACTATAATTATTTATCGCTGAGACGTTTACCGGCGACAGCATAATGGTTTTTGGACATTTCTTCAATAAAAACAACGATGTTTTCTTTTGGAGCACCTACAGTTTCGCTTACTACCTCGGTTACTTTTTCAACCAAATTTCTTTTTTGATCTTCGGTGCGGCCTTCCAACATTTTTACAGTTATGTATGGCATAGTAATCCTCCTTTTGCTGTAATCGTATGTAGTTTTTCATATTTTCTACGTTTGTGCAAGTGTTTATTCATGAATTTTTCGGCCGGGTTCATGTATACTTTTAGTAATGCCTATTATTTTTAAAATATTGTGTTGAATAGGTCTGTTGATTTCCGCTCCAGGTGCGAGCGGTTCGCGGGTGGTAGCAGGGAGCCTCGTAGGCACTTTGTGCCTACGGAGTCTCCCCTGCCCCATACTCCTGCAGGAGTCTTCGCACCCTCCGCTCCAATCAACTGAGTTCGAATAATCTATACTAAACAATAACAAAGTCTTAATAAAAATTTGCTTTACCCATAAAGGAGTTGTGGAAGTGGAACAATTTTTTTCGTTTTTAGCCTTTCAATCAGTACAGGATATGATGTATGCCGCTATCACAATTATGATTGCCTTTACCGTGCATGAGTTTTCCCATGCTTATGTTGCTTATAAATTTGGGGATCATACAGCTCAAAAGCAAGGGAGATTAACTATAAATCCGATTAAGCATCTGGATCCCTTTGGAACCATTTTAATTTTTATTGCTGGTTTTGGTTGGGCTCGCCCCGTTCCGGTTAACCGCTTTTTCTTTAAAAAGCCCCGATTGGCTGGAATTCTTGTTTCGGTCGCTGGTCCAATCAGTAATTTGCTAATGGCAATCCTCGCCTATGTCGTTTTATATGGAATGGCTGGAGCAGGATTAGCGGGAATGTTTTCCGATGGCCTGCTGGCTTTTTTTAACGTATTTATTGGTTTAAACTTGATGTTATTTGTGTTTAACCTGTTACCATTTCCACCTTTGGATGGCTATCGGATTGTCGAAGATTTAGTGCCAGCGAATATTCGTCCGAAACTGACGCAATATGAGTCATATGGAGTGTTAATTTTTTTAATATTGGTCATCACACCGTTAGACCAATATACGATTTCACCGATTATTCATGTTGTCATACCGTTCATTGCCAGTAGTTTAAGTGACTTCTTTTCACAATTATTTCTGTAGATTTTAGGGGGTGCCTTAATGGAAGAAAACAAAAAGAAACCGATGGGCTTTAATATTATTAAAAAAGATCCATCCGCAGGGCATGGGGGATTTGGCTCTGGGACACTAAGTTTGAATAATGTCTCGCCAGTGATTATCGATGTTGATGAAGGTGTTGCTCAAGTTGATATTGGGGCGATGCATGCCAGAAGTGCAATTGAAAAGGGAATTAAATTTTTAGCAAATCGTGATGAAGTTCCAAATGGCAAACCTTATTGGCTAGTATGGGTTACCATTGACCGTACAGAGGCTGGACCTTTCTATGCGGGTGTGACCGCTTGTGAAATGACCGTCGACCGGGAAATCCGTCGTGGCTATAAATCGTTGCCAGAGCATGTCAATCGCATGGATAAATCAATCAAACGTCATATTATTGTTGAGCATATGGATAGTCGCTCAAAGCAGATTCTGACAGATTATCTCCAACAACATGATCAAGATATGTGGGAAAGGTCATCCGAAAAACTAAAAAGTGACTTGTCTAGCTAGTTTATACGGTTAATTGTGAAATAATTGTTAACTTTTCGCGTTTGAACGCTGAAAAAATTGCTAAATCTCCTTGTCGTTTTGTGAAAAAAATGTTAAATTATTGTCATAACGAGAGTAACATTAGCTAGGACACAAAAAAAACCGAGGCGAAAGCTATCGGTTTTTTTTGGTTTCCGGATTAGGTGGCGCGGGTTCAGTGATCAATGAAGTCTGATGTAGCTTAGGCGGTATTTTTTTTATGGCTCTGTTAAACTAGGCTGTTGATTTCCGTTCCAGGCACGAGCGGTTCGCGGGCTCACCCGTGAGCCTCCTTCGGTCGTTCCTTCCTTCGGAGTCTCACTCAGCTCGTGCTCCTGCAGGAGTCTGCGTGCCCTCCACTCCAATCAACAGGTTGTTAAATATCAACAAAGGTCTTTAACACAGCTTTTTTTATAAAAAAGTCATTGGCCAAACAGCTTTTTATACCACGGCGAATCTTTTTTCGGATTGGATTGTTTAGGTTTCGTTGGTGTTTCCGAATTTTTAATATGTTCAATGCAATACTCAGTCGGCTCGGTCCCGGTTTTAAAGTAGGTTTTTCGTTGAACCGGGCAATCCTTGGTTGCTAGTAAACCGTTCTCTGGATTCACATTAACGGCAACTACGCCTTTTGGCGCTTTGAATTTTTTTACAGGAGCGTCCTTAAGTGCTGCTTCCATAAAATCACTCCAAATATTTTTGGAATATGATTTTTCAAGCGGCAATTCAACGGGTTTTCCGCGATCATATCCCGTCCATACCGATGTTACCAGCTGTGGGGTAAAGCCAATCATCCAGCTATCTGTTTCGGTGGTCCCTGACTTCCCTGCATAGGGGCGGGTCAGTTTTTTGGCAACAGAGCTTCCGGTAACGCGGGTGTAGCCATTTAGCTTTTCATCAAACATTCCGGTCATCATTTGAGTCATCACATAGCTGAGCTCAGGCTTTAGAACCTGCTTGGGCTCCTGATTGAGTTCAAATAGGATATTGCCGTCCTTATCTTCAACCCGTTCGATGAATACGGGCTCGACCTTTTTCCCTCCATTAGCAAACATGCTATAAGCATTAGTCATTTCAATGATTCGGGCCCCAGAGGTTCCCAAGGCTGCTGATGGGACTTTGGAGATCGGTGATTGTACTCCGAATTTCATGGCCGTTGTCGCCAGAGCTTCTTCCCCTAAAAACAACTGCGTTTTAACAGCAACGATATTATCGGAAAGGGCGAGCGCCTGGGCCAAGGTTATTTCCCCATTAGCATATTGATTATTAAAATTTCGCGGTGAGTACTCCGCACGATTGTCATCAAACCGGAATGTGGTCGGTTCGCTTTTCATCGTTGTTGAAGGAGTGAACCCTTGACGCAAAGCTCCATAATAAAGCAGCGGTTTAATGGTCGATCCAGGCTGGCGAACAGCTTGAATGGCTCGGTTAAACGGACTTTCTTGATAATTTCGCCCACCAATCATCGCCTTAACATGACCCGTTTTCGGGTCCATGGCCACCAGACCAACTTGAATTTCTGATTCCTCGGCAATTGTCTTGGCTACTGTTTGCTCCGCTATTGCCTGTTGTTTCGTGTTTAGGGTGGTGTAAATTTTTAACCCACCTTGGGCAAGGAGGCGATCATCTAATTTCAAGTCATTTCGCAGCGCCTGTCGAACTGCATCCTGAAAATAAGGAGCTACTTCCATTCTTGTGTGCGGATGTTTGCCAGTAATCAGCAACTTTTCGTTTGCGGCAGCAACCACGGTACTCTCGTCTATTAGCCTGTTTTTTTTCATAGAAGTTAAGATTAACTTTTGCCGGTCTTTAGCATTGTCCATAGAGACTAAGGGTGAGTAAACTCCAGCTCCTTTGGGAATTCCGGCTAGCATAGACGATTCTGCTAGATTGAGCTCCCAGGCATTTTTTCCAAAATAAAATTGGCTTGCCGCTTGAGCACCATAGGCTCCGTTTCCAAAGTAAATGGTATTTAGGTAGCCTTCCAAAATGTCCTCTTTTGAGTAATTCATCTCTAAGCGGATGGTGTAGAAGGCCTCGTTTAGTTTCCGCTTCCAGGTTTTGTCGTGTGCTAGAAACAGGTTCCGAGCATATTGTTGGCTAATGGTGCTGGCACCTTGGACTTTAGCCATAGCCCGAATGTCAGCGACAACGGCACCGCCGATTCGTTTAAAATCAAAGCCATGATGATCGAAGAAGTTTTGGTCCTCAATCGAAACGATAGCATTTTTCAAATTGGGTGAAATTTTTTCTAACGGCAACCAATAGCGCTTTTGCCCAGAGTTAGATTCGCCGATAATCGAGCCGTCGTCGGCATAGTATAGGGTTGATTGGGAAACGGCAAGTGGTGGTGGACCAAGGTACTTGGCGTATCCCAAAACAGCGATGAATAGAATCATCATGATGATAAAGGCTATTAGACTTAATATGATAAGGGCTCTTAACATCTTGATTGTTTTGCGAAATCGTTGGTCAGTCATAACTTCCATTTTGGGTCACCTCGCCTTTCCGTTTTATTGATAGATGATTAGCGATGCTAAGACCATCCTTGGTAGTGTTTTTAGACGGAATAATTGCTGGATGCTCTAGTTGGTTTGCACCCAGTGAATTTCCACTTTTCTAGTCGATATTACTAGTATGAAAATAATGGGATGTTTTTAAACATAATCTCTAGTAAAAAATGCATTTTTTTCTTGCAATTTTGCTAGATTCAACTATACTTTTTCTCATGTTTGTAATTATTCCATTAGGGTACGATAATATTTATGAGGTGGATGATTGCTGGGTCGGTCGTTGATTGGCCAGTGTTTTTTGGAGGATTGTTAGGCTGGGACATCGACCGCTATTTCGTTTAAGTTTGTTTGACTACATCTACGATTAGGGAGGTTCACAAATGGGTCTTTGGTTTACTGAAAAACAAACAGAAAACTTTGGGATTACAATGAAAGTTGAACGTACACTACATACAGAACAAACAGATTTTCAAAAGCTAGCAATGGTGGAAACAGCTGAGTGGGGCAATATGCTTCTGCTTGACGGCATGGTCATGACAAGTGTTCGTGATGAGTTTGTTTACCATGAGATGGTGGCGCACGTGCCTTTATTTACCCATCCAAATCCAGAAAATATTTTGGTAGTTGGCGGCGGCGATGGCGGTGTTATTCGTGAAGTATTGAAGCATCCAAGTGTTAAGAAAGCAACGCTTGTGGATATTGACGGCAAGGTTATTGAGTATTCTAAGCAATTTTTACCTTCGATTGCCGGGATGTTAGAGGATCCTCGCGTGGATGTTCAGGTTGCTGACGGATTTATGCATATTGCCAATAGTGAAAATAACTATGATGTGATTATGGTAGATTCAACAGAGCCAGTCGGACCTGCGGTGAATCTATTTACAAAAGGCTTCTATGCTGGAATTTCCAAGGCGTTGAAGGAAGATGGAATTTTTGTAGCTCAGTCGGATAATCCTTGGTTTAAGGCGGATTTGATTCGCAATGTGCAAAAGGATGTGAAGGAGATATTCCCAATTACCCGGTTGTATGTTGCCAATATCCCAACATATCCAAGTGGTCTGTGGGCGTTTACGCTGGGTTCTAAGAAATACGATCCGTTAACGGTTGCAGAAGATCGCTTCCACGAAATTGACACAAAATATTATACAAAAGAACTCCACAAAGCAGCATTCGTGCTGCCAAAATTTGTCGGTGATTTACTAAAGTAAAGCGTTAAAGCAGCGGGGGACAGTCCCCCAGTGCGTTGCCGCGTTGAAGTGACGGGGGACTGTCCCTTTATATAGGAGGTTACATAGGTTATGCGTTTTGATGAAGCTTATTCTGGTAATGTGTTTATAAAAAGTCATGCTAGTTTTGAGGAGAGCCAGGCTGTTCTTTATGGGATGCCGATGGATTGGACGGTTAGTTATCGCCCAGGTTCCCGGTTCGGCCCGACTCGAATCCGCGAAGTATCGCCAGGTTTAGAGGAGTATAGCCCGTATTTAGATCGGGAGCTTGAAGATGTAAAATACTACGATGCTGGAGATATTCCACTTCCATTCGGAAATCCGCAAAAAAGTATTGACGTGATTGAAGAGTATGTAGATAAGATTTTAGCTGCTGATAAATTTCCACTGGGCATTGGTGGGGAGCACTTAGTGTCATGGCCCGTGTTCAAGGCAATGTATAGGAAGTATCCTGATTTAGCCATTATCCATATGGACGCTCACACAGACTTACGGGAAAGCTATGAAGGAGAGCCACTATCACATTCAACGCCAATTCGTAAGGGCGCAGAATTAATTGGGCCTGAGAATGTGTTTTCTTTCGGAATTCGTTCAGGAATGAAGGAAGAGTTTGAATGGGCGAAAAAAGTCGGTATGCATATTTCCAAGTTTGAGGTTCTTGAGCCATTAAAGGAAATATTGCCTAGTCTTGCCGGACGTCCGGTTTATGTAACAATTGATATCGATGTATTAGATCCGGCACATGCACCAGGCACTGGAACGGTTGATTGTGGTGGGATTACCACCAAAGAATTGCTAGCCTCGATTCATGCCATTGCTGGATCGGAAGTAAATGTGGTTGGCTGTGACTTAGTTGAGGTTGCCCCAATCTACGATCCATCTGAACAAACTGCAAACACCGCGGCAAAGCTGATTCGAGAAATGATTTTAGGTTGGATTAAGTAGGTTGAAGATAAACGGAAACGGGGACGGTAACTATGCGTCTCCGTTTTTTCTAGTGGCGAATAGATAAAGCGAAATCGCTAGACAATACAAGCATGGACAAAAAAGCCACCGCAATTCCAGCAAATAAACAGCCTCTTCTTGCACTTTCACCTCGGAATATTTATACTTAAAAGGTTATAATAGTTAGGAAACTCACATGATTAACCCTCACATCCAAGGATGAAAATTTGTTGCTATAGAAAAAGCCAAGATGCTTAGGGTCGGCTATTGAGAAATAACCAGCCAAAAGCCTCAGGAGCTTAATATTAAAAGGAAGTGTCATCATTGGCTGGCCAAAGTTCAGTACAAATACCTGTTGAATTAAACATTAAAACAACGATTCACCATCAAGATGACGACAAACCTGAAGTCTATGAACTCTTCACTTCTGGTAACTATCAAAGAAAAGCAAGCTCTGCCTATCTTCGCTATAATGAAGCGATGGATGTTGGCACGGTAAACACCACAGTAAAGGTAACCGAACGAGATTTACTCATTTTACGAAATGGTCCGGTAAAAATGCGGATGGTGTTCCAACCAGGGCAAGCCGTATCAGGCACCTATCATTCACCACATGGGCTGTTGGAAATCATCACTGAAGCAGACAGTCTGGAAAGTTTCCATAACATCCAAACAAATGAAGGTTTTATCAACCTACAATATAACTTAACGATGCAAGACACAATGGCAGGTACATATCTAGTGGAAATCAAATATAAGGAGGAAGGAAAATGAACATAGCAGAACAAGTTCAATTGAAACTGAAGCAAGCGATAAAACAAGCCGTAATTAACGCTAACCTTGCTACAGAAGAAAATATTCCTGATGTAATTTTAGAAACCCCAAAAGACAAAACTCATGGTGACTACTCTACCAATATGGCTATGCAACTGACTCGTATTGCTAAAAAACCACCACGCGTTATTGCCGAGGAACTGATCAAAAACTTCGATCAATCTGAAGGCTTAATTGAAAAAACGGAAATTGCGGGACCTGGCTTCATTAATTTTTATATGAATAATAGCTATCTAACTGAACTGATTCCGACAATCCTAAAGTCTGGAGAAAAGTACGGCGAAACAACGGTTGGCAACATGCAAAAGGTACAAGTAGAGTTTGTATCGGCTAACCCTACTGGCGACCTGCACCTTGGACATGCTCGTGGAGCAGCTGTCGGTGATTCGCTTTGTAATATCCTAGCTAAAGCTGGTTACGATGTTTCCCGCGAATACTATATAAATGATGCTGGTAATCAGGTTCACAATCTAGCTATGTCGGTTGAAGCCCGCTATTTTCAAGCTTTGGGCATGGACAAACCAATGCCGGAGAGCGGTTATCATGGCGTTGATATCGTTGGAATCGGTGAGCGTTTAGCTGCGGAATTTGGCGATAAATATGTTCATACCGATGATCAAACGCGTTATGACTTTTTCCGAGATTACGGTTTAAAGTATGAGATGGAAAAATTAAAGCAGGATCTCGAGAATTTCCGCGTTCGTTTTGATGTATGGTTTTCGGAAACGTCGCTTTATCAAAATGGGAAAATTGATGCTGCCTTGAAAACTCTAAGAGATAATGGCCATATTTATGAGGAGGACGGGGCCACTTGGTTGAAATCGACGCCAATGGGTGACGACAAAGACCGTGTGCTTATTAAGCAGGATGGCTCGTACACGTACTTGACTCCGGATATTGCTTACCATAAGGATAAACTTGAGCGTGGTTTTGAAAAGCTGATTAATGTTTGGGGTGCTGACCATCACGGCTATATTCCGCGGATGAAGGCGGCGATTCAAGCGCTGGGCTATGACCGCGAGGCGTTAGAGGTGGAAATTATTCAGCTCGTTCACCTATTTAAAGATGGTGAAAAAATGAAAATGAGCAAACGGACCGGTAAAGCGGTAACGATGCGTGAGCTTGTGGAAGAGGTTGGACTGGATTCGGTTCGCTATTTCTTTGCAATGCGTAGTGCTGATACACATTTAGATTTCGATTTGGATTTAGCTGTTTCGCAATCAAATGAGAACCCAGTTTATTATGCTCAATATGCCCATGCTCGGATTTGCAGTATTCTTCGTCAAGGCGAGGAACAAGGATTAAGCTTTGATGAATCAGCCGATTTCGCGTTAATTAGCGCAGAAAAGGAAATTGATTTGTTAAAAGCCCTAGGCGATTTTCCAGGAGCAGTAGCCGAAGCAGCTCAAAAACGGATGCCACATCGCATTACTAACTATGTGTTCGATCTTGCATCAGCGTTCCACAGCTTCTACAACGCTGAAAAAGTACTGGATTTAGAGAGCCCTGAAAAAACCAAAGCGCGTCTTGCTTTGATAAAAGCAGTGCAAATTACCATGAAAAATGCCTTAGCATTGATTGGTGTTTCTGCGCCGGAAAAAATGTAATAACAGATATAAAGAAGGCTTGCCAATTGGCGAGCCTTTTTACATTAGATAAGCGGATAAAATTTAGGGTCAACCACGGTCTATGACAGGTTTTTCTTATGGCACTCGTTTTTATTTCCACACTTAGGATGTTATTCCAGTAAAGGTAAAATACTGGACGAATATATACCATATTTTAGTTGTTTTTCTGTATACCTATAAGGGTACCAAAAGAAAATGCCAAATAAGGAGATTGGGATAGAATTAAAAGGATAAAATTAGGAGGAAAGTTGTTCTGAATTATGGTAATTTGTGTAGTACCCGTGTGGGTATAAGGCGAAAATATTAGATTTGGGCACTTTTTGGAGATAAAGGGGTGTGAAAATCTGGCAAATGGGGCGGGGAATAGGGAATATTTGGCTTATTGGGGACAAATAACCGTAAAAAGCTAGCAGATTGGGTATTCAATGAGGCTTATTGGAGACAAATAACCGCAAAAAGCTAGCAGATTAGGTATTCAATAACGCTCATAATCTCACATTGGAGACTCAAAACAGTAAAGGGCTATCTAAAGTATCTAATCAAAAAGGACCGGGCGATAATTGCCCGGTCTTTCTTAATAGTTGAAGTATAGGAATCCTGTCAATGGTGTTTACAGGCCATTCCACAGGAGCAGCGATGTTCTCCAAATAACAGGTGATATGATGCCGGGAATTCCTGATTGACTCGTTGAACTTCACGGGCAAATTCCTCATTGTTTTTTGGTACTGTCGATAGTGCGTCTGCTTTTTCCTGAGTGTCAATATGGGCTCCAGGTGGTACAAATCGATTTGGTGGAATTCGGACGCCATTTGTTACAACTGCATTATAGGAAATAAAAGCTCCTGGCTCGACAATTGCGTTATAAACAATGGCGCTAAATCCAATAAATACCTTTTCTCCAATATAACAAGGACCATGGACAAGAGCATGATGAGCAACGGTTACGTTTTTCCCAATAAATATCGAATAGCATTTTCCGCCAACCGAAATCTTTTGATTTAACAAACCATGTAAAATTACGCTGTCCTGGAGATTTGTATTAGCACCTATATAAAAGGGGGTTCCCTCATCTGCGCGAACACTTACATTTGGAGCAACATAAACATTATTGCTAATGGTAACATCTCCTATTACACTGGAAAACTGACTGATGAATGCGGTCTTTTCAATTTTAGGATAGTGGGGGATGGGATTAAATGAAGTGACTGGGCTGGAACTAATAAACGGTTCAAAACAGCAGTTCGATGGGTAGTATGGAGCTGACTTTGATTCTTTTTTCTCTCCCAATAAATCACCTCCCTTAAAATTAAATGTTATAGATTTATATTATGCTAATAGATGGAGTTTGGCATGGACAATCGTTTAATACTACGGGGAAAATTGCATAATCCACAAAAAGAAGCAGAAGAACCGTCCCCATGTCCCGTTACAGCGAGATACTTGCTCCGCTTTTTCTTTTGATTCCGCGCTGTTTGCTCAAGTCTTCAACGAGCTTTAACAAAGCTTGGTCCTTCATTTTTGCCTCAATCATAAAATCGACATCTTCGCCGATGACCTTAACTGCTTCGAGTAGTGGTTGGAGGAACTTTGGGTCGACGAAATCAGCATGAGAACGAAAACTGTCTTCCGCTTTTGGCGAAGATATATGAATCTTTGGCAGTCTATTTTTAGCATACCAGGTTTGATAAGTGGCTGGCAGAAGGTCAGTTAGACCCACTTCCGCGAGGTTGGCCACATGGTGGTGATAGTCGAACAGAAACGGGATATTTTCTTTTTGGCACACGGCTAAGGTTTCGGCAGAATGATAGGTTTTATCATCATTTTCTAGGGTCATGATTTCTTTAATTTCCGGAGGAAGTAAGCGGAGATTTTCGTGAAACCGGGAGATGGCCTCCAGCTTGTTTCCGTAAGCTCCGCCGATATGAATGTTAATCAGCGAACCAGCGCTGGCCTGCAAGCCCATTGCTTCAAGCATTTGATAGTGGTAGCGCATATCCTTAACCGCATTTTTGCTAATCGTCTCAGTATTAGAGGTAAATAGGGTAAATTGACTTGGATGAAAGCTTACCCGCAAATGATTTTTGGTCACGACTTCGCCGAGCTCCTGCCACAGTTTCCGAAAGGGGGAAATGAAGTCGAATCTCACATCCGGATGGGTGGCCAAAGGGACGAGTGAGCTTGAGAATCGATAGAGCTCGATTTGATGAGCTATATTATAATGCAGCATCCGCAAAGTATTTTGTAAATTTGCCGCGGTCACTTCTAAAAGCTTTTGTTGGCGTTCAGCCTCTGTTAGCGCTTGATAGCGGGTAAAGGTTAACGTTTTGGCGGGCGAGGAATCCCACAGGCTAACTGCATGGGACACATACCCAAATCGGATGATCATCAACATCGCTCCTTTTTTTAAAAAATAGGGCTCACTGAGAGGAGCCCAAAAAAGGGACAGGAGAACCGCCCCCACTGACCCCTCTTTATAGGAATTTTTCTAGGGGTTTGGCTATTTTTTGTTTGGTTTTGGTGAGTAGGTTGGTTTTGCTTAGGTCGGCTAGGGTTAGTTGTTTTGAGTTGTTTAGGTCGGTTTGGATGATTTCTTTTATCCGGGCTAGTGCCGATTCGTCATAGAGATAGCAATTGATTTCATAGTTTAAAAACAGGCTGCGCTGATCAAAGTTAGCCGTACCGATATCGGCTAGTTTTTCATCAAATAGGAACACTTTGGCATGGTAAAAGCCCTTTTGATATTGGTATACGGTAGCGCCTTCGGCTAATAATTGCCGCAAGTATGGTAGTGATGCTTCCTTAACCAGAACATGATCGGATATTTCTGGAACTAGAATCGTGATCTGCACCCCACTGCGAGCAGCCACCAAAAGTTCAGTCATTAACAGCTTGCTAGGAATAAAATAGGGCGTTCCGATAAAAATCGACTTTTTAGCGTTGCGAATTCTTTCGGCAAAAATATCTTCTAGCAAAATACCATCTGTGGAAATAATCTTAATAGGCAGTGACTTAGGGTTCTGTTTCACAAACGAATTAGGATTGGCGGATGTGACCGCTATCTCGGCAGCAATTTCAGGCTCATGCTTAGAACTAAGTGCTGCGTCATTTCTGCCAGCCTTCTTTTTGGCGAAAAAGTCAACTTCAGCTCCCATCTCGGAGTTATAGGAAACCGCCACCTTAGGCCGCTTTTTTCGAGACAGCAGCGAAATGGCCGGTAGCTTTTGCGAATAAAACTTCTGCAAGGCTTTGGAGGTACATTTCCAGTCCTGCAGGAATTCACGATGCAAATCCTGAACTGAATCACCATTAATTTTCAGATGGTAATCGCGCCAGGGGCTTAACTTGGGATCTTTATCGATATATTCTTTGCCGACATTAAAGCCGCCAATATAGGCGGTTTTTCCGTCGATGACGGTAATTTTCCGGTGATTACGAACGTTTACCGAATAAAATAAAAACGGCAGTTTCGGAGCATTGCTTTTAGCAAATTGAACATTGGCACTTTGCAGCTCAGCGGCAGTTTCCTCGGTGATTTTATGGCTACTCATCCAGTCAACAAGCAAGCGGACATCAAGGCCTTGAAGCGCCTTTTTCTTTAGCAGAGCATAAAACTCCTTACTAATTTTGTCATCTTTGGCTATGTAAAAAGAAACATGCACTTGGTATTTGGCGTTTGTGATTTCCGTGAACAGGTCAGCGAACAAATCTTGGCCATGAGTGAAGATTTCTAAGCTTGAGTTGGTACGGACAGGATATTCTCGATGCGTGCTAGTAGCGATGTGTTTTTTTCTCCCCAGTTTAAAATCAAAATACAGCAAAAAGATTAGCAGTAATAATAGCCCTAAACCTGCCCAGACATACAGCAAATACATCAGCCCCTCGCACTCTTTTCTTATTAGTTTTTCCTAAAAATGTATATCTATAATGC
>CALCRD010000081.1 GCA_937894355.1 uncultured Bacillus sp.
TCTTCCCTGACCTATTCTTCCCGCAGGAGTCTCGCGCCTTCCACTCCAATCAACAATGTTTATAAAAACAACTCTGAACATTAACAGAGCCTTTTAAAAAAAAGCTGAGGTTATCTGAAATAAATCAGATTTCCCCAGCTAGATGATTGATTAATTAGATTTTCATGACTCCACCAGTGTTAGCAGAGGTTACTAGCTTGGAGTAGCGAGCTAAATAACCTTTTTTAACTTTTGGTTCAAAACCTTTCCAATTCTCTTTACGTTTGGCAAATTCCTCATCGGAAATTTCCAATTGAATTGTACGATTGTTTAAATCAAGTTCGATAATATCGCCATCTTCAACAAATGCGATTGGTCCGCCTTCAGCTGCTTCTGGAGAAATATGACCGATCGAAATGCCTCTCGATGCACC
The DNA here is from genome assembly GCA_937894355.1 of uncultured Bacillus sp. GTDB lineage: Bacteria > Bacillota > Bacilli > Bacillales > Cytobacillaceae > Bacillus_BU. Next base: position 413 of record CALCRD010000081.1, read on the forward strand.
AGAGAAACGTCCATCAGTAATTAAACCAACTTTTGCTCCTAAACCGCGACCAACAATTTGTGAAGTAGGTGCAAGCATTTCTGGCATACCAGGTCCACCTTTAGGACCTTCGTAGCGAATAACAACAACATGTCCTTCTTTTACTTTACCAGTGATAATTCCAGATAATGCTTCTTCTTGAGAATCGAAGCAAATTGCAGGTCCTCTATGGTAACCACCAACAGCAGGGTCAACAGCACCAACTTTGATTACAGAACCATCTGGAGCTAAGTTACCAAACAATACAGCTAGTCCACCTTGTGCAGAATGTGGGTTGTCTAATGGACGGATAACATCTTTATCCATAATCTCGCAACCAGCAACATTTTCCCGGATTGATTTACCAGATACGGTTAAGCAATCTCCATTAAAAGCACCTGGCTTTTTAAGAAGCTCATTAATGATAGCACTTACGCCACCGGCATTATGGACATCTTCCATATGATAAGACGATGCAGGAGCAATTTTTGCTAGATGTGGAACGCGGGTAGCCACTTCATTAATACGTTCCAAAGAATACTCAATTTCAGCTTCATGTGCTAAGGCAAGAGTGTGAAGTACAGTGTTCGTAGAACCACCCATCGCCATGTCTAATGCAAAGGCATTGTCAATTGCATCAATTGTTACAATATCGCGAGGCTTAATATCTTGTTTAATAAGTTCCATCAATTGTTTAGCAGATTTTTTAACAAACTCTTTCCGTTCTTCTGCTACAGCTAAAATAGTTCCGTTCCCTGGTAAAGCTAGGCCAAGTCCCTCTGCCAAACAGTTCATTGAGTTTGCTGTGAACATACCTGAACAAGAACCGCATGTTGGACAGGCCACTTGCTCGATTTCTTGTAATCTTGCTTCATCAATATTTCCAGCCTGGTAGGCGCCAACGCCTTCAAAAACTGATGTTAAATCAAGAGCATTACCTTGCTTATCTGTACCAGCTTTCATCGGTCCACCGCTAACAAAAATTGAAGGAATATTGACGCGAAGAGCAGCCATCATCATTCCTGGGGTAATTTTGTCACAGTTTGGAATACAAACCATACCATCGAACCAGTGTGCTGATACAACTGTTTCAACTGAATCAGCGATGATTTCACGACTAGGAAGTGAATAACGCATTCCGATATGCCCCATAGCGATACCGTCATCAACACCAATGGTGTTCATTTCAAACGGAACACCACCTGCTTCTCTAATTGCATCTTTTACAATTTTTCCAAACTCTTGTAAATGTACATGTCCTGGAACAATATCAATATATGAGTTAACAACAGCGATGAACGGTTTGTTGAAATCCTCTTCTTTTACTCCTGCAGCACGAAGCAAGCTACGGTGCGGTGCGCGGTCAAAACCTTGTTTGATCATATTACTACGCAATTCTGCCAATTTAATTCCCTCCACTATTGTTACTGTTTTCTGTAAATTTGAACTATAAATTATTGTACCATTATTACTAAAATATTTGTAGATTTTTGACATATGCTTTATTGAATATAGCTACTTATAGGTTTACCCTTGTTAATTAAATCAAATCATATAACTCCCGCATAGGTCTTAGGACGTTTTGTTTCATCAACATCGAAGCAGTTGCTGCATCGCGTTTTTCTAAGGCAGCAATAATCTCAGCATGCTCCTCAACAGATGCTAAAGTCTCTGTAATCGGTTGCTTTAAAAAAACATACTTAAATCTTCTTATGTGAATCTGTAATGATTCGCTGAAAGAAGTAATATACGGATTGTCCGATACCTCCACCAGAAAATTATGAAATTGTTCATCATGTTCCATTGCCTGATAGGGTTGGCCACTCTCAATTGCTTTTCCAAACTGCAAATTTAGTTTTTTCAATGTCTCAATTTGTTCCGGTACAATGAGTTGTGCCACATATTCTACAGCTAGTGCATGTAGCACAGCAAGTGTTGGATACATTTTTAAAATATCGTCCTTTTCGATACACGTTACTCTTGTCTCTTTACCTGGATGCATGGATACCAATCCCTGTACTTCCAAAAGCTGTAGCGCTTCCCTTATCGGAGTTCTACTGACAGATAAAGAGTCTGCAAGTTCGGCATCGATTAACTTCTCACCCGGTTCAAGGGTACCCTCTATTATCCATCTTTGGATTTGTGATAATGCACGTTCTTTGGCTGACATTCTTATCGGTGATGAAAAGTTCTTTGGGACTGGCATTTAGCTCCTCCTTCTTATCACTTCGTTATATGCAATATATCGCATACGAATTTTGAATGCAATTAAAATTTGCGAAAAATCCAAAAAAATTAAACCTAGATAGCAATCTAGGTTTAATCGTTTGACATTATTTTATTTTTTTAAGAAATACTCTCTAACTCTTTCATCAAGCGTAGAAATTCTTCTTTATTTCTTTGTAAGAGTGACAGGTCGATCTCTTTTTTGATTTGTTCTTTCCTAAAATCACGCAGGGACTTTTCGAGCACCATTTCAGCAGAAAGTGAATCTAAAATCATTGTTTCATTTTCTACTTGATTTGGAGTGTTAAGGTAGTAATGCTTCTTGAACTTCCGCATTTTATGATCCATCAGAGATCAACTCCTTGTCCTTTTTTATATTATATAACAATATTTAGATAATTGAAATATTAATTATACTAATTGGTAGACTTTTTTTAAGTTTCTGTTTAATGGTAATAGAAAAAACCTATTAAACTGGGAAATGCGACAAAATACCTAATCATTCTACTTATTACCTTTCTTTGGGATAATATCCAACAAATTACTATATTGCTATTTTTTTAACTTAGATTATTCAGCAAAATCAAGTATCAGTCTATACATATTTTTCTCTCCCTCATATAATGCTAGAGATTGTCCAAAAGGGGTGAAGTTATTGAGTTATAGCAAAGGTAGCAGCTTTGGTTCTGGATTCGCCTTGATTGTAGTTTTGTTTATTCTATTAATCATTGTAGGAACAAGATTTGGATATTAATTTGCAGGAAAAATTAGGCGGACTAACAAATTGTTAGTCCGCTGTTCATTTATCTCAATAAATCCAGGTTTTCCTTCCACATTTTCTAATAAACTTTTTTTGTTGACATATTCGACTGTCTCATCATATAATTTACCTTGAAGTAAGTTATCTTGAATTCAAGATAACTTACTTCAAAATAACGTAATTCAAAATTAAATTTGGGGGAATACAAAATGACAAATAGTAAATGGACAGTTGACAGTGCACATAGTAGCGTAGAATTCTCTGTGAAACATATGATGATTGCAAAGGTTAAAGGGGTCTTTAATGAATTTACCGCTAATATTGAAGCTGATCCTACTGATTTAACAACAGCCAAAATTGATTTTACAGTTGATCTTGCAAGTATTGATACACGTAATAATGACCGTGATGCCCACCTTCGATCAGCAGATTTCTTTGATGTTGAAAATAACCCTTCAATGACCTTTAAATCAACAGGCATCGAAAACACTGGTGATGGAGAATATGATGTTACTGGTGATTTGACTATCGCTGGCGTAGCTAGCCCAGAAACATTTTCAGTAACGTTTGAAGGTCAAGGGAAAGATCCTTGGGGAAATGAAAAAGTTGGCTTTAGTGCAGAGGGAAAAATTAAACGCAGTGATTATGGCTTAACTTGGAATGCTGCACTAGAAACTGGCGGAGTATTAGTTGGCGATGCCATTAAAATTTCGCTACAAATTGAAGCTGGCAAAGCTGAATAAAACTACTCCCACCACTTGGAACATTACATCTCTAGAAAATCAATATAACTCTAAAAAAGACAGTTCAAATACCTCACTAATTTGGTATTTGAACTGCCTTTTTTATTTTGAAGAAATAGAGTGAACTGGAACTATTTAATCAATTCAAGAAAGTAACTAAGGATTCTCGCTGTCATCCCCCAAATAACTTTATCCTCAAATTTATAGAAATATTCATCAACATGCCTAATTTGCCAGTTATAATTTTCTCCCCCAATGATTAGTTCAAAAGGAAAACTTGATTCGGGCATAGGTGCGAAATGAATTTTAAATATTTCTGGTTTTACCTCGCGAAAAAAGGACAATGGAACAGTAAAAGTTTCGGCAACCTCAGATTCATTGGGAACAATTTCTTCTGGATTTTCAATCACACCAAAAAACGGATAAATAATCGAACCAAAAGCTGTGACTAAATAATCTAATGGTTTTACTTGGGTAATTTTGTTCGGATGAATACCTAATTCCTCTGATGTTTCTCTAATAGCAGTATATTTTTCATTTTTATCTTCTGGGTCAATCTTGCCTCCAGGAAAGCATATTTCGCCGGGTTGCCGACGCATATTCAAAGCCCTAACCTCAAAGAGAATGTGTAAACCATCCTCTTTTTCAATCATGGGCAAAAGTACAGCAAATTTATGATAGGTATTGCTCCCTAAAATGTTCGGTTCACGGTCATCCAGCTTCATTATAATTCGATTTACATCCATACATTCTCCCCCCCATTGATCCTTTTTCTCCCTTATATGACTTGTACTTATTTTATCTATATGCAAAATGTTAACGTTTCTCACCATATAAAACAACAAATTGAGATTATTATCAAAAAAAATCCAAACTGGCAAATAATAAACTTCAGTTTGGTGCATTTCCTTCTTCGATTAACATGTCCTATCCACTGGTCAGTCAGCATATATTGATGAGGATGATAAATAAAGGCTGTTTTCGTAAAGTTTGTTGTTAAAATCTTAAACCCGATTTTAACGTGATATCAACTATTTTGTAGCTTGAAAGTAAATTTGCAAGCTCTTTTCTCATAAATGTTTGCTGTTTTACTATCAAATCTCTTCATTATTATCTTAAAAAGCAACAATGTTTGAGAAAAGAGCCTAAATAAAAAGGAGGATCAGAAAATGTTCCCAGTTATCGAAAAGGCTATTTTAGGCATGGCCCTGTTAAGAATCCTATCAGGAAGCATTGAAATATCTGTAGCTCTGCTCATCCTGAAATATAATAATATCGAAAAAGCACTAGTTCTGAATAGCAGTCTAGCGCTTGTTGGACCAATTATTTTAATTTTAACCACCACAGTCGGTTTAATGGGCATTGCCGAAAAGATCTCTTATATCAAAATATTTTGGATATTTTCTGGTGTTGCTATGATATTGTATGGCGTTAGGAGCAATTGACGGCATGAAAATAATAAGCATTTAACCAGCCTTTTCAATAAAAACAAAATACTTCTGACCAAGATAATTGAATACGGTATAGAGCCCTGTTCCAAGCAATACAGCAATATTCTCATTGCTTATAGAAAACAAGTTAAACTGAAATGAACCAATTCCGTCAGCAACATAATCGCTGAATGAATAGGCGCTAAAATAACTGACCACGACTACGAGTATAAATAATGGTGCGCTCCTATGAACTGGTTTATTACTTTGAAAGGTAAAGGTCTTATTTAATTGAAAGCTGACAAGTGCTCCAATGCTATTGCCGATGAAAGTCGAGAGAAAATATGGTAAACCCAAAACTTGAAGTAATGTAAATATAATGGATAAACCAACCAATGTGTTGACAACCCCAACAAGAATAAACCGGAAAAATGAATTAGTTTGTTTCGGGTAATCGTGAATATTCGAGATTGAATGATTCATCTGTTAACCTCTGATTAGTTGAGAATTGTAATGGCGTATGTAGTTGAAAGGTATTGATGTCGATAATAAACTTAGGCCGCCGCTTCGTTTCTTTGTAAAGTTTGCCGACATACTCACCAATCAGTCCAATAGCTATGAGTTGCAACCCGCCAATTAACCAAATTGATGTAATCAATGAAGTCCAACCTGTAACAGTTGTACCAAAAAGTTTTAAGGAAAAGAAATAAAAGCCAAACAGGAGACTGACAAAAAAGGAAATAAACCCAGATAACAAAACCAGTCTAATTGGTGTAACGGAAAATGACGTAATTCCGTCAAAAGCAAATGCCAACATCGACTTTAACGGATATTTCGAAACACCAGCCATTCTTTCTTGACGATCATAATAAACACTTGTTGAGTTAAATCCAATAAGCGGGACAATACCTCTAAGAAATAGATTTACTTCCTCAAATCGCGCCAATTCTTCCAATGCTCGTTTACTCATTAAACGGTAGTCTGCATGGTTATAAACTAGATTCACACCCATCTTTGACATCAATTGATAAAAACCTTGTGCAGTACTCCGTTTAAAAAAGGTATCGGATTCCCGTTTTTTCCTAACTCCATACACGATTTCATAACCTTCTTGAAATTTCACCACGAATTCACGAATGACATTAATATCATCCTGTAGATCAGCATCCATGGAAACTACACAATCTGATCGGTCCTTTGCTGTTAATAATCCTGCTAATAGGGCATTTTGATGACCGACATTTCGCGATAACTTCAATCCTTTTACCCTAATATTTTTTAAACATTTTTTATAAATGATATCCCAAGTGTGATCATCGCTACCATCATCGACAAACAGCAACATACTCATTTTCGAAATCAGGTTATCTCCTATTAGAGATTCCAAATACTGTTCCAACTCGAAGATGGTTTCTGGTAATACTTCTTCCTCGTTATAGCAAGGAACGACAATTGTAAGAGTCGGTTCCATCTGTTCGTCTCCTCCCTGATGTTTAAATCACTTTATATAAATAGATTTTCCAAGCAGATGTTTCTGATACGAACTCTTTTTCAAGTATTAGACCATTCTCTTGGGCATTTTTTATCATCAGACCGGAAAATAAATATTGCCCACCCAGCTTTTTAAATGGCTCTACATCCAGCTCGAGATTCTTCAAAACTTTTTTGGAATTTTTTTTGACCATATAGGATTTTCCAAGTTCAGCTGTGAATACGTAACATCTCCCCCCCCACTTATCAAAATATTTCTGAATCAATCGGTTTTTCTCCAACTCAAGTTCTATAATTTTGCGAAACTGATGTTTGTACTTTAAGGGATAAAAGTTGTTATAGGTGTCCAGTGTATAAAAACCATTGTACTGGGCAATGGCTGGATGAATTCCAATACTGGCAACGCGATAATCCTCTACAGGGCGATTTATATAATCCCTTATGGTTTGAAATTGGTTTTCCGCAAAAAATTCTTTCACAGTTGGTTTATTTTTATAGATGAATTCATCATTAAAACCAAATAACAGCAATACTTGAACGATAAGTAAAAGGTTTACAGCCTTCCGCCATTGTTTACTTTGCTCCCAAACTATTTTTAACGCCAGACCAAATCCCACATAAATCACTAGTGGCCTTAGAAAGTGGTATCTGGCAAAATTAAATTTATCTAAAAAGTGAAATTTCTCTGTTAATGGTAACCAGCCTTTATAAAACCAAAAGGCGTACCAAGCAGATAATGCAAAATTCAACACAGACAATGTGATAAAAATTTTTTCATCCTTCCATCGCTTGGTTTTTATGATGAAAAAAAAGGCAACAAAAAGGACAGGCAGAATAACCAAACTATGAACAGTCATAACATGGGTATGCCCTAGAAAGAAATTTTTGAACGTAAGCCGAATCACACGCAACAACGGTAAACTAGCATGGAAATATTCATCGCGGCTATTAGGTTCAGTTGTAAATAAAAAAGAATAAATTAGCCGGTATTCGACAAGCAAAAAGACGAAAGTCATGTATACAATTGCTAGGAAAAAACGAATATGCCATCGCCTATTCCTAATCACATCAAACAACCAGAACAAACCCATCGCTGATAAGAAAAAGAAAAAGCCTAGGACTACACTAGAATAAAAAGGTAATAACGTTAATACCAATATATTTTTATAAGACTTTATCCCCTTCCTGATATTTAATAGACTCCAGAGAGCAAGAGGCATCCCTAATGTACTGAGCATTCCCGATGGCCAAAACGGCGTAAGAGAAAATGCTAGGGCAACTCCAATCCTGATTTCTATGTACTTTCCTTCTGTCAAAAAATGATCTTTCAAAAGTAGATACATGCCGATAAAAGCGAAAATTCTTGTGATTGCTTGACTTAGTGCATAAGCAACCATGGTCGGAAATAATACATGTAGCCAGACAATCCCACTAAATTCTGATCCAAATGCGTTTCTAGGCAATCCATTTATTATTTGCGGTATGACTGAGTTAAATCCACCAAATATTTGTCCGCTATTTGCTAAGACTTTATACCAAGCTAGATTTGAGTCTAAATTATCATGGACGCGAATATGGGCATTATCCCCTAAGATAAACAGTGGAGACAAATAGATAATGACAATGATAAGTGCAAACAAAATGAGGATGGTCTCTTTTTTTCCTTGATTCGCCTTCACTCGTTTCACCTCTCCAGTAGATTTTCATCATCCTGACGGCAACAAATGATTGTTATTAAGTTTCGCGAAAGTGGAAAATATATTCCATTTTACTGTGATTTTTTTTTGATAAGGATTACTATACTGTTCGATCTACATAAAAAAATACAGCAATCTTTACATAATATTTTTATGGTAAAAAGTCATTTCTTCTAGAATTTAGGACTCCTTTATACCCTGCTAATCAAACAGGACGCCTGAATAAATGGTATCTTAAAATAGTTCTTGCTATTATCATCCCCTTTCATTAGAATAAAAGTTTGTGAAATGTTTTATTTTTTTGGCTCTGTTAATGATAAATGTTGATTTTGAACACATTGTTGATTGGAGCGGAAG
>CALCRD010000082.1 GCA_937894355.1 uncultured Bacillus sp.
GCAACACCTAATGAGACGTTTTCAAATCCTTGCGGCCGTCCATTCTTTATTTTTGTCACATTTAATAAACCTCGATCATTGTAGGCCAACTGATTTTTGTTCGGCGCCCACTTAAAGTCAGATGTTACGACCTTTACATAAGGTTGGTAGCTCTCTTTTTCCTTTGTGTCATAAATGAATAAATCCGATTTTTCTCCCTTTTCATCACCGTCAATATATCCAATAAAACGACCGTCATATGACCATTTCGGAGAATATACATAGCGGTTTTTTGTTAGTTGTATTTCTAGACCATCCTTTTTGAGCCACAACTGGTGATCACGGATAAATGCAGCTGTTAGTTGAACTTCAGCACTTGCGGCCGTCGAAAAATGAAAAAGGATGAGAGAAAGTAATATTAAAATCCGAATCCTCATGTTCAATCCCTCCTACTAATAGACTTACCAAATCTTTGTAAGGGATTCACCAAGAAAAAATTGTTTGAAAGTGTTTGGAAAGAGGCGTTTTACGGGGATGATAATACGATTAATGTACATATAAGCAATATACGAAACAAGTTTTCAGTTATTAATCCAGATGAGCCGTTTATCGAGACTGTTTGGGGAAGGGGGTATCGACATAATCCTTAAAAATGAATGGAAGCCTTTCAGCAGAATTGAATGAAGCCCAAATATTGATGAAATGTAGTTAGGAAAATCTATAATACCAAAAAGGAAAAATTGTTGAATCGTAAAACTAGATTAGACAACGGCATCTTTATATATAATACAACCAATTGCATTCGGATGATCTTCTAGAAGAGCATTCCCTGGATATGTTTTAATTTTACGAAAAACAATCCAATCGCCAATCCCTCCAGCCATTAAAAATACAGAAATAGAAAGCAGAAGTCCATTTCCAAAGGCTAATGCAAACATTAATGGAACTATTCCAGTTAGTATGACAGGTAATAACAATGCTATTCTATAGGATTTAACTTTCAGCGGAACTTTACAATGTGCATATGGAGTAATATGTTTTAATATAAAACCGAACTTAATTTCTGTTATTTTAGCTCTTCCGAAGACAATAAAACCAAATCCATGAAGAGCTTCATGTATAATTATTCCTACAAAATAACCTAGATAAAATTTCCATAGAAAGTCCAAACCAAATTCAAATTCAAAACCCCAGATAGAAAAGAATGCAATAAACGCTAGAACCCCAATTATTATTGTATAAATTGTTGCCTTTCGATTCATATATTGGGGATCAACAGTAACTTCAATACTTTCTTTCATATTCTCACCTTCCTCTATTAAAATTTCAAATATGCCAAGTTTAGTTCCGGAAGAATATAACTTAATAAAAAACCCTATATTTTCCCATAACTAACATATTTTGTTTTTCAGGACTAAATAATATAAACATAGAATTTCAAATATTTCAATAGTTACTTTTTTCTCTAAGAAAATGCGTCTTTTTTCTTTTAATTTTATAAATATGAAACTATTTAGGGGATACATCGTAACAATAAGTAAAGAAAAGGGATTTTGTAAATGAAGAGAGTTATCTAGGAACAAAGGCGAGATCATTAAATAAATAGGAGTTGATTAGAATGTTTGATAAATTGAAAGATGCATTTACATCCAAGGAATTGACTTGTACTAATTGTGATAGAAAAATCGAAGCAGGCCAGCGTTTTACTGCTAATTTAACAATGCCATCTGAAAAAGATATGTTAGTAGGACGACTAGATAATGTCATCGCTAGGACAGCGGATAGTGTGATATGTGAAAGATGTAAATAAACATTGCCTCTGCCACAAGTTATAGATTTGACGGACACATAAAAAATTTTTTCAAGCATAAAAAGAACTAAATAATATGGAAATTACAAATGCAAGTTATTATTTTGTGTTCTTTTGCATAGGTTTTTTCGGTGATTTAATATTATTTTTTAAAGGAACTTTTGAAATTATTTTACTAAATACATATTAAAGGTTTATAGTGTTATTTGCAGAATTTGTTAATTAGAAAAGATTTAGTTAGTCAAGGAGTGTATTAAAAATGCCGGTTATTACAGTAAAGATGGCTAAGGGAAGGTCTTCTGAGCAAAAACAACAGTTTGTTGAATCGATTACCAAAGAAGCTGTAAAAACTTTAAAGGTAAATGAAGAATGGGTTACTGTAATTTTTGATGAATATGATAGAGAGAACTGGGCTTCAAACGGACAACTCCATTCACTAAAATTTGGTGAGGGGTTCGGGAAGAAAGGAACAGAAAAATAATTTTTATTGAAGTAAAGGGCGGGCGCAATCCTCAAGGATGAGCGCTTTTTTTATTTTTGCCAGCTCTGAATGGAGATGGTTGTCTTCTAACGATTCAGGTGGGTACTCTCAGGCTAGACCATTAAATAAAAGAATTTTATAGGCGCTTAAGATAAAGTACCTGTAAAATATGTTTGACATGTAACCTGTATTATTTTACCATATAGTTGTAAAGTTTGTTTGACACCTTATGACTGCGGAGGTGGTTTAGAGGAATGGAAAATAAAATAAAGGAATTCAGAGAAAACAAAGGTTTTTCACAAGGTAAATTAGCAGAACTATGTAATGTTAGCAGGCAGACGATTAATGCAATCGAGAACAATAAATATGATCCAAGTTTACAACTTGCCTTTGATATTGCAAAGCATCTAGGAAAAACTTTGGAGGTATTGTTTAATCCTGCAGAAAAAAATGGAGGGGATGGGTTAGGAAATGGATAAGTCAAAAAAGGTTATAATTGTGGGAACGTTTATTGTGCTTTGTGTTCTTGTAGTTTCTACCATTTACAGATGGGTGCAATTTAACACAATAGATGGAGGTTCAATATTTTTCTGTTTTATTGCCTTAGCCTACTTTTTTAATGCACTTACCTGGGGGGATCCTGAAGGGGCTAATAATAAAGATGAATTAGGCGAACATGTTACAACACAAAGTGCAAAGATTGGTTACTTTGTTTTAATGATTTTATCAGGCTTAGTTCTATTCATTTCAGAAGGGGTATCTAAACTAAATGATATTGAAAATTATCCATTGCTTATTGTCGTAGGCCTAACATTTGTAACACTTCCGATAACCGAGTTTATATATTCAAGGAAATTTAAATAATCCCTTATAAGATAAATTGGAGCAAAAAATTTTTAGCTGCTTCTTATCTTCAGCAATTGAGCACCATTGTTAAATAGAGATTCCAAACAGGCACCATCCAGAAAAATTGGATGATGCCATTTTTGATATGCTTACTGCTTTTTAAAACTAAAATCGGCTAGTGTTTGAGTATCCGTCATGCGAAGAGTACCTTCTTTGAAGTAAGTTAATAACATTTCTTGCTTTGCTCTGCTTTCCAATACGTTTTTTCCATTTTTGTATACTTCTTTGTTTTCTATAAATAGTTGTCCTTTTGCGAAATCATATTCCCATGTTCCAAACATTGCATTATCTTTACTAGGGTAAACCCCTCTACCGTACCCTTCATAAGATCCATCAGCATTTAGCACAATGGCTACAGAGTTGTCAGAATACAACCACTTTCCAATTAATTCTTTGCCATCGTA
>CALCRD010000083.1 GCA_937894355.1 uncultured Bacillus sp.
ATAAAAATTAAAAAACTGTTTACTTATAAAGGAGATATTATGTTTGATATTAATGCGCTAAATCAAGCCGTGAAACCGTTCCTGCAAGCCGCTTGGGAGAAATCAGGCTTTGAAAATCTTACCTCAGTACAAATGCAATCTATTCCGTTCATCCTTGATGGCAAGGATGTTATCGCAGAGTCACCGACAGGGACTGGTAAAACGCTAAGCTATTTGTTACCGGTGTTACAAAGAATTGATCCAGATCATCGTGGGGTTCAAGCGGTTATTCTAGCTTCATCCCAAGAACTTGTTATGCAAATTTTTGGCGAAGTTCAAAAGTGGGCGGAAGGCAGCGGGATAAGAAGTGCATCGTTTATTGGTGGCGTTAATATGAAAAGACAGCTGGAAAAACTAAAGAAATCGCCACAGGTTGTCGTTGGAACTCCGGGTCGAATGCTGGAATTAATTAAACAGAAAAAATTGAAGATGCACGAAGTTAAAACTGTTGTATTAGATGAAGGAGATCAATTACTAATCCCTGAGCATCTAACTACGGTTCGCCATGTGGTCAATTCACCATTAGCGGATCGCCAGGTTTTGGTTTTTTCAGCCACTCTACCAGCAAGAACTGAAGATCTGGCAAGGGGGCTAACCAATAATCCTGAGTTAATTAAAATCAGCAGAGATGAAACGATTAAGGCTGAAAAAGTGGACCATATTTACTTAGTATGTGAGCAACGTGAAAAAATTGAAATTTTGCAAAAGGTGGTTCGATTAAACGGGATTAAAGCGCTGGCGTTTATGAATGATATTGGTGCGGCAACGGTGGTTATCTCCAAAATGGGATTCAAAGGAATTTCGGCTGGATTACTTCATAGTGATTTGAAAAAACTAGAGCGCCAATCTGCACTAAAGAATTTTCGTGATGGTCAATCTGCCGTGTTACTCGCAACAGACGTAGCGGCACGAGGATTAGACATTAAGGGAATCACCCATGTTATTCACGTTGATTTTCCAAAGGAAATCAATCAATATGTGCACCGTTCAGGACGCACAGGTAGATTTGGTGCAAGCGGTACAGTCGTTGCCATTGTTACTGAAAGAGAAGAACGTGAGCTAAAAAAGTTCTATCGTGAACTAGGTCTCACTGGACAGAAGAAGATGTTTTACAAGGGTGAGTTGGTGAATGTCAGCAAAGAAACCAAGGAGATTAAGAAAACCAAGGAGATTAAGAAAACCAAGGATACTTCACCTAAAAAGATTAAGCGTTAATATTTCTCGTTTTTATTGGTGTTTGTTTAGTGTTAATGATCGAAACATCAACACGGAAAAACAAACACCATTTTTTTTATCGCAGTAAGTTCCCAATTACCGTTGTAAAAAAACTTAGTTTTGTTCGGTTTCAATAGCCTATTTTTCCTATCGGTAATTGACGAACGGAATACTTATTGTTAGAGTTAGTTTGTATTTTTTTTATATATTAAAAGAAGGTGAATGGGTTGTCTAGGTTTGAAACGGAAGTACTACATAATGTAAAAAACAAAAGACCAATCAAAAGTAAAGTTACGCCAATTTATCAAACGACCGCGTTTGCGTTTGATGACCTTGATGAGCTAGAAGGCTTTTATCATGGGAATGGAAATTATTTGTATTCTCGGGTAGCTAATCCTAATACGGATGAGTTAGCAGCTGCTGTTGCCGGTTTAGAGGGTGCTCCAGCAGGAGTTGCCACTTCATCAGGACTTTCGGCTATTTTAGCTGGAGTATTGGCCGTAGTGAAAAATGGTGATCATATTGTTGCTGCCGAAGATTTATATGGAGGAAGCTTTCACCTGTTGAAGGAAGAGCTCGATCAGTTTGGTGTTGAAGTTTCATTTGTTTCCTTTAGTGATCTTTCGAGCATTGAAGCAGCAATTCAACCGAATACTAAATTAATTTATACTGAATCAATTACCAATCCATTATTACGTGTACAAGACTTAGCTGAGTTTGTACGTATTGGTAAGGAGCATAACCTTGTTACCTTAGTGGACAATACTTTTGCTACACCATATCATTGTAAGCCATATAACCTAGGTGTTGATTTAGTCGTTCACAGTGCGACCAAATACATTGGCGGACATAGTGATGTTACTGCAGGAGTTGTTGTAGGTCGGGAAGATTTGATTGAAAAAGCTCAAGCAAAGGTAGTTAATCTTGGAACAAATGTTAGCCCATTTGAAGCATGGCTTACTACACGAGGATTAAAAACACTAGCACTCCGAATGGAACGTCAATCTAGTAATGCAAGATTACTGGCGGTTGCATTGCAATCCAATGAGCTTATTGAAAAGGTTTATTATCCGTTTGAACATGGTGATGACGGTTATGGGGCCATTGTCACTATAAAGCTTTCAAACGGCATTGATATGAATGAATTTTTCAAAAACCTTGCTTGGGTAAAAATAGCGTCTACGCTTGCAGGTGTAGAAACAATCGTATCACATCCAGTGACGACTTCACATCGGGCTTTGCCAGAAGAAGCACGCGAAGCACTAGGGATTACCTTTGAAGTTGTCCGTATTTCAGTTGGAATTGAGCATGCACAAGATATTATCGAGGTTTTTGAACAGGCAGTAAGCAAGGCTGCAAAATAGAAACATCCTTAATCAGCTATCCTCATATGCAATGGGGATGGCTTTTTTTTTATAAAGAAAAGAGAATAAGGGTTAGGGAAACTTCTCATACTACTTTTGAGCAGACGATTCAGGGGAGGTGCAGAATGGGAAGAACGAAACAAGGGAATGCCAATGCTAACCGTAATAATAATAAAAAACTCGGCAACCGGACAAGTGAGGAGCTTGTTGAGTTTACAACGGGAGAAAAGGCAGGGCGGCAACCAGATATCAAGGAAAAAAATATTGGCAAATAGCAGTGAAAGCTGCGAAGAGGACTCAAGTATATTTATGAGTCCTCTTCTTTTTTGGCGTAATAGTCGACCTTTTTAATATTGACTCCGACAAAGGTTTCGATAATGGCTTGGGCACCGGCGATGGACAGGATAAAGATGAGAATGATGGCGTATTTCGGCTGCCATAGGTAAAAGCCACCCAAAAATATGGCGCTCCAAATACCAGCGCACCAATAGCAATTTAGTAGGTAGCCAAACAAGGATTTTGGAATACTTTTCTGCTTATTGCCATGTTCGGTTTGAATTTCAATTTTCTTCATAAAAGGTTTACGGATAAATTCAGTTATTTTATCAAAAACAATTAAATGGGTTAATCGGTAGCTAGCTAAGATAAGCATGATGTAGGACATCCAGGTTAGATTGTTCATTTCTTTGATCCCCTTAATAACCACTTTTTGCTTATTATCACCTTGAAAATTCCTGTTTATGTATTTC
>CALCRD010000084.1 GCA_937894355.1 uncultured Bacillus sp.
CTATTAGGGTTGTACTATTTATTGACATAGTACCACAACCGCGAATCACTAACTTGCACATTAAATCAGCCACGCTGGCACAAGCCAGTCCTTTTGATCAATAGGCAAAACGTCTGAACACAGGCAAACAACAGCTCCCGTGCCGATCTCTGTTTTCAGATGCCCACTGCCAGAGAAACGATCCTCCTGTGACGGATCGATTGTAATGGGTTTTAAAACGTTGAAATGCTTTGTCGCGCCATGAGGGGAGGCGCTTTTCTTGATTTCAATCGGATATACTGTTCTGTTTTCCGAAATGAGCAAATCAATTTCCCTTTTGTTGCTGTCACGATAAAAATATAGCGGCGGTCGCTTCCCAGCATTAAGATAGCTCTTATAAATTTCCGAAACGACCCACGTTTCGAAAATTTGACCGCTCATCGCACCCGACTCCAAGGCTTCAGGCGAATTCCAGCGAGTCAGATACGCACAAAGACCAGTATCGAGAAAATACATTCTTGGAGCCTTAATCGTACGCTTCAAGGCATTATTGGCATATGGCTGGATCAAAGCAACCAAGCCCGATGACACCAAAAGCGATAACCATTTTTTTGCGGTTGGAGCTGTGATCTCCGCTTCATTCGCAAGCACTTCGTAATTAACATTTGTTGCGGTTCGGGCTGCAACAATCGAGAGGAAGCGGAAAAACGCAAGTTCATCTGCGACCTGCTTCAAATCACGAATATCCCTCTCAATATATGTTTGCAAATAGGATTCATAATAAAGCTGCTGATCCACATTGGGATTTTCATACAACCTGGGCATGGACCCTTTATGGATGCGATGAAATATTTCTGGAAGCGTCATCGGTTTTACAATCCCCATGCGACGAATGAGTTCCTTTGGCTCAAGCGTAAAGGCAGGAAAACGATGACCGCGGAGCTCATTATTTGAAAGTCCTAGCAAACGAAGAATACCAACTCTACCCGCCAGAGATTTGCTGACGTTTTTCATAATGTGGAAGGTTTGTGATCCGGTAAGCCAAAAATCACCACAGTTTTTATGTGTATCCACATAGATCTTGATAAAATCTAACAATTCAGGAGCGTATTGAATTTCGTCAATCGTAACTGGTGGCGCATATCGCTGTAAAAAAAGCTCCGGCTCTTTTTTCGCGAGAATGCGGTTTGTCGGATTATCAAGAGAAACATATTTCCTCTCCCCAGTCGCAAGTTTCTCCAACAGCGTTGTCTTGCCAACCTGCCGAGGTCCCGTAACAAGTAAAACGGGAAATGTAGCACTTGTTTGACTGACAATGTCTTCCATACTTCTTGAAAAATACATCTCGCCCCACCCCTTTATGCATGCATCGCAAACGAAAAACTTATGCAGATCCAAAATATAGTTTTATTTTAGCATAAAAAATTGAACATTGCAAGCTATAAACGCCTGTTCAAACTGACCGTCAAAATTAAGGTTTGTCGTGAACTCCATAGTGCTGGACAAACGAAAGCAATATTCCGATGAAGAGGACCGCTTACTTTAAACTCACAGTGACAAGTTGTTATTGAACGCTTTCTGCCTGCAGCGTTGCCATCAACCTTGCCCCCATTACTGTGGCGGGGATTCTATAATTCGGAGCTAGATTCGCAAGTATTACTACCGCTATCTGCTTTTTTTTATCAAATCCAACATAACTATTAAAGTTACTTGTACCATCATTGTGCCATACAATGCCATATTCATGATCAAGCATCCAGCCTATACCTGCCGCATCCAACATTCCCAATTTTGCATACTGCTGGGTAGTCATCTCGATGCTTGCGATGCTTTCATGGCTTAGTGACAGATAAGTATCGGTGGACTTCCACTGCCAATAACCATTCAGATTTTCGGACCCTTGGGAGATCCTTATGTTTTCAAGTTTCAAATCCGCTTTGATAAAATCATCTATGATTTCTCTGTAGTCATTGCCATAAACCTCTTCTCCAAGACACTCCCCACAACCGAGATACAAAAATTAGAATACACGAAAGTGTAATCCCGATCCTCTAGCGAGATTTACCCTAACTTGCGCTGTAAACTCTTCGTGCTAATGACATAAAAATCGTTTTCCTCTCCACAGAAGAAATTTGCAGCCAGCTGCCAATCAAAACATGAGGCCTTAAAGCCAGCTGAATGCGTAACTAATCTTTTTAAATTGGATAATAGTCTTTCGGGGGAAGCTCAAGATACTTTACGATGGAATCCTTAAGCTGAACTTCGCCTTCAGCAATAGCCTTACATAACAGCGACGTTGTGAAGGTCTTCGTCACAGAAACAATTTCATCTGCCAATTCTTCATTTTCTTTATTTGAGAGGAGAGTAGCATTTTCCCCAGAAACTTGCGCCGTTTTTTATGATCCCGACGGTTATCAACGCGTCGGCGCAATCAAATGATGCTGATCTTTCTTTATGATACAGCAGCAAGAGTGGCTGAAGCAAAGCACGTGAAAGTATCTTATCTACATCTTGAAGTCAGGGTTCCCTATGTTACGCTCCTCGGGAAGGGGCGGAAGTACCGTAACATTCCACTTATGGAGAAAACAGTTTTGCATCTGAAACGATATCTGAAAGAATTTCATGGTTCTGATATGAAATCAGCACGGCCATTGTTTTATTCAAAGGCTCATGGCCAGCTCAATGAGCTTTCATCTGATACCTTTGAAAAGATGATCAAAAAATACGCTGATAGATGTCGGACGGACAGTTCGTTTAGCATGATGTTACTCAGAATTGGTGAAAGATTTCCACCTTATGCAAAGTAAATGATTATGCAAAGTAAACCGTTAAAAGTCTAGTGTCATCAGTTTATCATGTGGTACAGTATCAAAGAACTTCTCTAGATCAAT
>CALCRD010000085.1 GCA_937894355.1 uncultured Bacillus sp.
GCGGAAAGCGAAGTGCCTGGAACGGAAATCAACAGCCTAGTTTAACTGTACTTATAAAAAGGATGTTAGGTGTACGTTTAGTATATATCCAACATTTTATGTTTGTTGGCATAGTCAAGCCAATCAGCCTTGTTTTTCGTACCGAGTTTTTTGCTAATGCTACGTCGGTGGTTTTCAACCGTTCGGATGCTAATATTCATGGTTTGGGCTATGTCCTTCTGGGTGTAGCCTTTTAGTGTTAGGATAAATGTTTCCTGCTCCCGTGGTGAGAAGGGGACATCCCAGGTTGGATTTTCGGTATTTTTATTGAATTCAGCTTCATTATTTATTTTCTTTCCTTGGATAATTTGGTCAATGGCTTTTATTAAGGCATCACTTTTAAGATGCTTGACTAGATATCCGTCGGCACCGTATTCAAATGCTTTCTTTTGGTAGTCAATTTCATCGTACATCGAAAAAATGATGATCTTAGCCTTAGGAGCAAGTTTACGTATTTCCTGAAGTGCACTTAAGCCATCAAGCCCTTTTGGCATAGACAAATCCATAATAATCAGGTCGACATGAAAATTAGTTGCTTTTTGAATGGCTTCGCGACCGTCTGAGGCAAATAAAACCGAATGAATCGAAAAGGCATCCTTTAACAGGATTGATAGCCCATCGCGAACGATTTCATGATCATCAACTATCAATGCGTCCATTTTAAAACCCCCTAACTGTGGTACAAAATCGGCAAATTTACAATACCCGCTTTTAAAAGTTTACAGCGGAACATAGCCTTCAATTCTGGTTGGTCCACCATTTTGACTAATCCATTTGATGTCTCCGCCTAACATCTTTACTCGTTCCTTCATATGTTTTAATCCTAAGCCGTGCCCTGATAAGGTTTCTGGATCAAAGCCTTGGCCGTTGTCGGAAATTTGAAAATAAAGTTCGTCATCAACTTTGGAAATTTCTATTTTGATTTTAGATGCTTTACCATGACGCACCGCATTATAAACAGCTTCTTGAATGATTCGATAGAGTTGCAGACCATCATCGTTTACAAATGATGGATTTTCAGGTGCTTGAAAGTTTAATGTAAATTCTACTTTGTATAACTGCCTCCAGTCCTCAACTGCTGACCTCAGCCCTGTTTCAAAGCTAAGATTATCAAACAAGCGAGGGCGTAATTCTTTTGTAAGCCGTTGTAAGTTTTGAAGAGTTTCTTCCATTACAATGGTCATTTTTTCTAAGCTCTTATGATATTCAACATTATCAACATGGCGCTTGATTCCATCAAGACCTAAATAAATACTATAAACACTTTGCCCAATGTGATCATGAAGCTCTCGTGCAAGCCGTTTTCTTTCACCTTCTTGGGCAATCATCGTTTCTTGAATAAGCAGTTCCTGTGTTTTTATTTCTTCATCATGTTTATTCAGATTAGGGTCGCGAATAATTAATACTTGGTGAACTTTCCCATCTAGCTCCAGCCTTGTCATTGACATTTCAAAAATAGAGTCCTTGTCGACATAGTTAGGCATGTGAGAGCGAAAGCTAGGCAGTGGATTATCGTTAGCTAGGATGCATCGCTCTTCATCCTCGGAAACTTCTCTTAATTGACAATAGCTACAGTAGGGAACGTATTCGCCGATTTTCCAACCTGTAATTTCAAAGGCGCTTTTATTTATGTAGATAATTTTTCTTTCAGCATCCATTATGGTAATTCCATCACATATTTCGGAGACTACTTTTTTAAAATATTTATCATTCACATAAATCACCACGCAATTTGGTATTTTACTTACTGTAAAGCATGATTGATGAACTTTCACTAAATAGATGATAATTGTAGATATAATGTTTTTATATTATATCCACAACGAATTCTTATTATGAAATAGTATTTAGGATTCACTTTTAATATACACCCTAAGTAAGTATCATGTCACATTTGGGAAGTGTAATTTTAGGAAAAATTCTGAGAATTGAAGATATTACTAATTTTTTTAGTGGAGGATGTCAAGCTTTTTAACAAGTTAGGTGAGAGAGTGACGGGTGGAAAGTTTTCCATTGTTATAAAAGTTAAGGGAAACAGCAGTTAACAAACAAAAACCCCGGCGTATGTACGCAGGGGTTTGGTTTAATACATATCTAACATTTTATATTTTTGGGCGTATTCAAGCCATTCTCGTTTATTTTTTGTACCGAGTTTTTTACTGATGCTTCGCCTGTGGGTTTCGACTGTCCTAATACTAATATTCATCGTATTTGCTATATCAGTTTGCGTATTTCCTTTAACTGTCAAAATAAATGTTTCTAATTCTCGTGGTGAGAAGGGATGATTCCAGATACAGTCTTGGGTATTACACTCAACCTGCTCACCTTTGGTTATCCTTTTTCCTTGGAGAACTTTTTGGATTGAATCGATAATCGATTCGATTTTCTGATTTTTAACGAGATATCCATCTGCACCATATTCAAAGGCCTTTTTTTGATAGTCAATTTCATCATACATGGAAAAAATAAT
>CALCRD010000086.1 GCA_937894355.1 uncultured Bacillus sp.
TTTTTTTACGTAATTCCGTATTACCGGCAGTAATCATTCTGCTAAAGAAAATTCACTGCAAATTATTCATTGATATTGATGTACGTATCTTCGATAGTCGGAATTTTTTTAATTAGACCTGATGTTTTTAACCATTCAGCTGTTTCCTGCCAAGATTCCTTCGATTGATTTCCGAAACCTTGATCCGATTCCATTTTTGGAATTAACACCTTCATGCTTTCTTTCTCTACCTTTTCGTCCAATGGATAGTTAGCTTCATCTTGGTTATCTAACAGAATTTTTAAAGCTGCATCAGGATTTTTCTTCATAAATTCATATCCCTTAGTAGCTGCCCGCCAAAAGGCTTTGATTGACTTCTGTTCTTTTTCCCAAGTCTTATCACCGGTTACCGCAACAACTTCATAATAATTCGGAACCCCAAAATCAACTGGATTGAAATAGTCTACTTTATATCCTTTGTTTTCCAGAACAGGTACTTCATGGTTTACAAATGCCCCGATGACTGCATCAGATTTTTTACTAACAAGAGAGGCAACCAAATCAAAACCAATATTAACTAATTCTGTCTCTTGTGGATTACCGCCATCGCTTTCGATCATCGTTTTATATAATGCTTCATTTAAGGGAATTCCAGGATAACCTAGTGTTTTACCTTCAAGATCTTTTGGTGATTTAATCGGACTGTCTTCTAAATAGACAATATGATTTAATGGTGATTGTACAATGGCACCGATTGATTTAACTGGTACATTTTCATTTGCTCGTGCAATAATGACATCTGGTTGATAATAAAACCCAATGGTAATTTTACCAGCAGCCGCAAGGGTTAGTGGGTCAGTTGGATTTGCTGGAAACTGGATATTTACCTTTATTCCTTCTTCTTCAAAGTAACCCTTCTCTTGTGCTACATACAAAAAGCTATGCAATGCGTTCGGGTACCAGTCTAACATTACATCGACATCTGCCAATTTTTTATCCGCCTTTTTTGAGTCATTACTATCTTCGTCCTTCTGATTTGATACTCCACATGCTGTTAAAAACAAAACCAGCATGGCGCTGATACTTGCTGCCAACCATTTTTTCATTGTTATTTCCTCCATTTAAACGCTTTTTTTTCAAAAATTCCTACAAGTAAAAATAGACTGATCCCAAGCCCCGATAACACAACAATCGGAGCGAACACCCCAGCTCCATCAAATTGCGTCATCATCCTTCTACTAAAGTAGCCTAGACCAGCTTGAGCACCCAACCATTCACCGATAGCTGCACCGATTACACTTAATGGAAAGGCAACCTTTAGCCCCGAATAGAAAAATGGTAGTGCTGAAGGCATATCTAATTTTAAAAAAATATCCTTATCGCTTGCTCCCATCGTCATCATTAGTTCTTTTAGTTCCTTGTTACTAGACCGCAACCCATCAAAGGTATTAACCGCTATTGGAAAGAAGGTAATTAAAATAGTTACAACCACCTTGCTCCAAATCGAATAGCCAAACCAAAGAACAAAAATTGGTGCGAGGGCAATCATCGGTATTGTTTGTGAGGCAATTATGATTGGGTAAAGTGCTCTTTCGACTATTTTGCTATAATACATCCAAATTGCCAGTCCAACTCCAAGGATCATCGATATAGCCAAACCAATTACCAATATTAAAAAGGTTGCGGGGAGGTGTTCTAGGAATAACACCGTTTTTAACTCCCACAGCTTACTGGCAATTCCAGTTGGGGCTGGCAGGATAAAGGGCATATTCACCCAAAATGCTCCCACTTCCCAAATAACTAACAAAATTAACACCAATAGTGTGGGTGCTAAATAATCCTTCCAATTTTTCATAATTTTACCTTCGAACGTAATTGATTAATTAAATATTCTTTCAATTGGATGATTTTAGGGTTATTCAAATCACGCCCGGATCTTGGGCGCTTTAATGGAACTTTTACCTCTTGTAACTCCGAAACAGGCTGTTGATCAAATACGAAGATCCGGTCGGACAAAAACAACGCCTCATCGACATCATGTGTGACAAATATGACCGACTTTTTCCGTCTTTCCCATTGTTCTAATAACCATTCCTGCATCGAAAGACGCGTAATCGCATCAAGTGCACTAAATGGTTCATCTAAAAGCAACACATTGGCACCCGTTAAAATAGTTCGTAAAAAAGAAACTCTCTGTTTCATTCCACCTGATAAATCACTAGGATATTTGTTCTCAATGCCTGTTAAACCGAACTCCTCGAGCAGCCCCAAAACCATGTCGTTCGCTTGCTCCTTTTTTATCCCTTTAAGTTCAAGGGGGAGGGCCGCATTTTCAACAGCAGTTCTCCAAGGCATCAGCAAATCTTGCTGGGGCATATATCCCACTCGTCCTAGACGTGACCCATTAGCCAGCCCATTTATTAAAATTTCACCTTTGTTTGGTCGTTCAAGTCCAGAAATCAGCCGAAAAATTGTGCTTTTCCCTGACCCACTTGGTCCGATAATACTAACAAATTCCCCATCTTTTACTTGAAGATTAAATTTATCTAAAATCAACTTTGAATCAATTCCAGAATCACTTTTATACTCAAAAGATACGTCGGTAAACTGAACGGCTACTTTGCTCATTTGCTTGATTTCCCCATCGCAATTTGATTTATTTGTCTCGCCACTGCAGCATTTTTCAAGAATACCTTTAGCAATAAATAGCCCATTACTGCCCCAGCCATTGAACTAAAGATAAATGCTGGAATTAATCCAAACAAACTAGCCTCTTGCCCTAGCAAAAGTGTCGCCATTGGATAGGTAGCCATCGCCCCAATAATACCTGTGCCAAACACTTCTCCAACAACAGCACTCCCAATTTTTCGAAACTTCTTGAATAAATACGCTGCCAATAACGCTCCAAAGATACTACCTGGAAAAGCAAAGATTGAGCCTGTTCCCATCATATTCCTTAAAATGGAGACACTTAATGCTTGGGCGACTGCGTAATAAGGACCCAATAAAACGGCAGATAAAACATTAATAAAATGCTGCATTGGAAACACTTTTACAAATCCCATTGGAATAAAAAAGGTGTGACTCGTCAAGGTTCCGATGGCAATCATCATCGCTGTCACGGTCATTTTCTGTGTTTTTCTCAAAAAATTACCTCCCATGTCAATACACACTGGGAGGTAAGAGCAACTATTGTTTAGTTACAACTCAATCACTATCACTTCTGCCCATTGAAAAAATAACGCATTTACCGGAGTCAACAAAAAAGCAGACTCCAGCAATAGGAATCCGCATATGACTTCAAAAGTGAATACACTTCCCTACGCTGGCATGAACCAGATCAAGTATGAAGGGTCAAAGACTTAGGATCTTTATCTCAGCCGGCCTTTTCCCCGGCACCCCCAGTGTGGAATTATTTAATTATTTATAACAATAGCACATTTTCTTCATCTTTCAAGCATTTTTGCCTATTATATTTCTCGGAATTCCATTTTTCGCTAAATATTTCTGTCGAATCAACAAAGGAAATGTGGAAACTTTTTCACTAAAATCAAAGATTTAGCATGAAATGATACAAACTAGGGAACTTCTAATAATACAGTTACCTCACGAAAGGAGTATTGGTCATGTCGTTGTTTCGGAAATTCAAGAAATTTAATAAAAAGTTACAAACAGACCAATACCCCCAAACCAAACCGGAAACTCTTACGGATTCCCTAACAGGAGATTTCGAAATTGATCTTCAAAAAATTAAAAACGCCTTTACCAATAGTAACGATGTTATTGTTCGAGAATTTAAAATTGGCAACATTAGAGGAAGTAAAGCAGCCATTATTTATACTGATGGTTTAGCAGATTCAGCAACCATTCAAAATTTTATTTTAGAATCTTTAATGAATCCTGAAAATCAACATCTTACCGAGCCAGTGCATCCCGTTTCTATTTATGAATGGATAAAAAATAGAACACTAACCATTGGTGATATTTCCGAAATTTTCGATTTCCAGTCCCTTTTCACTGCCGTATTATCTGGAAATACAATCGTTTTGGTCAAAGGATTTCATGGAGCCATTTCCGCCGGAACCCCTGGTTGGGAAGATCGAGCTATCGCAGAACCAGCATCACAAACCGTGGTCCGTGGACCTCGGGAAGGGTTTTCGGAAAATATCCGTGTCAATACAGCACTAATTCGTCGCAAAATTAAAAACACTAATCTTTATTGTGAACATCAGCTTATTGGTAAAGTCTCTAAAACTGCAGTAGCAGTTATGTATATTCAAGGTATCGTAAATGATACTGTTCTTAATGAAGTTCATACTCGATTAAACCAAATTGATATCGATGCTATCCTAGAAAGCAGCTACATCGAAGAACTTATTGAAGATAGTACCTTTTCTCCTTTTCCTACCATATATAATACCGAACGTCCCGACACTGTTGCAGCTAATCTTTTAGAAGGAAGAGTCGCCATCCTGGTCGATGGTACCCCTTTTGTCCTTGTTGTTCCATCGCTTTTTATCCAAAATTTCCAAGTGGCTGAAGATTTTTATCAACGCGCCGATATAAGTTCTCTTATTAGGATGTTAAGGATTATTTGTTTTTTTATCGCTTTGGTTGGACCTTCCTTTTATATTGCTTTAACAACCTACCACCATGAAATGCTGCCGACACCACTAGCAATTAGTTTGGCAGCCCAGCGGGAGGGTGTTCCGTTTCCGGCTTTTGTAGAAGCCCTGACCATGGAGGTAACCTTTGAAATCCTCCGTGAAGCGGGGATTCGGATGCCGAGAGCCGTTGGTCAAGCGGTATCGATTGTTGGCGCTTTAGTTCTAGGTCAAGCAGCCGTTGAAGCAGGATTTGTTTCGGCATCAATGGTTATCGTGGTTTCAATTACTGCCATTTCAAATTTTGTATTACCAGCTTATAATTTAGCGATTTCTATTCGAATGCTTCGATTTGGGATGATGTTCATTGCCGCTTCTTTCGGTCTTTATGGAATTACCTTAGCCTTAATTGCGCTAGTACTCCATTTGAACCATCTTAAATCATTCGGTGTTCCCTATATGGCTCCGTTTGGTCCATTTATTAAAGAAGATCAAAAGGATGCCCTGCTCCGCTTCCCGATTTCAACAATCTTTTCACGTCCTAAAATAATAAGTCAAAAAAACATGAAACGGCAAAGATAGAAAAGCGGAAGCGGCATTTAAGAAAAAAGCAAAATCAAAAATTAAACCACAATAAAAAGGATGGAAATAATGAAAAAGAGATTTTTGTTAATTCTTATTCCTTGTCTACTGATCATTACTGGATGTTGGAACCGAAGGGAATTGAATGAACTAGCTTTAGTTGTTGGAATTGCCATTGATAAAGCAGATGATAATCAATTTTTAGTTACCGTTCAAGTAGTTGATGCTGGCGAAATTGCTTTTAAAGGCGGGGGAGGGGGCAGAGCTCCCGTAACCACTTATACACAAAAAGGAAAAACATTGTTCGAAACGGTCCGAAGCATGACAACGATTACACCAAGGAAATTGTACTTTTCCCATTTACAAATGGTTATTATTAGTGAAGAAATCGCTAAGCAAGGTATTAATCACTCGCTTGAGTTTTTTACAAGAGACCCTGAATTTCGCAAGGATTTTTATATTGCCATTTCAAGGGACGTTAAAGCAACCGAAATCATGAAAAATTTAACTTCAATTGAAAAGATTCCTTCTAATAAATTACATTCATCGCTAGAGGCATCAGAAAAAGCCTGGGCACCAACAGTCGCCATGCGGATGGATGAATTGTTATTACAACTAACGAGCGAGGGAGATAACCCTGTTTTAACTGGAATTACTATTAAAGGCGCCAATATAAATCATGGTCATAGTATGAAGAATTTAGAGACAATCAGTAATATTACTCGGCTCCAATATCATGGCATTGCCGTGTTTAAAAAAGACAAGTTAATTGGATGGCTTAATGAAAAGCAGAGCAAGGGTTATAACTTTATTAAAGACAATGTAACAAATACCGTCGGTGCCATTCCTTGTTCCAAAAAAGGGAAACTGGTGATTGAATATATTCGCTCAAATACAGATGTAACAGGAAAGATGGAGAATGGCAAACCGAAGATTGATATTAAAGTAAATCTTGAAGGAAATATTGCTGAGGTTGCCTGTAATATCGATTTAACAAAGATTGAATCAATAAAAAAAATCGAAAAAACAACAGAAAAAGAAATTACTAAAATACTTGAAAGTGCCATAAAAAAAGCAAAAGAATTGGAAGTAGATATGTTTGGTTTTGGTGAAGTCATCCATCGAGCTGACCCTAAAAGTTGGAAATCATTAAAGAAAAATTGGAATCAAGAATTTGCGAATATGCCAGTTTCTGTTACGACTGATTTCTCAATCAGACGGACCGGTACTGTGAATGAAGCTTTCTTAAAAGAAGCAAAGGAGTAAGATTCTGTGTTAGCTATTTTTGGAATTATAAGTGCTAGTGTTTTGATTATTTTGATTGAATTGCCTACATTAAGAAAAGAAAAATTTTCAAAGGATAGTTTTGTTTTTGGTTT
>CALCRD010000087.1 GCA_937894355.1 uncultured Bacillus sp.
GTAGTGAGGTTATCGGGGACCAACCCAAGATCATCAGGGACAGATTGTTGAGGGAATTAAAAATCATTTAGGGGGAGGTGTTTATAAATGTATTGTCCAGGCTGTGGAATGAAGCTTGCCAAGAAGGATTGCCAACTGACACGCATCGTTGAGGAAACAGATACAAGCGAAATAATAATCGAAAACATTAATGTTTGTACCTGTGATTTTTGCGGATTAGTAAGCGAGGTAATTAAGCTGGATTCGGAACAGAAGAACAAAAGGAAGTGATAGATATGGATCTACGATTGCTAGCTAAAGCAATAATCCTACTGTGGGTGGTAAGCATCTCCCTGATGGTACTATCTCTCTGGATTGACCGGTGCTTGGAAAAGAGACAGCAGCGGGAGCATTATCAGCGAATTGCCGATAGTATGCGGGTTGGCGGGGACGTAGCCAATCTCACTGTATACAAACACCAGAAAACTAGGGGGTTAAAGTAGTGACCACTCTAAGCGAGATCCAAAACTTTATCCGGAAAAACGCTTGCGTAAATCCCAAAAACCCAAACGAAATCAAGATGGTATGCGGAACCTGCGGAAAGCATGGACGGGCGACGGAGTGTAGCGCATGTAATGGCAGGGTGGTAGTGATGGAAAAGGGGTGATAACAGATGAAAAGTGAGTGGCGGGTTACAACTAACATAATCGACGGAGAGACATTCTATGGCGTGTGCCGGCTCTTAGATGTGAACGAAACGGACCATTCTGGAAACAGGGAGATGGCCGGGGGGTATACGTGCTACCGCGAAGCGGCGCAAGTTGTAGCGGATGCCTTAAACGAAAACAAATAAGCAGCTCTGCACAGCTGCTTTGAAAGGTGGTGAGAAACATATGTCTACAAACAATTCTAGCACATGGATCGCTAATTTAGCAAGCACTATGAGCCGACCACACTTAAACGCACTCATACTTAACACTATCCGCGATATCGCACGCAGTTTTACTATCTCAGAACGAGAAAAAATGCATAAAGTAAGGAGCATCACTGAAGCATATGACGCTTGGCAGTCTCAGACACGCCAAAGCGCTTAGTTGACAAGTTTGCGGGGGCGAATTGCCGGGGATGCCTGGCACAGAGAGCCCGCCCCTGCAAAATATTTCATGTGAAATAAAGAGAGGGGAGAGAAGGATGGTTTATGTTATGACAATGGCGATAGTTGATATTGATAATGATCATGACACCGAGAGCCTGATGGCATACATCACAGACATATTGGAAGATAACAATATCGCTGTTTGCGATATTGATGTCGAAGATGCGGTGATCGTACCTAAAAAAAGGGTGCTTGCCCATGTGTGCGGGATTGAGGAAGAGGAGGATATTAACAAGGTTGCTACCGGCAAGGAGGGGACGGAGTGAATACTGTCAAGATAAATGTTTTAGAAGCGGAAAATGTAAAGCGAATCAAGGCGGTAAAGGTGGAACCCACTCCTGCGGGGCTGACGATTATCGGGGGAAGGAATAACCAGGGGAAAACAAGCGTTCTAGATGCCATAGCGTGGGGCCTGGGCGGGAACACCTTCCGGCCCTCCAGCCCGAAGCGGGATGGGTCCACTATACCGCCGGCAATCAATATGAAGCTCAGTAATGGTCTGATAGTAGAGAGGAAGGGCAAGAACAGCGATCTCAAGGTGATCGACCCCACCGGGAACAAAGGGGGGCAAACCCTACTAAACGAGTTTGTGGAGCAGCTTGCCTTGAACCTGCCGAAGTTTATGCAGTCGTCAAACAAGGAGAAAGCACAAACCCTTTTACAGATTATTGGAGTGGGGGATCAGTTATATGAACTGGAAAAGACCGAAACCGAACTTTACAACCGGCGACACGCAATCGGGCAGATTGCAGATCAAAAAGCAAAATTTGCGAAAGAACAGCCATATCATGAGGATGCCCCAAAGGAACTCATATCAGCCTCTACCCTCATTCAGCAACAGCAGGAAATCCTCGCTCGGAACGGTGAGAATCAGCGAAAGCGGGAGAACCTGCAGAACCTTACACGCCAAGCTGAGCAAGTCCAGGAACAGATTGACTCTCTATTAGAGAAGCAGAAAATCATTTTAGCTGACCTGGAGATTGCCCGAAAATCTGCCAAGGATCTCCATGACGAATCTACTGAGGAACTTGAGCAAAACATTGCCGACATTGAGGAAATCAATGTGAAGGTAAGGGCAAATATGGACAAGGACAAGGCTGAGGATGATGCCAGAGAGTACAGGAACCAGTATGAAGAGTTATCCAAGCAGATCAATGATGTACGAAAGCAGAAGATTGACTTGTTGAAAGGTGCAGATTTACCCCTGCCGGAGCTGTCGGTGGAAGATGGGGAGCTGACATACAAGGGTAAAAAATGGGACAGCATGAGCGGATCAGAACAACTCAAAGTATCAGTCGCAATTATCCGCAAGTTGAACCCGAAATGTGGTTTTGTCCTCATGGACAAGCTGGAAGCGATGGACATGGACACCCTGAAAGAGTTCGGGGCATGGCTTGAGCAGGAAGGGCTTCAAGCGATTGCTACTCGTGTGAGTACGGGGGACGAGTGTTCGATTGTCATCGAGGACGGGTATGTAAAAGGTGAGGAGCAGATGCAGGATGCTCCGCAGTGGAAAGCAGGTGAATTTTAGTTGGAGATTATTCGCGGAAAAATTGAAGGACCACAGAAGGTGTGCATCTACGGACCCGAGGGAATAGGAAAATCAACATTGGCTGCCCAATTCCCGAACCCTCTTTTCATCGACACAGAGGGAAGCACCAAACATATGGACGTCGCCCGGACACCAACACCGTCAAGCTGGACGATGCTTTTACAACAGGTGAAATGGCTTCGACAGAACCCTACCACTTGCGACACCCTTGTGATTGATACGGCAGATTGGGCAGAACGGCTTTGTATCGAGCATCTATGCGCCCGTGACAAAAAAGATGGTCTGGAAGGTTGGGGGTATGGAAAGGGTTACACCTATTTAGAAGAGGAATTCGGAAGGTTTTTGAATCAGCTTTCCGATCTGATTGAGGTGGGGATAAATGTTGTCCTTACTGCCCACGCCTGGATGCGGAAGTTCGAGCAGCCGGACGAGATGGGAGCATACGACAGGTGGGAACTCAAGCTACAAAAGAAAACTGCTCCCCTGGTGAAAGAGTGGGCCGACCTGATCTTGTTTTGCAACTACAAAACCCATGTCGTCAATGTGGACGGGCAGGGAACACAAAAAGGCAAGAACAAGGTGCAGGGCGGGAAGCGTGTCATGTACACCACCCACCACCCTTGTTGGGACGCAAAGAACCGACACAACTTGCCTGAAGAGCTACCTCTAGAATATGCAGGTATCGCTCACTGCATACCATCCAGGACGAAACTGACCCCGAAGTCAGAACAGAAGTCGAAACCAGAACAGAAATCAAAGCAGGAACCGGCCCCGAAGTCGGAGCAGAGGTCCATACAGCAAAGAATGGAAGAAACCGACAAGATGGTGAAGGAAGCCGTGAAGGAAGTGCCAACACCCAAGTCGGAAGCGCCGGCACCAGACAAGCCTAAACTGGAACCACCTAACCTAGATGCTGAATTCGAACCGGAAGCATCGGGAAAGCAAGATCCGGCGATGAAAATTCCGAAGCCGCTGCACGACCTGATGGAAGCAAACGGGGTGGCGGCATGGGAGATTCAGGCTGCGGTTGCAAGCCGGGGTTACTACCCCCAGGACATGCCCATTTCAGATTATGATCGGGATTTCGTAAAGGGCTGTCTGGTGGGGGCATGGGATCAGATGTTTGCACTGATAGAAAAAATGAGAGCCGACAAGTACGGCGATGAAGAAGCACCATTTTAAGGAGGAGAAGCTAGATGGAAGAGTATAGAGAGTTAGATTGGGACGACCAGATTGAGGACGACGGTCCAGAATTTATTATCCTTCCCCCAGGGGACTACGATTTTGAGGTGACGGACTTCGAACGGGGGCGACACCAGGGATCGGACAACCTGCCACCCTGTAATAAAGCGATAGTCTATCTGCGGATTGAGGGGAAAGAAGGAACAACAACTATTAAGCATCAGCTCTTTTTGCACACCAAGACAGAGGGTCTGCTTTGTGCCTTTTTCACAGGGATCGGGCAAAGGCAAAAGGGTGAGCGGATAACAATGAACTGGGACAAGGTGATCGGAGCTACAGGCAGGGCGAAGATCGGCATCCGTAAGTGGACCAATGACAAGGGAGAAACCCTGGAATTCAATGAGGTCAAGCGGTTTTACGAGCCGGAGAACAATACACCGAAGTTTAAGCCTGGTGAGTTTTAATGCAGTTGAGACCGTATCAGCAAGAAGCAAAGGAAGCAGTACAGGGGGAGTGGGCTGGCGGGGTTAAGCGGACCCTGCTGGTCCAGGCTACCGGGACAGGTAAAACGATAGTGTTTTCGTCCATCTCTGAGGATTGTGTTCGGGATGGGGAAAGGGTTCTGATACTCGCTCACCGGGGCGAACTGCTTAAACAGGCCGCTGATAAGCTACAGGCGGCAACCGGGCTAGGGTGTGCAGTAGAGAAAGCTGAAAACTCCTGCCTAGACAGTTGGTACCGGGTAGTGGTGGGTAGTGTTCAGTCCCTGATGGGGGAGAAACGCCTAGCACAGTTCCCGGTCGACTACTTCGACACGATCATCGTTGACGAGGCTCACCATTGCCTCTCAGAGAGCTACCAGCGGGTGCTAAGCCACTTCGGGGATGCAAAGGTATTGGGCGTGACTGCTACGCCTGACAGGGGCGATATGCGCAACCTGGGGCAATACTTTGAAACACTGGCGTATGAATATACCTTACCGAGAGCGATTAAGGAAGGGTACTTATGTAAGATCAAGGCCCAGACCATACCCCTCAAGCTAGACCTGACCGGCGTGGGCCAGCAGGCCGGTGATTTCAAGACAAGTGACCTGGGTACTGCTCTGGATCCATACCTGTACCAGATTGCTGACGAAATGGCCAAGTATTGCATGGGCCGGAAAACAGTGGTGTTTCTGCCGCTGATTAAGACTAGCCGGAAATTCAGAGATATTTTGGAATCTAAGGGGTTCCGGGCGGCTGAGGTGAACGGGGAGAGCCAGGACAGAGCTGAAATATTAAAAGATTTTGAGAGTGATAAATACAATGTATTGACTAACAGTATGTTGCTTTCCGAAGGCTGGGACAGCCCAGCAGTAGATTGTATTGTGGTGCTAAGACCGACCAAGATCAGGAGTTTGTATTCGCAGATGGTAGGACGCGGAACCCGGCTCCACCCTGGGAAGGATCACCTACTTCTGCTGGATTTTCTCTGGCATACGGAACGTCACGAACTCTGCCACCCCGCACACTTGATCTGCGAATCGCCGGAAGTGGCACAGAAAATGACGGAGAACATCGAGGAAGCTGGGGAAGCAGTCGACCTGGAAGAAGCAGAGGAGCAAGCATCTGAGGATGTAGTCGAAGCACGGGAGGAAGCACTGGCGAAACAACTCCAAGAGATGCGACACAGAAAGCGGAAACTGGTAGATCCCCTACAGTTTGAGATGTCTATCCAAGCTGAGGACTTGTCGGGGTACATTCCAAGCTTCGGATGGGAGATGTCTCCTCCTACAGAGAAACAACTCAAAGCTCTTGAGAAGTGGGGGATCTTCCCGGATGAAATTAATAACGCGGGAAAGGCGTCAAAACTCCTGGACAGATTATCGGTCCGGAGGGCAGCAGGGTTGACCACGCCCAAGCAGATCCGGTTTCTGGAGCGGAAGGGGTTTCAGCATGTCGGAACCTGGCAATTTGAAACGGCAAAGAAGCTGATAAACCGGATCGCCGCCAATGGGTGGAGAGTGCCGAGGGACATAAACCCGGTGGAGTATAAGCCGGAGGAAATAAGGGAGGAAGTAATATGAAAATCCGCAACACGTTGGGAGACTTGAATAATCATTTATTTATGCAGTTGGAACGGCTTAATGATGAAGATATAAAAGGTGAAAAGCTACAGGAGGAAATACAGAGAGCTAAAGCAGTCTCTAGTATCGCGACGCAGATCATCTCAAACGGCTCTTTGGTACTGAAAGCAAAAACATTCACGCAAGAATACCTAGTCTATGAAGGCAAGCCTGAAACTAAGGAAATGCCGCACATGTTAAAAGCGTCGTTCCTGGGGGAGTGACATGGCGAGGAAGGTATATACCGAGGAACATATTGCCTACTTAAAAGAAATCGCCCCGGGGCGTTACAACGATGAGATCACCAGGCTGTTTAACGAACGGTTCGGCATGAACACAACAATAGTGGCGATCCGTTCACTCAAAACAAGACACGGTATCCAATCAGGTGTCCCTAACGCAAGAAAACAGTACACACAAGAACAGCTTGACTACCTAGAGGAACTGAGCGCGAAAGGACTATTTAATACGGAGATAACGAAGCTGTTTAATAAGAAATTTGGTACCAGCAGAACAGAGAACGCCATTCAGAATATGCGAACAAAGTACGGCATTAAGACTAGTGCGCGCAATTACTGGAAAAAGGGACACGAGCCTTGGAACAAAGGGTTAAAAGGGATAAACATAGGCGGGAAAGAGACGCAGTTCAAGAAAGGGCACAGGCCTCAAAACTACATGCCAGTGGGGTCTGAAAGGATAAACTCGTACGGCTATCAGGACGTAAAAGTTGCCGATCCGAACGTCTGGAAAGCGAAGCATATCCTGCTGTGGGAAGAAGTTCATGGTCCTGTCCCGGAGAGCCACGTCGTGATCTTCGGAGATGGAGACAAGACGAACGTCGTACTTGAAAACTTACTCTTGGTCTCCCGGAAGCAGTTGGTACGGATGAATCAATTAGGGCTAATTCAGAATGATGCAGAGCTGACAAAAACAGGAATTATCATAGCAGACATCCACAATAAAATGGGGAAACGAAGAAAATCGGAGGGTTAATATGGCGAAACTTACCGCCTTAGAATTAATTGAACACATAAATCCTGCCCACTTGAATTACCAGGATTGGCTGGCTGTGGGGATGGCGTTACAGGATGCTGGATATACCGCAGCAGATTGGGATAGATGGAGCCAACGAGACCCTCAGCGATACCACAAGGGTGAGTGCTTCCGGAAGTGGGACAGCTTCCGGGGGTCCTCCAGGCCTGTCACGACCGGCACCCTGGTAGCACTGGCGAAAGATCAGGGTTGGGTGCCAGAACATAAAGAAACTGGCCCTGGATCTGAACTGGAATGGAACGCAAGCATTGGCCCGGATAACGATTTGAAAATTATTGAACCGGCATGGGTAGAAGGGCAGGAAGTTGCTGAACCGGGAACCTGGAACCCAGTTCAGCAACTTACAAAATATTTAGAGACATTATTTGAAGCATCTGAAAATGTTGGATATGTATGCAAGAGTTGGGAAAAAGACGGGAAGTTCCTACCGTCAAAAGGGTGCTGGGACCGGACAGCGGGGGAGTTAATCCAGCAATTAAACAAGTGTAAAGGCGATATTGGCAGGGTTTTGGGTGATTACAAACCGGAAGTGGGGGCGTGGATTCGGTTCAATCCCCTGGATGGTCAGGGGGTTAGAAATGAAAATGTTACTGATTTTAGGTTTGCGCTTGTTGAATCTGACGATATGCCGATTGACCAACAAAACGCAATCATTCGGGAATTAGAGTTGCCGGTGGCGTGTTTGGTCCACTCAGGGAGAAAGTCGCTCCATGCGATAGTCAGAATTGATGCCGGGACTTATGAGGAGTACCGGAAACGAGTTGATTATCTTTATGATGTATGTCGAAAAAACGGGCTCAAGGTAGATAGTCAAAACCGGAACCCGTCACGCCTGAGCAGGATGCCGGGGGTGATGCGGGGAGATAAGAAGCAGTTCCTCGTTGATACCAACCTGGGGAAGGAAAGTTGGGCGGAATGGCAGGACTGGATTGAAGCGGTGAATGACGATCTCCCGGAACCGGAGAACATGGCTTCGGTGTGGGACAACCTCCCGGATTTGGCTCCGCCGCTGATTGAAGGGGTGCTGAGGCAGGGTCATAAGATGCTCCTAGCTGGTCCCAGTAAAGCAGGGAAGTCCTTTGCTTTAATTCAGCTGTGTTGTGCGATTGCTGAGGGGCGACAGTGGTTAGCGTGGCGGTGTGCCCAGGGTAGGGTCATGTACGTAAATCTGGAGTTAGACAGGGCTTCATGTCTGCACAGATTCCAAGATGTTTACCGGTCCCTGGGGTGGGAACCGAGAAGCCTGGGGAATATCGACATTTGGAATTTGCGGGGGAAGTCGGTTCCAATGGACAGGTTGGCCCCGAAGCTGATTAGGCGGGCTCAGAAAAAAAACTATATAGCCATCATTATCGATCCCATCTACAAAGTTATCACAGGGGACGAGAACTCAGCGGACCAGATGGCTAAGTTCTGCAACTCCTTTGACAAGGTATGCACGGAGTTGGGGGCAGCAGTGATCTACTGTCACCACCACAGCAAAGGCTACCAGGGGCAAAAACGAAGCATGGACAGAGCTTCGGGGTCGGGGGTGTTTGCCAGGGATCCTGATGCACTGCTAGACTACATCGAACTAGACTTAGACAAAGACTTATTGAAGCAGGAGGAGAATAAGGCTGTCTGTGCGGTTTGCAAGGGATGGTTGGACAAGCATGTAGTTGAGTGGCAAGACGAGGTCTCTCAGGATGCCACCTGCAACGAGAGAGACTTCCTAGCTGAATGCAATCGGTTACTTGGGCAGGACAGCTACCAGGAGATGCTAGATGATGTGTTTGCCGCTAGGGAAAGAGTTTACCAACGAACGGCTTGGCGGATCGAAGGGACGCTGCGAGAGTTCCCGAAATTCACTCCCGTGAATCTTTGGTTTAACTATCCAGTCCACCAGATGGACACCGAAGATGTCCTCAAAGATGCGGAATCGGGAAAGGAAAAACCGATCTGGAAAAAGAATTTTGGGAAAAAGAAAACTCCAGAAGAACGAAAGGCAGAACGTAAAAAAGCACTAGAAATGGCATACGAAGCGTGTGGAATTGACGAGACAATCACCGTAGAAAACCTAGCCGAGTATATGGGAAAATCGGAAGATACTGTAAGAAGATACATAAAAGAACATGGTGGATTTTGGATTGATGGCGGGGAAGTAGGTAAAAAATGACAAATGTAAAGGCAGTCGTAAAGTTGCAAAGTCGGTTTTGCGAGTTTGCGCCTCAGAGACGCAAAGTCGAGAATCTTCGAGTTTGCGACTGGCAGACGCAAAGTCGAGAAAAACCGAGTTTGCGACAGGCGCACGCAAACTATATATATTCTATATATAGGTTTTGCACCTCTGACAAA
>CALCRD010000088.1 GCA_937894355.1 uncultured Bacillus sp.
TTTCTGCACTCGTCGGCTGTCATGTATAGTTCTTTTTTAAATCCGGTCAGCAACTTAAACCAAGCGTAATAACCAACAACCTTATCCTTTTTCCCTTCCTTCCGCTGGGCGCACTCGTCGAAATTTTTAACTAACTCTAATTCCCCGGTGATGGGATTGTAAGCTACCAACTCGTCCTCATAGACTTCTGACACGTTCATATTCTCATATAGTGCAGACCGTATCGCAAGTTGAACGAACCCCTTGTACATCATCTGAAACTGTGCTCTAGATGTCTTTGACTTGTTATCCCAATACGGCACCAGGGCGCTAAAGCCAAGGTTTCCGTCGATCGGCAGGTCGTATGTTGCCGCCACCAGCGCCGAAGCCAAAATAGAATTTGGCTCACATCTTTGCAGGGAAGGGCTTCCACTGATGGCATTTGTGATAGATGTCATAAATTGTGGAGCTTTATCCCCTAAAACCTCATAGAACCTTTGGCGCACACTTTCGGCGCTCAAATATCCTTTTACTTGATTTAATACTGATAATTCGTTGCTCATGTTATCCCCCTTATAATTCAATGACGGTTAAACCCTCTTCGTCAGTCGTTCTTGTACTGATAAACTGTAACCCCTTTGCCTTGCACTTCTCATAAAGTTTCATCCGTAATTCTGTAGACAGTTTTTCCACGCCGTCGATCAGAATAATCTGCAACCCGTTTGGTTTTTGAATCGCAACGTCAATGCATAAGTCCAGTTTTTCGCCGTCGGATAAGTTACTAATAGGTAACCCATTAATCAGCGGAATCCCGTCTTTTACAGTCAAACCCTTGATTGGGATAGTGGCAGTCTCTAAGATTTCGCCGGGCAAGGTTCTGGCTTTATCAATCTTTCGAGTAAGATCTTCTGATTGCGCCTGTAACTCTTTGACTTCGTTCTGCAAATTGACCATTCGCCGGTATTCGTTGATATGTGATTTCATTTTTTCTACCATTCCCGCTTGCTCTTGCAAGTCCGTAAAGTCTACCAGTTCCTTGTCAGCGTATTCCTTGTATTCCTCAACTTCCGCGTCATATTTCGCGATATTGGCTTTGTATTCGCTTTCGATAACTGCCATCTTGTCCGATTTCTTTGTTTCAAGTCCGGTTTTTTCAACTTGTAATGCTTTGATCTGCTCTTGCAACTGGATGATTTCTTTGTCAATCTGATTGGCTCTATAGCTTGTTTCCCTCTCCAATGCGGCTATAGAGATTTCCTTATCAGCTTCAAATTTACGGGCTTTATTGTCCCGATTTTCAATCAGCCTTTTGGCCTTTTCAATGGTCTCGTTCTCTTTGCGGATTTTCTCAATTTTTGTGTAAATCTCTGATAAATTGGCTTGCTCCCACTTTTCGGCTTGATAGCCCTCCGGAATATTAGCGGCAATATCATCAATAAATGCTTCTTTGTTTCTCTTGTCACGATTGATATTCTGCCGAAGTTGAAAATAATGGCCTTTTTCTGACTGTATATCATTGAGAACCTGTAAAATGTTCTGTTCGTAGTTTATATCTGGGACAATCTCCCCGAACCAGTCTTTGATGGTTTGCAACGTCCAGGGATATTCGATCATGTCAAGAATCGCTGCATTTTGCTGGTTAATTCCCCAACTCATAAACTCGACCGGCGATAACTGTAAAGGAGTAAAAATATCTCTCAAAAACGCTTCTGGGCTTGCAACCTCCGCACCGTTACGTTTAATGCTCTTATAGTCTGCTTGATTCGTTCGCGGTTTCCGGTTGATTCTTAAGCCGTCGTCAGTTTCGATAAGGATTTCCCCTTCGCTTTCGCCGTTTCTGATGATATATTGGCGGTCGCTTTTGTTAGTCAGTGCGTACCGGATCGCGTCAATGACTGACGTTTTCCCCGCTCCGTTTTTACCGATTAGCTCGACAGATTTTCCGTCGGCTTCATACTCTTTCAGCCCGAAAAGGTTCTTTATCTTAATCTTTGTTACGTTCATTGCTTCCTCCAAAAAATTTATTTAAACTGCCCCTCTCCGTCCCCGGCGACCTCATCAAGGTGGCAGAAACTGGTTGTCTAATTTTAGAGCCAGTCCGGTATATTGAGCGCTCGACAAAATTAGTTAAAATGTGTTATAATAATTCCGGTGTTTTGTTTGACCGTTGCAGCGGTCATTTTTTATTTTTCTTTGTGACGACAATCTCTATCTCGTCCCCACGTTCAAAACCCAAAGCGTCCATCATGTCGCGGTTAAGTACAATAGGCCAACCATTGATATTAAGCCAAGTTTCCCAGAGCGTCATGCTGCTAATTTCCGGCTTTGTTACGATTTTTCTGCTCATTTCGCGCCTCCTCAACCGTCATTCCTGATAAAACATTAAGTAAAAGCTCTTTTGGGATATTCCCGTTATGCACTTGCTTAATTGCTTCGGCAATTATCTTTTTGCGTTCCTCTCGTGTCATTTTCATAGTGGCCTCCTTAATTAGCCCAAATTTTAAACCAGTCTTGGATTTGCGTTCGCTTTGTAACGGTTGTAACAGCCATTTTAGGCACTAGTGGCTTTTGACGCTTGTCCGTCTTAACGTTGCATTTGCGCCGCTTGTAAGTCGTCTGCTCGTCGTCCATGTAGATAATCATCCCTCGCTTGATTAACTCCCTCTGCACTGCTACCCCCTCCTATTTCGCAAATTCTCGTTCTAGGTACTCAATATAGCTGTCAATCTCGGCTTTGGTCGGTTCTGGCTTTTCGACTTCCTCTCCGAAATACTCTGCAAATACTTCAAAAAAGTTCTGCATCCATTCCATCCCGTTCCCTCCTTTCCGCTAAAAGTCTAAGCATGTCCTCTCTAAACCTTGTCTTGCCTACCGTTTTAGGCTTTTTTCGATATTTACCGCGTTGATTGTCGTAGATTATCTTTGAGTACTCTGCCAATTGGGTCAGCCGGTCTTGAGTGGTCGGTCTAGCCATGGCGACCTCGCTTTCTGCCAGTAAAGGATTTTGCTTACCTCCGGCGAATTGTGTATTAATTACATTGCATGGAGGTTTCGTTATGCTGATAGAATATTTACAAATCGGGATTATAGCCGTTATTGCTTTTGCCATTCCTGTTGTTTTAGCAACGATTATCAAAATTTACATCGAAAAAATAGTTATGGCACGCAAACTATGGGATTTTATCTGGCACATTGCCCCGGCCATTCTGTTCCTTTTGATAGCTTCTAAAAAACAAGTCTGGTCAACAATAGGTGAAGTAGGTTTTGGAAACTCAACGTTTGGATTCTTCCTTTTCTTCTCGCTCGGGCTCCACTCCCTCGCCGCCGCTTTCCTCTTTGCTTACGAGATTTTTACTGGGGAACACCTTGGCGAGAAAACCAATAAGCAAAGCCGGGGAAGCCAAGATGAACAAGAAAAGGATTGAACCAAACATTATTTCATATAAAAACTCCATATCAATAGTTAACTGCACTGGGAACCACCTCGCTCATAAAGCTTTAA
>CALCRD010000089.1 GCA_937894355.1 uncultured Bacillus sp.
AAGAACCGTCCCCATGATTCATTCTATAATTCCCTTAATAGCCGACTTCGACTGATGCGATTACTATGTACATTTTGTCGTTTTTATCGCCTTTGTCTTCAAGGACGATGCCACTTGTTGTTAGCATTCCTCCGTCCATTACTTCAACTGTTATTTGTCCATATGGCAAAGCTTCTTTTACGGCCTCATAATCGAGTTTCTCTTTATCACAAGGAACGGCGAGTTTTACGTGAACTTTCATATTATCTAAACTATTTCCTGGTAGTACTGAACGAATACCGGGCATCGAATTATAGTGAATGGCATTTTTTATTGCTCTTGTTGCTGCTTTCGTGATGTTTTGACCATGGACATCAATCCCCATACCTGTTTCAATAAACATAATTTTTTCCATCATTGCCTCACAATCCTTTCCTTTTGCTGTTTCTATTATATTTTATCCCTTTTGCCTGTTTTTTTGGTGAATAAGAGCTTGAAAATTTATTATTGAAGCACATATAAAAAAGGTGGGCTGCAAATCGCCCACCTTTTCCATGAATCAGTTTTCTTCTTTTAATTTTTTAAATAGTTTCTTACGACCAAGAACACCGACAAATCCAGCTGCTGCAACAGTTACTAAAGCGCCACATCCAAGTCCACAAGAGCCGCATGAGCCTGTACATGCTGTAGTAGCAGTTCCAGTAAATGAAGTACCAATTGTTAATCCAGCTGCTCCAATCCCAGTTGAGATGGCTGTTATTTTTTTCTTGGAATTCGTTATCATTTTTCTCATTATAAAGCACCTTTTTCTGTAGGTTGTTCTGTTACAGGAGCCAGTGGAAGAGGTTTATTTTCCCAACCACGTTCCCCGCGACCATACAAAATAGCGTTGGTAGGACATGCTGAAGTACATTGACGGCAAGTAATACAATTATGAACATTGTAAATTATTTCATCTTCTTCTTTTTTTAGGGCACCCATTGGACACGCTTTTACACATGATTGGCAGCTAACACATTTAGATTTATTGAATTTAAGTTTATAGGTAAAACCAAATTTTGAACCTAAGAAGTGTAGAAAACTTTGGATGGCTCCGACTGGACACATGAAAGTGCAGTAGCCTCGCCCACCTTTGGTAAAAAGACCGAAAACCACTAACCACAGAAAAGCTGTTAAAATGGCAGTTGAGCCCATTACACCAAAGTCACCCCAAAATCCTCCATCCAAAAGACGTTGAAAGAAACTATAGCCACAGTAAGAGCAGCTCAAACTTCCTGTTGCTAGGGGTGCAATGATAAATCCGGCTAGGAAGCCGTAACGGATTGGCGACGGATTAACGATTTTCGACCAATCAATTTTCCACTTATCAGGTAATAATCGGCTTAGATATTCGGTAAATGCTCCTGCAGCACATAGTCTACCGCAGAAAAATGGCCCGATTAGAAAAGCTGACACCACGAGTAGTAAAAAGCTAATGCCCCTAACTGTTAACAGGTCCAATCCTTTGCTCCCAAATAAGTCAGTTAGCGGCATCCGTAAACATGTATCATGAATACTTCCCTCAGTACCATTCCCTAACAACCAGTTCATTCCTCTATTAAAATAGGCGAAAGGTGCATAAAATAATATGACTCCTAATAAATACCAAGCAGCTCTGCGAAATAAAAATTTTCGTGACTGCTTTTGAACTTTACTTAATTTTTTTTGTTTAAAGGTAAACAGTTTCATCAATTATGTCCTCCTTAATGACAGATTTCTTCTTCTTTATTGGTCTCTTTGTCATTGTTGTTTCCGCCATCTTTATTGGTCTTTGAGCTATTGTTGTTACTGTCACCTTTTTCATGCTCTGTTCCTTTACCTTTTCCGTCACCTTTTCCTTTACCACCCCAATTCCCTTTCCCGAAGCTATTGGGATCAATGTTAAGTTTTTTATAAGGGTCACCGTATTTTGAGTTCACAACATGCACAGGAATGCTACTTAATAAAGTATTGTCCTGATGATTTAAGAATTGAATTTCGCCAGAAAAACCAACCAGTTTATTCCGATATTGTTTTGGAATCTCTAAAGAAAGTTCCATTTTAAATAATTGCTTTGGTTTAAGAGGTTGTTTAAAAATGAATGTCTTTTCGTCATATTCTACACCAGGCATTTCCAGTTCAACGTCTCCTGGAAAGCCTTTTAAAACAACTTGTACCACCAATTCTTCATCGCTGATATTTTGGATTCCCATCGGTCCATGTCCAGTAGACATGGATACGATTCCCGGCTGAACAATTTTCTTCGGCCAACTTTGTTTTGCTAAGTCAAGCACAATTGGAGAATTTCCCTTTGCAGGAATTTTCGCTTGAAATTGTGCCCTTTCAGCCGAAACAACATTTTTATATGCTCCAGCCCCTAAAGTAAGTCCAATTGTTAAAATAAAAAGAATGATAGCTACGATAGAATTTTTTATTTTCTTTTTCAAAGTTAATCCCCCTTCACTGGATGTTTTTTTTATCCGAGTGTAGTTTATTTGAGAATTATGTTGGATTCATGAAAAAAAGATGAAATATTGTGAAAATGCGAAAAATATGTCGATTTCGTGAAATTAGTTTGTTTGTGGGTAATCTAGAAATAAATATGCGGGTTTTTACGGAAGGTTAATGATTGGATCGAAGGGAATAAATGCTACAAAATCCATCCAAGGAGGGGAGGAACAAAAAAAATAGCCCACTCAGGAGAGTAGGCTGTCAAAATAAGTCGAAAAATGGCGAATGTTGATGGAATGTCTTTATTCTACACCAGAATGTCTTGTTTGAATATAATTAATTTGTAAAATTTATAAATTTTTTTGATGAGTGTTTTGTAGCTATTGAAATGCTTGAGTACACCAAGTGATGAATTCTAGAGATATTCCGAAATAACTTTGTGGCGATTATCAGAAACAATAAGGTTCTTACTAGTAATTACTTATGTGGATGATTTTTGTAATATATGAATAAAATTCCCATAAATTGATAGTAACAATTTAGGAACAAAAATCGTCTAACAAAATATATTAGATTGATATTTTTTTGCTAAAGTATGTTAGTATTGAAGCTAAAAATGTCTTTTATGAGACGAGTCCTAAAACAGTATGTTTGGAATTATGCTGTGGGATATTTTGAAGATTTTTGTAGAATTTTTCTATTTTAGTTCTTTTGTGTCATAGAAATACAGCATTTTTGAGATTATAATTAATAAATGTGAAGAGAAGTTTTTTTATATAAAATTGATTTTGTTAAATAAAAGGGGAAAATATTATGTGTGGGTTTGTTGGTTTTGCAAGTTCAACCGCTAGTTTAGATAAGGAAAAGATAATCAAAGATATGATGGATTCGATTATCCATCGAGGTCCGGATA
Organism: uncultured Bacillus sp.; assembly: GCA_937894355.1. GTDB lineage: Bacteria > Bacillota > Bacilli > Bacillales > Cytobacillaceae > Bacillus_BU. The sequence goes on from CALCRD010000089.1 coordinate 3,362, forward strand.
GCGGAGGAGTTTATTCTGATGAACAGGTTTCATTAGGATTCAGACGTCTGATGATTATTGATTTGTCCGAAGAGGCCAGCCAGCCATTGTATAATGAAGATAATAGCTATGTGCTGATTTTTAATGGTGAAATCTACAATTATCAAGAACTGCGACAAGATCTTATAGAAAAAGGGCATATTTTTAAAAGTAAAAGTGACAGTGAAGTTGTTCTCCATGGCTATGAAGAATACGGTGCACATATACTGCAAAAGTTAAGAGGTATGTTTGCTTTCGTCATTTGGGATAAAATTCGAGAAACCTTGTTTATGGCTAGAGATTTTTTCGGAATCAAGCCGCTGTATTATACAAACAACACGACCGATGGCTCGTTAATTTTTGGTTCGGAAATAAAATCATTTTTAAAAAATCCAACTTTTAAAAAGGAATTAAATAAGGCTGCGGTAAAGCCGTATCTTACTTTCCAATATTCAGTAATGGATGAAACGTTTTTTAAAGGGGTGTTTAAGCTTAAGCCAGGACACTATATGATCTATAAAAATGGTGAAATGAAAATTGAGCAGTTTTGGGATGTTGAATTTGCTGAGAAAGAAGATAGTCTTGAACACTATATTGAGGAAATTAAGAGCACATTACGGGAGTCGGTAAATTATCACAGAATCTCCGATGTTAAGGTTGGCTCATTTTTATCAGGTGGTGTTGATTCTAGCTATATTACAGCGTTGTTAATGCCGAACAATAGCTTCTCAGTGGGCTTTCAAGATTATGATGGAATCTTTAATGAGACAAACCTTGCCAAAGAGCTATCAGATATTTTAGAAGTTGAAAACCATAAAAAGATGATCAATGCCGATGAATTTTTTGAAAAATTACCAACGATTCAATATCATATGGATGAACCACAGTCTAATCTTTCGTCTGTGCCTTTGTACTTTTTAGCAGAACTTGCCTCAAAGCATGTAACAGTAGTGTTATCAGGAGAAGGTGCCGATGAAATTTTTGGCGGCTATGCTTGGTATCAGACATCGCCAGTTATGGAAAAATACAGAAAGATTCCTTTCTCAATTAGACGACCGCTGTCAAATCTTTGCAAGAAGCTTCCTGATAATAGGATTACTTCCTTTATTGCTAGAGGAGGAGAAATGGTTGAAGAAACCTTTATCGGCCAGGCAAAGGTGTTTGAAGAGAATGATGCTTTTAAAGTGTTAAAAGATGCCTACAAAGTGGGGCCTTCAGTACAAAGCATCACAAAGCCAGTTTTTGAAAAAGTGAAGGATCAGGATGATTTAACGAAAAAGCAGTATCTTGATCTTAAGCTATGGCTACCAGGGGACATTCTTTTAAAAGCTGATAAAATGAGCATGGCTCACTCACTTGAACTCCGAGTTCCATTTTTGGATAAAGAAGTCATGTCAATGGCAGCCAAATTACCTCGCGAACAGCGGGTTAAAGGTGATATCACCAAACTTGCTTTAAGAGCAGCCTCTAATGAGGTTCTACCAGAGCAATGGGCGAATCGCGAAAAAGTCGGTTTTCCTGTGCCGTTTAGGTTTTGGATAAAGGAAGAGAAATACTATAACATCGTTAAAGAAATGTTCCAGAAAGAGTTCACCAAGGAGTTCTTTAATGTTGATGTTCTGATGAATTATCTTGATGAACACTACACTGGGAAAAATAATTATGCAAGATATGTATATACAGCTTATGTTTTCCTTGTTTGGTATCAAAAGTTTTTTATTGATACTGAAGATCAGAAGGATGATCA
>CALCRD010000090.1 GCA_937894355.1 uncultured Bacillus sp.
TATTAGGTTGCAATAACATACTTGATTATTTATAGTTTATTTTTATATTTGAATTATTGCATAATAATACTCTTCATAGGATTAAAAACATTAAACCAGTAAAATAGTTATTAATGAAAAGAAGTCAAATAAATCAATTGATTAAGGAGTCTATAGGATTCTTCAACGAAATGAATTTTCAACTCCCGCCATGGGGTTATTGGTCACCAAAAGATTGGAAAGGAAAATATGATAGTTGTTCAGAAATAATTGATAATATGTTGGGATGGGATTTGACAGACTTTGGGAGTGGAGAATTCCATCGTAGAGGTCTTATTCTGTTCACACTGCGTAACGGAAATTTAGAAAAAGACCAAAAACCATATGCTGAAAAAGCCATGATAGTTGCAGAGAATCAAGAAACGCCTATGCACTTTCATTGGAATAAAATGGAGGACATTATAAACAGAGGTGGTGGTAACTTAGTATTGGAATTGTATAAATCCGATAAAAATGGATCACTTTCGTACGAAGAGTTTGATATTCAAATTGATGGTATAAAGCACCATCTTAATTCCAATTCAAAAGTTGTTTTAACACCGGGAGAAAGCATTAGTTTGAAGCAAGGCATTTATCATCGTTTTTATGGTGAACCTGGAAAAGGAAAGGTTTTTGTTGGGGAAGTGAGTGCACTCAACGACGATACATCTGATAACCGCTTCCTTGAGCCGATAGGAAGATTCCCTGAAATTGAGGAGGATGAGGCACCCATTCATTTATTGGCTGCAGATTATATAAATTATATATAGAAAATTGCATTATGGCAAAAGCTATTAAAGTATCGGGAGTTGGAAGTTGTTTGGTTGACTACTTGTTCAATAATATAGCATTCATCACTGAAACTTTTTCGAAATATCTCTCGAAAGAAAGTGGCGATGGTGGGCTAATACCGGGACAGCTAGTTTTTGCAGAAGAATTCTCACAATTTACGGGTCAGGATTTCAAATCAGTAATAAAGGAAATCACCAAAGATAAACCGTCCGATAAGGTTAATATTGGTGGTCCTGGAATTGTGGCACTTATTCATGCAGCTCAAATGCTAGAAAACACTAATTGCCAAGTAAATTTTTACGGTGGTTATGGTGAGGATAAAGCAGGCGAATACCTTCACTCTTCGCTACTGAAGACACCCGTAAATATTGATAACTACAAGTTATTAGAAGGTGCAACTCCTTCTACTGTAGTTTTGTCTGATCCTGATTTTCATGAAGGGAGTGGAGAACGGACTTTCATTAACACCATAGGTTCAGCAGAAAATTATATACCTGCTTTTTTAGATGATCATTTCTTCACCTCAGATGTAGTAGTTTTTGGAGGAACAGCACTCGTTCCACCTGTTCATGATCATCTTGCTGATTTGCTTGTTAAATCAAAAAGAAGAGGATGTATTACTGTTGTTAATACCGTTTTTGATTTTAGGAACGAAAAAGCGAATCCTGATAAAAAATGGCCTATGGGAAGTAGCGATGAAAGCTACCGAAATATTGATCTTTTGATAACCAATCAAGAAGAAGCTTTAAGGTTGAGTGGGAAAAAGGTATTGAAAGAAGCGATGCATTTCTTTCGAGATAACGGAACGGGAGCAGTTATTGTAACAAACGGAGTTAATAATGTAAGTTTGTTTTCGAATCAAAAGAGTCTGTTTAAAGAGATACATCTTACTGAAATGCCGGTTTCAGATCTAGTTACTAGACAATTGATAGAAAAAAAGAGTGGTGATACTACCGGATGTGGTGATAATTTTGCCGGAGGAGTGATTGCCAGTCTTGTTACTCAACTTCAGAATAATAAAGAAAAAATAGATTTGAAGGAGGCTTGTATTTGGGGAATTGTATCCGGTGGTTTTTCCTGCTTTTACATGGGGGGTACTTATCATCAAAAACACCCTGGTGAAAAACTAAAATTATTAATCCCATTTTATGAGGATTATTTAAAGCAAATTGATAATGAATGACAAATCTATATTAATATTCGGTGCAGGTAAAATTGGGAGATCATTTATAGGGCAGTTATTTGGACAGTCGGATTATCATGTGGTTTTTATCGATGTTGATTTAGAGATAGTGAAAGAATTAAATCGAAGATGTAGTTATCCCGTTGTTATTAAGGGAGAGAAAGACGAGACTATTTTGATGGAAAACGTCAGAGCTGTTTCAGGTTTAGATCGTGAAGTTGTGAAAAGAGAAATTGCACAGACTGCTATAATGGCTGTTTGCGTTGGTAAAAACGCATTGGTAAAGATTATGCCGGTAATTGCAGAAGGATTAATGTTGAGGCAGGAGTTAACGCCTAATTGTCCTTTGGATATCATCATTGCCGAGAATATGCGATCGGCAAACAAGTTTATACATGAAAATTTGACCTCCTTACTTCCCGAAAATTATCCACTCGACAAAATAGTGGGATTAGTGGAAACTAGTATCGGGAAAATGGTGCCCATAATGACAGAAGATGACCTAAAAGATGATCCGCTAATGATATTTGCCGAGTCTTACAACACTTTAATAGTTGATAAACGGGGTTTTAAAAGAGCTATTCCTGAAGTTAAAGGTCTTAGTGCTAAGGAAAATATACAAGCCTGGGTGGACAGAAAAGCATTTATTCACAATTTGGGGCATGCAGCAACAGCCTATATTGGTAGTTATCATCATCCAAAGACTACTTTTATTTACGAGGTGTTGAACGATAAAAATGTACTAAATGCTGTTTATAGTGTAATGCTTCAATCAGCCGAAATTTTAACGGCATTTTATCCCAATGATTTTACTCTTAACGATATTGAAAGACATATTGATGATTTACTTGTTAGATTTCGCAATACTGCACTAAAAGATACTATTTTTAGAGTGGGTCAGGACTTGCCTAGAAAACTTGGTATTGATGATCGATTTATGGGGATTATTTTGATGGCTAAAGAAATGGGACTTAGATACAATAACATTTTAGATGCCATGTCATACGGATTCTTTTTTAACAAAGAAGATGAGTATGGAGAGAAAAACCTTCAAGATAAGCTGTTTTTACAATGTTTAAAAGAAAAAGGAATTGGGATAACTCTTACAAAATTTTGTGGTTTTGATGCAGAAAGGAATAGCAACATAATCAATGAAATAGAATATTATTACCTAAAATTAAAAAAAAAGATGAATGAGTAGAACATAATATTTATTTTAAATATTATGCTTAAATAGTTCATTATCTCATTTAGATAGTTTTTTGATGGAGTCTCTGAGAATTAACTCTGGTTCAATAAGAGTTTGATTAACAGTACCAGCATTATGACCTTCATTGATATGTTCAAAAAGGTATTTAACAGCTAATTTACATATTTCCTCCACAGATTGTGATACACAAGATAAAGGTGTTGCTAAATATTCAAGATATGGGTGGTTATCAAAAGCAATAAGCGAAATATCCTCTGGTATATGTATATCTTCTTCTTTCAAAGCTTTTATGCAACCTAACGCTATAGTATTACTAAGAGCAAAAATAGCTGATGGCAATTTTTTATTATTAATTAATTTTTTTGTTTCAAAATACCCATTCTCTACGTTAAAATCACTCCCTACTATTTTATAGTTTTTAATACCAGATTCTTTTAAAGCGTTAGTAAACCCATCAACTCGAAGTTTATTAGGAGTAGATTTTCTAACACCTTGTATGCAGACTATAGATGTGTGACCATAATCAATAAGTTTTTTGGTAGCATTATATGCTCCTTTATAATTATCAGTTGATACAAAAGGAATATTTAGATTCTCAAAATATCGGTCAATAGAAACAATTGGATATCCCTTATCATGCAGGCTCTTTAAATGACTCCATTCATCTCCACATGGAGCTATTATTAATCCCTCAATATTTCTAGAAATTAGTAATTTAACCTCCTTTTTTTCCACTTCAATGTCTTCGTTCGTGTCACTAATAATAGTCAAATAACCAAAGTTTTTAATCTCTGCATTTACTTCACTAGCTATACTAGCAAAAAAAGGATTGTCAAGAGATGGTATCAGAAGAGAGATGGTGTTGCTTTTGCCAGTTCTCAGATTGGCTGCAAAATGATTTGGGATATATTTTAATTTATCAGCTGCTTTATTTACTTTTATTTGAGTCTTTTTACTAATGCGATATTGATCTCCTTTGTTATTTAGAACTCTGGAGACAGTAGTTATTGATACTCCTGCCTTTTGGGCTATCTCTTTAATCCCTATTTTTTCTCTCATTCAAATATTATTTTATTTACAAACACAAATTTTTTTTTTCATACAAAAAAACATTTTTAAACTTTTCCAACAAGTGTATAAAGCACTATCTTGATGTTTATTTCACCCCAAAAGTATACCAGTATTTCAATCCAAAAGTATACCATTTT
>CALCRD010000091.1 GCA_937894355.1 uncultured Bacillus sp.
CGGCGTGTACCCAAGCTGAGAATCTATGCATATGTCTCCCGTGGATAGATCAATTTTACTCCAATGCAGCCCCATTATTTCTCCTCGTCGACAACCGGTGACAATCAACAAATGCACAAGTGTTCGCCATTTAAGTGGCTCAACTTCTAAGGTATCTAATATATTTGCTATTTCTTCCGGTTGAAAATAAGCGGGATCCGTTTTTTTGTACTTTGGTTTCTGCGCTCGTTCTGCGGGATTATACGGAATTAGCATTTCCCTTTCCGCTAAAGCCAAAATCTCATGCACGGTAGAATGCAATCCGCTAATACTTCTATCTGATAGTGGGCGTGTATCGCTCTTAATTTCAAAGCAATCGTTAACCTCTGCGCCCAACACGGAAGCGATACGAGATGCCGTTGGAATAAGAATACACCGACCAGCGCGGGCGCCGGTTAACACCTTATACGATATAGGCGCCCTTTCAGTTAACGTCCTAAAGCTAATCCCCTGCTGCTTTAAAGCATCCCACAAAATAGGCTTTGCAGCTGCTTTGTATTTACACTTTCGTTGCCCTGGCTGCCGAAGCTTTCTATATAATTCGTTTAAGTGCTGTGGCCGAATTTCAGAAAGCCGTAAGTGCCCGATTTCAGGAAGGATACGCGTCAGATTTTTTTCTATGAATGCAATCGTATTAGGCGCGGCTCCATTATCCTCTTTCAGCCGCACAAAGTATTCCGCATATTCGGCGAACGTCTGCCGCATATCTAATTGGTAGCCTTGCTCAATGCTCCGCTCAAAATCAGCCGCAGCTCTCTGTAGGGCTTTTTCTGTCTGCCGCTCTGTCATTTTGCACTCCGGCTTCCATGCAAGCTTATGCTTGATCCTCTTACCGTTACAATCGAATCCAGCAGACACCACGATACGGTAGCTTGTGATCTCTCCATTCTTATTCCTGATTTTTTCTATACTCGCCATAAGGACACCTCCTCCTAGTATTTCCGCCCCGATGATCGTTCACCGGGGCGGTTTTATTATTTAGACTTTATTTAATAAACGCCAAATGAAGTAACCTCCGGAGAATCCGTGGTACCGGTGACCTTTGCTTCGCACGTTGCGTCTTGTTCTGCGCCATACTGATTTGTGACCGTGCATTCTGCTTTCAGATACCACGTGTTCTTATCTTCGGCTTCTTGAGTGATCCGCCCGACCAAATAATGCAGTTCAAAGCCGTACGGATACACTGCCTCTCCGTAGCTTTCGGCTGCTACCCACGCCGTGCCGCTCTCTAATTTTTTAGAGAGCTTCTCTTCCGTTTTTATACTTTTCAAATCTGCTTTGGATGCGATATACACATCAACTGTTTTGTTATAAGCGTCAGCAACAACTTCGGTGATTGTGTACTCATTGACAAGATCCTTATCGGATGTATCAATCACAGCGGACAAGTCTTTTTCAGATTTGGCGCCCAAGTAAGATGGCGTAAATCCAAACTCGTTTATCTTGGCGAGTCCTTTCGATAGCGGCACGTTTTTCAGCAACTCTAATTCTTCGGCCTGTGCATCGGGGTCGGAGGACTGCGAGTCTGCGCTCACTTGACCGGCGTCAGGTGCTTGCGAAGTATCATCCGAATCGGTTCCGGTTTTTCCGCACGCATTAGCTAGTACCACCAACACGAGGGCAGCCAGTATGACATATCGCCACTTAATCTTCATTTTCGTTTCCTCTCTTTCAAATATGCATAAAGTGTTACTGAAACGACTTTACCATATTTCGACAGTGTCTGCCAAGTGGCAAGTGACTTAATACTGGACAATGCCACCCTAGCCGGTAACCGTTAGGGTGGTTTTTTTTTGTCGTTACTTACCAAAATAATCATCCGTGCACACTCCAAGCACCTTTCCGTAAACCCTGACCAGGGTGTCCATATCCGGGTATTTCGGACCGTATGCCGGGTTGTGCGAGATCAAGCAGTTTTCCCCTTGCTCCTTTATGTACATGTCAGAACCAAAGGCGATCACGCCGATGTCACCAACGTTTAGCGTGCTCTGCGAATGAACAAATACTTTATCGCCATCATGGTATGTAGGTTCCATGGAATCACCATCCACCGTCACAAGGAAAGAGGTGCCATTAGGTGGACGCTTTACCAAGTCAATAACCTCAAAGCAATCATCGTCCGTGAAGTCACCGCACCCTGCTGATGCCGGTTGCAGATAACTGTTAATTGGATAGACTTCTTTTGGCTCATACAGCTTGGTTTCTTCCTCCATCCTGCGCCGCTCTTCGGTTATAACGGCACACACGACTTGTTTTCCGTGCCTGTCCAGCCGCTTATATTTGTTAGCCACCACTTCCGCCGTATCTGGTTCGGGTGCGGTGGTTTTTTGCTTAGACGGTGTATGTTTTCCAACGACGTTACCTATCAACTCGTCAACGGTTATAGAAAACAGTGTTGCAAGTGCAATAAGCGTCTTGTGACCAGGCTCCCGCTTGTCTGTTTCGTAATTTCGTAACGTTGTATATGGTATGCCAAGCTTCTCTGCCAGTTCCGTTCTTGTCATGCCGTTCGCTTTTCGTGTGGATACTAGGTTTTCTCCAAAACTCATGTGTTCTCCTCCTATTTGCTACATTCATGCTACACGGTACAGGCGGCCTTGTCAAGAAAAAGGTTGCTCAAAATGAGCAGAAATCTTCCGAAAACCACTTGACAACTGCTCAAAATGAGCCTATAGTAAGCGATAGAAAAGCTCAAAACGAGCAAACAACAGAAAGTGAGGTGGTACAGTGAATTTTCCGATAATTGAGTCCGAGCGCATCAAAAGACGTTTGGGTAAGGACGAGTTTGCCGAGATGTTGGGCGTGTCCAGAAGAACTGTTCAGAACTGGCAGAATGGCCATACAGAAATCCCGTTATCAAAGCTGGTCAGATTGTCCGGTATGTGGGGTAAATCGATAGATTACCTGCTCGGCCTGAGCGACGAAAAAGAAAGGGTGAACTGAGACAGTGAATGAATTAACTATTAACTATAGTAGCGAATGCCCTAGTGTCAGCGGCAGGGAACTGCATGAAGCGCTGGAGGTCAAAACGGCCTATAAAGACTGGTTTCCTCGCATGTGCGAATATGGGTTCACGGAAGGAACCGATTTCAACCCGCTCAATTTTGAGCAGGTTCAAAAAGAAGGGTGTCGCGATGTGAAGAGAAACCTTGTAGATCACCAGCTAACCCTCGACATGGCGAAAGAGCTATGTATGCTCCAGCGCACTGACAAAGGAAAAGAATGTCGTCAATACTTCATTGAGGTAGAAAAACGGTGGAACTCTCCAGAAATGGTGATGGGCAGGGCGCTGCACATGGCAAACGCCGCAATGGACAAGCTGAAAGGCGAAAATAAAAAGTTGCTGATCGCCAATTCTGCCTTAACGGTAGACAAGGCAATCATGCAGCCGAAAGCAGACTACTTTGATGAACTGGTTGACCGCAACCTGTTGACCAATTTCAGAGAGACCGCCAAGCAGATTGGCGTGCCACCGAAGAAATTTGTATCCTTCTTGCTGGAACGCAAGTATCTGTACCGGGATAAGAAGGGGAAACTGCTGGCCTACGAGGGGAAGAACAACGGCTTGTTCCAGCTAAAAGAGTGTGTTAATGAGAAAACAAAGTGGTCTGGTGTTCAGACGCTAGTCACACCGAAGGGCCGCGAGACATTCAGGTTGCTGTGCGTTGGCATCAGCCTAAGCGAAGAAAAAGACGCAAGCTGACAGGCGTGACCTGAAAGCTGGAAGGTGGGAGGTGAGAGGTGATGCAGATTGCTACGACGATTATATCTGGGCTTGCGCTACTGGCAAACATCGGTCTACTCGTCATCCTGATCAAAATGAACAACGAATGATTGACGCTTTCTAAATCTGTGGATTCTTTCAGCGCAGGTCACAACTATGTTGATTTCTTCATAAAAGAGATCGAAGTAGTATCCGAATTCCTCTGATTCATACGGATTTAGGACAAACGGAGTTTTCAAGTGGTACTCAAACCTATCCGGCTCGATAAAATCATCGACCTCCCTGTTAAACGGGCCAGAAATTGTGCATGTCCGAGTTGGCTCATGCCTAAACGGGAGTATCCGATTTCCGGATGGGTCAGAGAATTTTATATCGACGACAGTAATGGGTGATGTTGAAATATTGCCCAATTCAAATCGGTGGATGCTGCATCCAGCGGGGTCACTGATGGCAGAGCCATTTTGGACAATGAGCTTCCTTCGGTTGAATCGCCGCGTATAACAGATGCTGTAAGCGGCGACTAGCAGAGCAAGTGCTGCTATCACAAAGTTGAGAATACTTAAACAATCCATAGAAATATCCCCTTTCGACCATATCTTACCATATGCGAAAGAGGAGGACAACGGCAGAAAGAAAGGGGGTAATCTCAATGGCAGACGTAGGCACCGTGCGGGAGATCGTAGAACGACTCAATAGCGAAGGAATCAAACTATCAGAATATGGGCTACGCATCTTAATAAAATCCGGCGTAATCCCCGCGGCTAAAGTAGGCAAGCGAAAAATCCTTGTGAACTATCAAAATGTGATCCGCTACCTACAGCAGGAAGCGGATTAGCAAAAAGCCGCCAGTCAGTAAGTGTGGCGGCAAGTGAGAAAGTGAGGAAGTATGACTACCGTGTATCCGCATCGGCAGACACGTTTTGATTCCGGTTGCAGGAATGCACTGGCGGGCTGATGAGAGCACTGGGAAGACCATTAACATATAAAAAGGAAACAAACAAATGAACGAATTGACAATTTTCAAAAGCAATGAGTTTGGAGAAGTCCGAACCATTACAGAGAACGGTGAAGTGCTGTTCTGCGCAAAAGATGTAGCGGCGGCGCTTGGCTATAGCCGAGAGCGTGATGCAATCCAGCAGCATTGTAGGTACGCCGTAAAACACCGCGTACCCCATCCACAGTCGCCAGATAAGACAATTGAGATGGTTTTTATCCCGGAGGGCGACATCTACCGCCTTGCGGCAAAAAGCAAACTTCCCGGCGCAGAACGCTTTGAACGCTGGATTTTCGATGAGGTTCTTCCGACAATCCGCAAAACCGGAGGCTACGGCGAGACATCTTCCGATGTTGGAAAACTAATTAAATGCGCTGAGATTATGGCGACCTGCTCTGATTCCAATCGCGAATAGGTACTTAATATTTTGCGCCGCGTTGTTCCGTGGATTGACAGTTCCGTGCCTACATATGTTGATACAGCATCGACCGAAAAGGAACGCAGCCGCAAAGACAAGGCTTCGAATCGTGGGTACTGCATTCCTTTTGATTACAAGGCATTCAACACAGCACTCAGAAGGAATGGCGTCTCATATGCGGGGTTTTCCGGAATGATCGGTTGTGACGTTAGCGCTGTTGGTAGGTGGGCTAGGGGAGAATCCAGACCCGGGACACAGCATCGAATGGCTATTTGCAAGGCCCTGCATCGCCGGAACGGAGCGTTCGATCGTACTCCAACTTGGAGGTGACCACAATGGCAACAAACGCAAGGATTACGGACGACGACTTAATGGCGGCCGACAGAATCACAGCAGGCATGGCCGCAGCTTATCTTGGTATCGGAGAGCAATCGTGCCGCGTTTTGGCCAGATCGGGGCGGATCGGAGAGCCGATACCAGGCACAAACCGGGTAATGTTCCAGCCCAGAAAAATGATCGGGTTTAAGCGCGGTGAAGACACAGAGGACAGATTTGCTAGAGTGTCCAGCATTCTTCGCAACGAGGGGGTCACGGACGTAGCGAATAGAATTGCGATAGCAATTCTGAAAATCGCAGATGAAATGGTGGAGACCGGAAAGGAGGACGCGCATGACCACTAAAAAGGAGGCATCAGAATATGTTTTGCGCTAACTGTGGAGCCGCTGTATCCGGAAACTATTGCTCCGTATGCGGACGAAAAATCAGGTCCGCTCTTGAAGAGTTCAGGCTTGCTGAAAGGAAGGCAGCGAAAGAACTGCAAAAGCACGCGGGTGTCAAGTGCAAACGCGCCGTTAACGACGGGTATGTCTGTATTGGCCGACTGATGGACGCCTGTGTTATGGCAGCCAGAAATTCATATAGGCGCCTCGATGATTCTATCTATTGGACTCGGTATGGCGACCCCGCAGAATTCGAAGAGCTCATGCTGGAAAAGTTAGAAGCTTCGAACACAAGGGCGAAAAAGTTATTCGACTTTGTCTCTCCCTTTTTTGAGGAAGCGCTGGACGCGGGGGTAACACCCGGGGAGCTGCAAGGGGCTGCTGAGATGGAGCTGCATTGACTGCCCGGACTGGTACACGCGTCACCTAGTGGTCGACTGCATCGGTAGGGTGCAGATTCGGACAAGCACAGTTTAATTGGAGGAGGCACAAATGACGACTAGAAAGAGCATGTACTTAAATATTTTAGGCAGCTTGCAGGCTGCGGTAGGCATCGGCGCGGGGCTGGCTGGTATTGCATCCTGCGTGATGGGCGAAAACCTGTCTGGTGCGGTGCTGCTGTGCGGCTGTGCGGTGATTACCAGCGTAGCTGAAGAGACCATTTGCAGAGCCAGAAGCGGGTGGAGCGTTAGCTTGGGCAAGGAGGAAGAAAAATGAAGATTGACAAAAATTATCCCGGATTAACCAGAACTGAAGACGGTTGCTATGTGTTGGATGGAGATTTGGTGTCGGACGAATCCATTGAAATTGATCTTGATGGCCTTTTGACCGTGTCTGGAAACATTATTTCAAAACAGCACATCCAAGCTGGTTGGTGCATCGAAGCTGGTGGGGGCATCCAAGCTGGTTGGGGCATCGAAGCTGGCGGGGACATCGAAGTTGGTGATGGCATCCAAGCTGGTTGTGGGATCAAAGCTGGTGGGGGCATCAAAGCTGGTGGGGGCATCAAAGCTGTTTGGGACATCAAAGCTGGTGTGGGCATCAAAGCTGGTGGGTGCATCGAAGCTGGCGGGGGCATCCAAGCTGGTTGGTGCATCGAAGCTGGCGGGGACATCGAAGTTGGTGATGGCATCCAAGCTGGTTGTGGCATCCAAGCTGGTGGGGGCATCCAAGCTGGCGGGGACATCGAAGTTGGTGATGGCATCAAAGCTGGTTGTGGGATCAAAGCTGGTTGTGGGATCAAAGCTGGTTGGTGCATCAAAGCTGGTGCAAGCATCGAAGCTGGTGCAAGCATCGAAGCCGGTGACGGCATCCAAGCTGGTGCAAGCATCGAATCCAATACATTTATTGATGTTGGATTGAGAATTTTTGCAGGAATTAGTGTCTTTAGAAGCTCTGAAAATTGTGATAAATCTATCCGATGCAAAGAACTGCGTAATGGTGAAATTGCTTATGGCGACTTGATTATCGTGGGGGGGAATAAAAAATGAAGATTGACAAAAATTATCCCGGATTAACCAGAACTGAAGACGGTTGCTATGTGTTGGATGGAGATTTGGTGTCGGACGAATCCATTGAAATTGATCTTGACGGTCATTTGACCGTGTATGGAAACATTATTTCAAAACAGCACATCGAAGCTGGTGCAGGTGTCAAAGCTGGGGCAAGCATCGAAGCCGGCGAGGGTATTAATGCTGGTTGTGGGATCAAAGCTGGTGGGCGCATCAAAGCTGGCGGGGATATCGAAGCTGGTGGAGACCTCGAAGCTGGTTGGGACATCCGAGCTGGTGGGGGCATTAAAGCTGGTTGGGGCATCAACGCTGGTTGTGGGATCAAAGCTGGTGCAAGCATCGAAGCCGGTGACGGCATTCAAGCGGGTTTCCGCATCGAAGCTAGTTGCATCAAAGCCGGTGAGGGTATTAATGCTGCTTCGGGTATCGAAGCCGATACATTTATTGATGTTGGATTGAGAATTTTTGCAGGAATTAGCGCCTTTAGAAGCTCTGAAAATTGTGATAAAACTATCCGATGCATGAAACTGCGTAATGGTGAAATTGCTTATGGCGACTTGATTATCGTGGGGGGCGAAGAGAATGAACAAAAATAAGTGTCTGTCTACCACAGGCGCAACCAGCCTCATGCTGGGGGTTGCCGCCGGGGCATCTGGTCTGACGCTGGCGTGCACCGGGCAATCAAGTCCCGGCCTGGGCATGATGATTGCCTGCGCAGCGCTGATGTACGCCGCACAGGAAGCATTCGGACGAATGAGAGCCGAATTTAAGCCGGAGCAGGGAGGGAACGCATGACCACGAACGCGCACGAATATGTGAGTCGACAGTTAAAAAATGCACGTCTCAATCTGAAACATGCAAAGGATCGCCGGAGAGTAACTGAGACGGAGTTGTTTAATCTGCAAGCGAAAGTAGACGTTTTCTCGCACCTGCTGGAACTGGTCGTTGCGGAGGAAGCAGAAAAAGGAGCGGGGTAAATTATGACATCGAGCACACCGTGCCAGCGCTGCGCGGAGCGGGCGCCCGGCTGCCACAGCACCTGTCAGCGTTACGCTGAGTACCGCAAGCGGTTTGACGAGGCAGCAAAGAAAAGGGCGGTTGATGCTGCGGTGACCAGCACGGTTATTGGCATCAACGACAGCAACAATAAGCGTATTAGACGCCTGATCGGACGAACGAAAGGAGAAAACTAAATGGCAAAACGAAAGAAATCACCAGCGCAGCAGATTGAAGAGCGTTTGTGTGATCTTGGCTGTGAGCAGAAGCGTTGGGGTGAAATAGCAAAGAACGGGAGTTCAGACCTCTGGTACCCTGACGGCATCGGGCTAAATCTAGTGCGAAATCACATCATTTATGACATTTGCACGATCAAAGATTTGTGCAGCGAGAACGGAATCCCGATTCCGGATGGGTTTGATGAAACGATCCCGCAGGAAGTAGATCAAAACTACATGGTCGATCCGACAAGCGAACGGGCAAAGCGGATTTTCGCACACCGGGAGTAAAAGCGATTAATCGGACGAACGAAAGGAGAGTAGCAATGGATTGCAACCGTGATTGCCTGAACTGCCCATATCCGGACTGCATTGATCCGCCGTTGTCGATTGGCGAGTACCGCGACCTGGAGGCGGTCGACAAAGAAATTTTGCACCAAAAAACCGAAAAACAAAGGCGGGCATTGGCTTACCAGAAGGCGTACTACGAAGCCAATAAGGACAGGGCATTGGCTTACCAGAAGGCGCACTACGAAGCCAATAAGGACAGGATAGCGGCCTCCCAGAAGGCGTACTACGAAGCCAATAAGGACAAGCTCGGGTGTCAAGCAGCAATCAAAGTAGCCCGGCAAAAGCGCAACTGGTCACAGGAACACCTTGCCAGCCAGCTCGGTGTTACGCGGACAACGCTCAGTTTGTGGGAGCTCGGAAAAGTGCCAGCACAGTGGGACAAGCTATGCGCTGTGCTTCCTGAGTTGGAAAAGTGCAAATTGGAAAAGGAGGACCGATATGGCAAAGCGAAAGAAGCCGCCGGATAGAAAAAGCCGCCACCGGAGAGACAACTCCGATGACGGCAAGGGAAAATAACTCGACTACATTTTAACGCATCCAAACTTAAAAAACAATAGGAGGAACAAAACATGTTTGAAGGAAAATTGACAATTGATGTGTCTGATCGTTTTGGCGCACTGATCGCCGGGCTGACTGGAGCCATTGAGGGGATTAAAGGATCCACCCCGGTTAATACCGATGCTCCGTGTGTAACACCAGCGCCTGCACCTACTATTC
>CALCRD010000092.1 GCA_937894355.1 uncultured Bacillus sp.
AAGGAAGACCTGCGCATAGAAATCTGATACAGTCTTTATTGCAAAGTGGAAACGATGAAGATATGTATGACTACTTCTATAGTTTTGAAAGTTGGACGGAACAGCTTATCGAAGAGGGGAAAGTTGAGCCACAAGATGAATTATGGGAAAGAACGCTCTATGATAGTCCTAATACTAAAGTTAAGGATGTATTATTAGCTGATAAACGTTTAATATTTAAAAACGAACATGTATATGCAATACCTGAAGGAATAAGTGTTTTGGGGCTTTTTTATAATAGAAAAATGTTTAAGAAGTATGGATGGAATGAAAAACCTCAGGATTGGGAAGAATTTCTAGCCCTATGCTCACAAATAAAAAAAACTGGAATCAATCCCATGGTTATTGCGGGTCAAAAACCAGGTTATTTTACTTATACTTGGGGAGCAATTCCTTTTGAAGTGGGTGGAGAAAAGTATGCCAACGCTCTTTACAATTGGGAACCCAATATATATATCAGTAACCCATATGTTACTATGCTAGAAAGACTTGCTTTTTTTGTTGAAAAAGATTACTTTCATCCCGGAACAATAAGCTTTGATCATACCCAATCTCAAATGGAATTTTTACAAAGTAAAGCAGCCATGGTTTCTTCAGGCGGATGGATTGAAAAAGAGATGGCGGGCGTAATGCCTGAGGGTTTTGAATGGGGTTTTATGCCATTTCCAGGTAATGATAAAGGGCAAAAACAGGTTATTCTAACTAGCGAAAACCAACATGGTTATATTTGGAAAAACCGCCCTGAAATAAAGAAAAAATGGGCTAAAGAATTCAAACTCTGGTGCTTGAATTTGGATCTGCAAAAAAAGGGTATGGAAAGTGGAGTAGTTCCAATAAGAAAAGATTTCAATATTTCTGGCGATGAGAAAAATAATACTGTAGCTGTTGTTTTACAGAATGAGATTAAGAATCAAAAAGTTGTAGTCCAGACAAATAGACCTGATTTTAGGGTTAGGCAGATAACAAATGTAGAAATGTCAAAGTTGAATATAGCAATAAACGATGGTTTTGTTGAGATTATAACCAGAAAGTTGAGTCCAAAACAAGTTGCTGAGAAGATAAATAAACAATATATGAAAGGATTAGCAGCAGATAAATAAAAAACACACAGAACCATTATGTTTCGGTTTATTGTATAAAAGCTCTAATAGAAAGAAGGGTGTAGAGTGAAAAAGAAAACCCTAAGGATGCTATTTTTTAGCTTGCTTTTACTAATAGGAATTAACAGCAATTTTGTCTATGCATCTTTTGAGCGCAAATACACTTCAGCTAAATCAGCAGCTTTAAGTGATAGCCTCCCTAGTTTGTTTGAATCGAAGAAAGGCATTTATTTTGAACGAAGTTTAATTCAACCAATTCAATTAGAGAGAACCACTTTTGTTGCTGAATTATCAATCCCCAATGGTTTTATTAATTTAACATATGATTCATTTGGTGATAATGAAGTTGATATGGAATTAAGTTATTTCGAGAAAGTTTTGGCAGTTAAAGCAGTTTATAGCCTAGTCAATGATCTTTTTGATGCTGGTATTAGATTGAATAAGTATGATGTGGATACTGCTTATTCAGGAAATGGTTTTGGGCTAGATATTGGGGTACAAATTTATCCAACTTCTAAATTAAGTGTAGGTTTGGAGTTAATTGATGCCTTGAATTATATTAATTATTCAACAGGGCATCACGAAAAAAACCCTCTCAATTCTATTCTGTTTATCCAATTTGCCCCCTACGAAAAGCTAAAAGGTTACAGCAGAGTTTCAAGTGGGGATGGATTTAGTATCGGCTGCGAGTATTTTATTCTTTCAGATTTCTCTGCACGACTGGGGATGAATAATGGTCACTTTTCAGCAGGGCTGGGGATAGGAAAGAATAATTGGCAATTTGATTATAGCTTATATCATGATTTGCTCGGAACTCAGCAGACCCTAGGAGTATGTCGTAAATTTTAGGTAATAGGGGGCTAGAAGAAATGATTGGCAAATTACACAAATTTTCCTCTAAATATAAATCATCTATGCTTATCTTGTTATACATAATTCTCAATAGCAACGTAGCGTTTGGTTCTTTTGGCTTTAGCGGTAATTTATATTCTGTGGTTAGACATACACCTGAAAACCAATGGTTTGCAGGACATAGGTTGCAATTATATTCTGATTTAGAATTATATCAAGGAAATGCTAAAGCGTATGTTGTCTTAGGGGGTTGGTTGCCAACAGAAGATGAATATATTTTGTTTGGTGGTATTCCTACTAAGAACGCAAAGTTTTTAATGAAACAAGCATATGTAGAAATTGATAGTCCCTTTGAATTTGCGGGTCTCTCAAATTTAAAAACAGTAATGGGAAATGTCGTAGTAGACTACTCGCCTTATGTAATACAATTAAACAGACGTGAATTATGGAACTGGGAAAAGTCAGATGAATATAACAATCCTGCTAATTATAATGGTACACGCAATGGTTTAACTTTCGATTTATTAAAAGATGAAAAAGCTGTTGCTTCTAATTTTTTAATATGGGAAGGAACTCTTGAAGATTTTGCATATGGTGGGCAGGTAACAATAGGTAATAGAAATAATATTAATTTGGTCTATGTAAGTTATATCGATAAAAAAGGTCTCAGCTTAGATAGCAATCAAAAATACAACAGTAAGGACAATGTTTATCTCGTTAAAACGAATTTGAACTATAAGCCTTTCACAGTGGAAAGTATTTTTTCAAAAAATGAAAATCTCTCCGTACAATCTTCTAGTGTTTCTGATTTTAAATTTATACGAGTGAACTATAAATTTACTAATTTGGGTACAGTTATTTATGAGAAATGGAATATGGATCAATTATTTGATCCTCAATATAGAGATCGGACTCCAAAGTATGATCCATATACGGGTAAAAAGCTAAATTGGAACCCTGTTGATCGTCTTGCGGGTACCAAAGGAGATGGGATTTTACTTAATATCAAAAATAATAATTTCCAGTATCAAATCTCCAATTTTAATTATGATTACCTTCTAGATTATGAAGTAAACAATTTTAATGAAACTTCAATTGAGATTTCAGGGAAATTAGGAAGTTTAAGTTTTTTAGCTTCAGGAGAGCGCAAAGAGATCGAATTTGCAGCTAATGATTATGGTGTAGCCAACCGAAGTGTTGAAAATGTTTTATTTACAAGCCTGTCATATCCCATAGCTAATACAGAAATTTGTAATTTTGAATTACAGACTATCTATCTTGCAAGGGATAACGACCATTGGGATCGCAGAGGTACTATCCTTCTTAATTCAACTTTGAAAGAAGGAACTTTCCAAGGTGCTAATTTATTTTTGGGGCATCGAAAAATCAACTCATATAAAGGAAATATCAGTGGAGTTGTTTGTGGATTAAGCTATATGTTAGGCGATGCGGTAAATTTAGTATTTAATTATGCAAAGCCAAATGATGATGAGTTATATAGTATTGAGAACAAGAAAAGACTGTATGATGAATTTGGAAATAAGATCAGTTTTGATAACATATTTGAAGTTAGTGTGAACGTAAGTATATAATTGTTGAATGTCCCCTATAATTAGACTTCACCCAAAGTGATTGCGGGGAGGTATACAGGTGCGAGTAAAAAATAGCGTAATTGCTATATTGTTAATTGCTTTAGTTTATCTTATGCCTCAAAAGGCATTAGCAGCAAAAGTCCCAGTAACTCTGCCGTTTGATGGTGGATTTGAAAAAGATGATGGTTGGTTCCCGCCTAGAGGTGATTATGGTAGATTTGACGATGAAATAATGCGTAGTGGAAGTAGATCAATCAGTTTGGATGTCCCTGATAGGACTTCTCCCCTATGGCAGAGTAGTCGTTTTAGGGTCAAAGAAAATTATATTTATGAATTCAATGTTTGGGTTAAAACAGAGAATGTCAGCGATAGTGTAAAATTAAAGATTGAATGGTATGATCAAGGTAACAAAAATATAGATGGCATTTATTCTGATGGAATCAAGGGTACAACTAGTGGTTGGCAATTATTAACCTTAGTTGCAAAAGCTCCAGAAGGAACATCAACTGGACATATTCTTTTGAGGTTATATGGACCAGGAAAAGCGTGGTTTGATGATTTTAGTATTTATATTACCGATGATATATCGCCAAATAGACCAACTAACATCTCAAGTACTAGAACTTCCAGTTCGATTTTATTGTCATGGGAAGAACCAGAGCTAGCTATTGATGGGGACCGTGCTGAGAAAGGTTATAATATTTATCGGTCCACCACTCCAGAAGTAACAAGTTCACCTGAATTTCTAGTTGCTCAAAATGTCCTGACAACCAGCTGGGAAGATACAACAATAATTCCTACTACGCCCTATTATTATTGTATAGTTGCTTTGGATAAAGTTGGTAATCAATCGGAAATTAGCGGTATTATATTTGTATTACCAAATGGCTATTTAACCGGAACAGTTAAAGATGCTTTAGGAAATAATTTAGCAAATGCTAAGGTTGAGGCTATTGGCGATAATGATTTAACATATACGGATGGAACTGGGTCGTTTCGGCTAGTGTTGCCCGAAGGGGAACATTTGATTAGGGTTTCAATACAAGGTTTCAGGTGGGTGGAAGAGCTGATAACTATCGAAGCTGAAACTGAGATATCCAGGAATTTTCTTTTAACATCTGATTTTATTTTTCCACCGGCTCCTTCTAATCTGCAATTAAACAATCAAGAACCAGGCCTATTATTATTACAATGGCAGGAACCTTCATTACCTGACGGAAAAAAAGTAGCTGGTTACAATATTTATAGATCTGAAGCAGAAAATGTTTTGTTGAATAAAACAAATTTACTAGTGGAAATGCTCAACGATACACAAATAGTCGATGTGGAAGTAATACCGGAAGTAACATATTGGTATGCAGTAACATTAATTGATACAGCACTAAAAGAATCAGAACCGGTATTTATAACAGGTCAAGCTTTGGTGCCACCACGCCCATTTTTACTCAGTCCCACATCCGATACTTTTATTATTGATGAACCAGTAGAGTTTAGATGGATAGAATTGCAAAAGGTAAATTACTACCAATTAGAAATTTCTAGCGATCCTACATTTTCCAAGTCTGTGCTGGTTATAGATAACATAAAAGAAAATTATTATGTTTATAAAAGAATCATACATAATAAAGAGAATGTTTTCGAGATAGGACTTCCTGATGGTGAATGGTATTGGCGTGTTAGGGCATTTTTATCGAATGGTGTTCAAAGCCTTTCTCCAGTATGTAATAAAATTTATAGTATGAATACAAAAGTTCAACTAGAAACCTTGGAACCTGGAGATATAGATGTTAAGCAAATATCTAAAACACTAGAAATTCCTTATTTGGGTGTTATTCCCAAGGTAGTAACAACAAACCAAGAAGCTTTGATTAAGTTTTTAGTGAATAGTGTGAGTTTTGTTGACTGTGAAGTAAGGGTAGTTGATACGAGAGGTAAAATAATAAATATCTTACATAAAGCTCCAGTTACAGCAGGCTTACATAATATAATTTGGAATGGTAGAGATAACAACGGGTTAAGAGTGCGAAATGGTTTATACATTATTCAAGTTATTTTATATAAAGAAGGGGAAACTGTAAATTCCAGCACTAAGGTTATATATTCAAATTAACAGATTATCCATTTTCCTAATTTCCAATTTGAAGGGAATGATAAGAGCAATGTCTATAAGGTTTAGAATTCTCATCGCCATGTTTATCATTGCAGTGGCCTTCCCTTTAGTTCATGCATCTCCACTCCAATTAGATGTAAGGGCACTAGCTTTGGGAGAAACATACGCTGGGGATTTAGCATCAAACTTTGTACTAAACCCCTCATCGTTGACTAGTAATAACATGACCCAGCTCAATCTAAATTACTATTCGGTACCTCACCTAGATCTGGTCTCAAACACAGTATCGCTAAAATATAGATTGCTTGGTATCGCTAACTCTCGACTCATGGTTACAGATGTAGCAGGTGAGAATTACGTCGACAATAAGATGAGCATTTCTTATGGTAAAGAGTTGCTCAAGGATTTAATTTTCGGTCTAGGTTACAGACTGGAATATATTAATTGGGGGGAGTCAAAGAAACAAAACCAAGGATTAACATTTAGCATTGTAAAGCAAGGACCTCGTATGAATTTGGGAATGGTTATTTCAGATTTATTATTGTCTCGCAATAGCATGGATATACGTTGTGGTCTTAACTTGCGTTTTAATAGTTCATCCCTGTTAAATGTTGAGCTGGATAATGATAAAAATTATTATATCGGTTACGAGCATTCGTTGATGAATAATCTTAAAGTTAGATTGGGCACTAATTCTTCTTCTTATAGTTTAGGATGTGGTATAGAATCAGAGCTCTTGAATTTCGATTATGCATACGTAATGAATGATTTAAGTTATTTGCATAGAATGGGAATAACAGTTGTTTTTTAAGTTAAAGTTTGTGGAAAGGGGGGAAGGACTAGTCTATGCATAGATTAAATAAGCTTTGGATTATCGTCCTGCTATTACTAAATCTATTTGCTGTTGCTAACGCAGAAATAATAGTTCCTTATATTGGCTCTTTCGGCATTACTAGTATGTATACACCAGAAAACAAATTCGAATCAGGATATCATTTAAACATTGCGTTAGATAGGCTTAGGTTAGGCAAGAATAATCTTAATATATTTATCGATTTTGCTGGAACTGGAGTAAATGAAGGAGAAGTAAACTACCCGTATTACCCGAAGAATAATACTGAGATTCCTTTTTCAATCAGACGAATTTATATTAGAAATAGAAACCCTCTTATTCCAGGGCTAAAGAGCGGTACATTAAATATCGGCACTTCTGTTTTGGCCTACTCAGATTATACTATTTACCTAAATAATAAATACGCTCGTAGTGGATTTTCATTAATAAATTTAGGACTAGGCAATAATTTGGTAAATGGTTTTTTGATTTGGCCAGATGCCGGGGACTTAAATTCAACATTACACGGCATTAAGGTTGATAGAAAAATAGGAAGAACAAGCTTAACTGGTATCTTTACTCAATATTCAAAGCCTGATTTCGGTGATGAAAGAATAAATGTTGAGGAATTGAAGAGCTTAGAGTTTTCCCACGGTTTTGGTGTAAATGATTTATCGGCCCTCATAGCTTCTCAAAAGACACCAGTAGATATAAAACGAATCTCTCAGTATTCATTTATTACAAAACCTAATGATAGCTCTGATCTCAAAATAACTTGGCGAGATTTTGAA
This sequence comes from uncultured Bacillus sp., assembly GCA_937894355.1. Taxonomy (GTDB): domain Bacteria; phylum Bacillota; class Bacilli; order Bacillales; family Cytobacillaceae; genus Bacillus_BU. Next base: position 7,317 of record CALCRD010000092.1, read on the forward strand.
CCGGGATATCGTCCTGTATTTTGCAATCACACTGAAAGGTATTATGCTAGAGCAGGCACACAATATAATTGGAATCCTGTTGATAGATATGCCGGGTGGCTTGGCGTAAGTGTTGAGATGGATATGAGATTGAATAATGCTTTAGCCAATATCAATAAAGAACAATATATTAATCGAGATTATTATCGAGATGGTACAAACATACCTGCCGAAATTGGAAAAGAAGAGGCAAGTATCAATGGAAATTTACTAGGTTATGAATATTTATTTTCATATAGCCAGCAAAGAGTAGAAGTTCAAAATAATAATATTAACAATGAATATCAGGGAAATTGTATAGTTGGAAGAGCAAATAAGATCCAAAAAAATATTAGCACTACCGTTAATAAAGGTATTACTGTTTGGGTGGAAAATAGCAATGAGTTGTATGATGCTAAAGGTTTGAAAATCGGTTCGGCAAGTGGATTCTGTATAGAGCCGAATTATGCTATGCAGATTAATAGGGGTAAATTCGAAGGTATTACCTTAATATCTAGCTTGAAAATTCTCTCATCTACTGATTTTGGTTCAGGAGTTTATCCTAAATTTGGTTTTGACTACAGGCCTGGCAATGGTTTGGAACTAAAGGTAAGGTTTACAAGGCCCAATTATAAAGAACATAGTGTATATAATCCATATCCTTATGGAGAAAGAGGAAAATTTGCCTTAGATCAATACGATCGTTTTGGGAACCTAATAGAACTTGACAATATGGTTAATCTTCGGTACCTGGTCATCTTTTAATTATATATTTCACCTTGGCTCATGGTTTATAAAGACGCAAAAAAATAGAGGAGGACTTAAACAATGAGAAAGTTAACAGTAGGTATTTTGTGCATGGTATGTTTAATCGGTGCAACTGTGATGGGATTTGCTAATGAACAAAATTTGTTAAAGAACTCAGGTTTTGAAGAATTCGATTCTGACAACAAAATCATCGGATGGCGTCCAATTAATTGTGAGGGAAGTGCTGATTCTGAAATCAAGTATCAGGGTGATTTTAGTGGGAAAATACTAATTCAAGCCAGACAGAAACGCGATGGTATGTGGTGGCAGAGTATACTTGGTACGATAGAGGGTAGCACTACTTATAATATTGTTGCATGGGTCCGCCGGGATGATCCGAAATCAGTCATTCAATTTAAGGTAGAGTGGTACGATGCTGAAATGAATCATGTTGATGAATTATTCTCGCCTCTTTTCAGAGGACGAGCCGGCGTTTGGGAAAAAATTACATGGCAAGTGAAAACGCCTGCCAAAGCTAAAAATGTTAATTTTATGATGAGATATCCTGTTGGGCCGGGTGAGCTTTGGTTTGATGATGTGTATTTTGGCAAATAAATTTATTGCTATGAAATAAAATACAGAGGCGGTTTCTTTCGAATTATGTAAACAAACATAAGAAACCCCCTTACTATAATAGATTTAGATAAGAAAAGTATGATTTTGGAAGATATTTGTCTAGGGGAGGTGGCTTTTATGCAGATTGACAGAAGGCGAGCATGGATAGTATCGCTATTTATTTTCGCTTGTTTAATTATTACTGCTTCTTGTTATGCCACGAATTTAATAACAGATCCAGGATTTGAGGAAAGTTCGGATATTTGGCAACCCAATTCAGCTGCTGCACAAATAGTCAATACAACAAGTTTTGTTGGTTCAAAAAGTGGCGAGGTACTTGGAAGAAATTCATCAAAAAAATATACCGGCTGGTATAGGAATGTGTTTGATATACAAAGTAATGGAACTTGTTATTTTTCAACTTGGTATAAAGCAGAAAACATGGCAGGGAAAATTTTGTTTAAATTTGACTTTTATAATGGTGACACTTGGGTGTTTGATGGTCTTTCTTCAGAGATTATTGGTAGCAGTGACGGTTGGGATATCTTCTCCTGGGAACTGCCTGTTCCAACCAATACAACAAGAGCTATTCTTTCGATGAGAGTATACGGTACCGGTGATGTGTGGTTTGATGAAGTATATTTCGGTTCAGAGCCACGTCCGAGTTTACAATTAGTCGGGAACAATCTGGTTTTTTCAAATGCAAATGAAACAGTTGAAATTCCAATTGTAATTAATCCCTTTCTTAATTCAGAGTTAGCTGTGCTAAAAGGGAGAGTTGAAAAAAAGAGTACTCAAGAGGTTGTTTTAGAAAAGGATTTCTTAGTTGGTCTGACTGAAGGTGCTCATTTAATCAATATTGATATGTCTTTACTTCAAACAAAAGCTTATGTGCTATATTTGACGATTGTTGACAACCAAAACTCAGAAATCAGCAGTGGTGAACTTTTTTTCCGGATTCGACCTGAATTTGATAACGAACCACCTTTGCCAGTAGAAATTGAAGCTGACAATAGTATCCCTGGAGCCATTATTCTCACTTGGACAGTACCACAAGAGTCTCCAATCGATGAAGACTTGCCAGATAGATATATAATCTATAGAGGCACTTCTGAGTCATTTATTCCAAACGATGCAAATAAAATTCACACTCTAGAGGGGACAGAGGAAATAGGGAGTCCAATAGAGTGGATGGATGTTTCAGTTCAGCATAACCTTACATATTATTATCAGGTTGCCAGTGAAGATATTTCTGGTAATAAAGCTTTCAGTAACAAGGTCTCCAAATTTGTTTTTCCTACAGAGGTACCAAAACCAGTTGAACCTAATTTAACAAGTGCACCCACAAGTTCAACTCTTGTTTTTAAGTGGGAAGGACTAGAGAATGTAGAAGAGTATTACCTAGAAATTTCAAGTAGCCAGGATTTTAATCCGGATACCACTGATGAAATCCCTTGTCCCGGCTCAAAGAGCGAATATATTATGAACACCTCGCTTTCACCGGGTAAATGGTTTTGGAGGATTCGGGCCAGATTTAATAATGAAACGATGAGTAGCTATTCAGAAGAGTTGACTTTCTACCGTATCGTAACTGAAGAAGAAGCGGATTTTATCCCCTACGTTTTGGTAGTTCCAGAAGTTTTCAATCCAAATGAAGAGAGTACATTTATAACTTATGTAATCAAAGAATCAGGAGAAGTTTCTGCGGCAATATTTTCGCCAGATGGGAAAAAGATGGTTCAATTAGCTGCAAACGAGCCTCAAGAACCAGGAACGTACCAATATATTTGGAAAGGAACTACAAATAATAAAAAAGTTAATCCTGGATTGTATTATTTAAAAGTAACCATTTCTACTCTTGAAAGGAAATATGACACCTACAAAAAGATTCTTGTTTGGTATTAAGTAACGTTACATTCTCTCAAATGCGAGGTGAGTTTATGAGTACCAAAATGACCGTTAAGACAATATGCTTGTTGATCCTTTTATGTACAGTTCAGGTCTTCAGTCAAAACATAATCAAAAATAACGGTTTTGAAGAAGAAATCGGGGCAGAGAATTGGCGTCTTTCCAATAGTGGTCAAATCGATAATTCAATATCCTTTGTAGGTCAAAAAAGTGCAAGTTTAATTAATGATCAAACCGTTACTAAGTATTCAGGATGGTATCAAACTGTCTTTGTTTCCAGACCTGGGGTAACACATAATTTTTCAACCTGGTATAAGGCCCCAATCTTTTATTCCGGTTATATACAAATAAAAATTGAATGGTATGATGCAAAGAATAAGTATATAACAGATAGTGAATCACCGATGATTACAGAAACCTGTACGGAATGGAAAAAATTCAATTGGAAAGTACAGGTTCCGTCAAATGCTAGTTTTGGTATATTCTGGATTCGTTTATATCGTGGTGGTAGCGTCTGGTTTGATGAAGTTTATTTTGGTGTTGAAGAAGAGCCACTTTTAAAAAATCTTTCCTTAGATAAATATATAATTTATGAAGGCGCTCAGCCTTTAAAGCTAGATTTCATTATCAATTCTTTTTTAAACATAGAAACATCTAACCTGAAGGTATATATTAAAAAACCATCAACAGGAGAGATAATAGAGCAAGAATTGCTTTACGATAGCCTATCAGAAGGTCTATATTCCTATGAAGTTGATACAAGTATTTTTCAAATTGGGTTCTACGATATAATATTTGATATTTGCGCATCTGATGACACTCTTATAGGAAGATTGCCTATCAGAGTTGAATTAAGGCCGCAAGTAGAAATCATTATGAGATCTCAATATTTCTTTATTGATGAAATGCAAACAGAGATTATAGCCAAAATTAATGTAGAGATACCCAATTTGCAAGAACATACGTTCAAAGTAGTTATTAGCAATAACGGAACAATAATTTCAGAAGAAGACAGACTACTGGAACATCTCGGTGAAAATAAAATTCTAATTGATTTTTATGAGTGGCCTGTAGGAACTTATGATGTTTTGGCTCAGGTTGAAGCGCCTAGTGGTTTAACCTTAACATCATCGATATTAACGATGGAATTAATGGATAGAACTAGTTCCAAGGAGAAGGTTGTTACTGTAAGTGATATCAAAAATGTAAGGATCGGAAATGGAAATGAACTGTTAGTAAACGGCTTACCATTTGTTGCAAACATCCTCTATGGTGTTCCAGCACAGGATTTTCTATTAGTAAAACAACAAGGGTTTAATTCAGTAAGCCTTACACCTGCAGATCTGGAGTCTGCATACCGAATAGGTTTATTATCATTAGTCGAATTAAGTTTAAGCGGAACGATTGATTTAAACTACATTCAACAAACTGTTGAAAAGTATAAATATCATCCTGGTATTTTAATGTGGGTATTACCAGCTGGTAGTAATCAGGAATTATTGGTTAGTGCATACGAAAGAATAAAGACTATTGATAGTAAGCATCCTGTGGCTGTGTTATTAGCACCAGAAACGATGCCTGGAGAATATCTCAATGCTTTTGATGTGATAATTGTTAGTATTTTCCCTGTGCCAAATGGTTCTGTTGAAGATGTAAATGATAGATTTAATCATATAAAACAATTCGTATCTACAACAAAGCCAATTATACCTTTGCTCCAATCTTTCGGTGGAATTGATAACTGGACAAGGGAGCCATCTGCAGATGAAGCGAGAATAATGTTTTATCTGTCAATGAATCAGGGAGCATCATCTTTCGGGTGGTATACTTTTAGTAATAACCCATATTGGTATTTACCTGATTCCTATGATCTTTGGTCCTACTTTAAAAAAATCAACCAAGAGCTTTCAGTTCTACCAATTGCTTTGACATCTGGTATGAGTTCCAAAGAGATAATGATCTTGAATGAAGTCACAGAAAATATTTCAGTTCTTATGAGAGAGGATTATCAAAATTATTATTTGTTTATTGCTAATTCCAACGTTGACGGCTTTCTTGTTTCTTTAGCAATAGAAGACCTTCCTGGGATCTCTCGTGGAGTTGATTTATTAACAAACAATAGCATTCAGTTAATTGATGGAAAACTTGATCTATATTTAGATGGTTACGATGCAAAAGTCTATGAGATAAGAAAGCCAATAAATGTTTCTATCAATAAAGCAAAAGTAACTGCCAATCCGATTGTTTATAATCCATCCCTTGGGTATTGTCAAATTACAAGTATAAACCCACAGTGGTATTCAAGATATCAATTGGAAATTATTAATCTTTCTGGAAAAGTGATTAAACAATTTACAGGGGAGACACCTGGTGATGAGCTGCTTTTGATTAATTGGGATGGTAATGATAATAATGGTCAACAACTAGTCAATGGCCTATATTTTGTCAGGCTTAGAATAACTGATTCTGAAGGTAAATTAATATTTTCCGACTTAACCAAAGTTTTAATAGCTCGCTAGGTGGTAAAACAAGCATGAAAAAAATTAACTATTTAGCTTTTATGCTATTGATTATTTTCAATTTCACATTTGGAATTATTTTTTCCGTAGAAGCTCAAGTCATCGCTAATCCTTCGTTTGAGCAAAATATTGATGGATGGCTATTATCTTCGTCAGATGCAGTTTCCTTTGATCCTTCTATTGGTAAAAGTGAAACCGGTTCTTTGAAAATTGTTGATAATGGAAATAACCCCTTCGCCTATCAGTATGGGATTAATGTTCAACCTAACACTATGTATGAGTTTAGAGCATGGGTTAAGGGATTAAATGGACAAGATTCTGATGCTGCATTGAAATTGGAGTGGTACAATCAACAAAACGTGAATACTAGTGGCAAGTATCAGCATCTGCAAACAAAAGGGTCAGGGGAATGGCAGCAAATTAGAATTGTAGGAATATCAGATCAAGACTCTACCAAAGTTAGCATTTATTTAAGGCTTTATGGTGCTGGAACCTTATGGTTTGATGACGTATCATTTAAAGTTTTCACCAGCGGTTTTGTTATGGATAAAAATTTAATGGGAATTGAATCTTATCAACCAGATGGTTTTCCCATAGAATTAAGGATCTTTAGTTTAACAGGTCAAGAAAAGTATAGGTACCTATATGTAAAACTTACTAAAAACTATACTACCCAAGAATTCTTGCTTGATACACCTATAATCAATATAGCAGACAGTCCCAACGAGAAGCTATACACCTGGTATGTTCCTTTATCTATCTTAGAATCTGGTATATACGATTTGACTATTAAGATGCCGGAGATTGATGAAAACTATTATGAACAGATAGTACTTAATGTGGCTGTCCCAAACAGAAAACCAGCAAATCTTACAGCTGATGGGGTATTTATTGTTAGTGGAAAACTTTTTTTCCCAATAGGTTTATATCACGTTTCTCCCGAGAAATATCAGTTGATCGCTGAACATGGATTTAATGCAGTTCAAGGTACTCCGACTTATGACACCACTGTGGTGAGTCAAAATTTAACACTTGCACAACAGGCAGGAGTTATGGTAGATCAAGGTCTTTATTATCGTGGTACAATTAAAGAAAGATTGGAAAACTATAAGAATGTAATCAGACAAAATAAAAATCATAGCAATATTTTAAACTGGAAAATCATAGATGAACCAAATAAACGAGGCACGAAAATGCAAACGGAAGTAGCAGAGGCTTATGCGGAATATAAGCTACTTGATCCTCTTACCCCTATGTCTTTGACAGTAGGTCCAGAAATAGATGTCTACGAGTTTTGGGGTAAAAGCTGCGATGCTTTTCAAGTAGATCCTTATCCAATACCTAATCTTCCCTTGACCATGGTTTCAGATCATGTATCTGCAGCAAAACAGGTTCTCGAGCCTTGGCAAAATTTAACTGCTGTTTTGCAGGCAGGATGGATTCCTGGTCCATCTGTGGATCAACCACTTAATCAACCTACGAAAGCTCAAGCTAGATCTATGGTATATCTTGCTCTAATCAACGGAGCAAAAGGTATTTTTTGGTATTCCATGGAAGATCCAGGCTGGGATTTGACTTTAACGCCGCTCTGGAATGAGTTTAGATCGCTAAATGAGGAAACAGCTTGGTTAGGGAATATAGTTATCAGGGGAGAAAGAATAAGCTCAATAGAAAACAAAACAGGGGATATTCAATACGCTGGCTGGAAATATAAGGATTATATTTATATTTTTGCTACAAATGCCGGGAATAGCGCGCATGGCATAAATATATTTTTAGGAGATAACATTTTCTTAGTGAATCAAAAGTTTGACAAAACAGATCCAATAATCAACCAAAAAAGCTTAATTGATTCATTACCACCTTTGTTTTCAACAGTGTACGTTTTCAAAACAAACATTAACCCTGCAGACAGCACTATTGTGCTAGTTGAACCCAAAGTATTTAATCCAGCTAGTTCATCCTGCAGAATAATTAGCACTTGTGATTCAGGTTCTAGATACCAAATTGAGATCTTGAATTTATCTGGAAAATTGGTTCGCAGTTTTGAAGGGATATGTGAAAGCAATAATCTGATTGAGGTTTTATGGGATGGCAAAAATTCATCTAATATCTTAGTTGCAAATGGTTTATACTTTGTGAAGATAAAAATTTACAGTGCTAGTGGAAAGATGACAATGGAGAGAATAGAAAAATTGATAATGGCACGATAACTTATCGTATGCAAGGGTAAATGTTGAAAGGGTGGTGCTGTTAATATTCAAGCAAACTGTTTTTATATCATATTTGTTAAAAGAAGTTCTAAAAAAATCTCAACGAGAGGTGATAGTTATGTTGCAAAATAAGAGGAAGTGCTTGTTTTTTAGTTTAGTATTATTTATCTGTTCGCTATCTACCTTTGTCCATAGTGCTCAGTTGATTCCTGAAAATCCTTCGTTTGATAATGGATTAAATGGTTGGGTTATTCCTGGGGCTGCGACAATAGATTATGACGCAAAACAAGGAAAAGGTTCTCCAGGTAGCTTAAAAATAGTTGGAGGTCCCTCTAAGTCATTTGCCTACCAAATAGGAGTACCAGTTGAGCCTGATACCATGTATGAATTACGAGCATGGGTTAAAGGGGAGAAGGGCCTGGATATTGATGCAGCTCTTAAATTAGAATGGTATACTGATAGAGGCATAAATACTAGCGGAAAGTATGGTCATCTTCTTACTAAAGGTTCAGATGAATGGCAGTTAATTAGGTTGATTGGAAAGTCAGATAAAGATACTTCTAAAGTAAGCATATATTTAAGGGTTTACGGAACTGGAACTGTTTGGTTTGACGATGTTGTTTTACGAGAATTCAACGAAGGTTTTATGCTGGAAAAAAGATTGATGGGTATTGAAAGTTCAGAATCAGTTATCCATCCAGTAAGCCTGCGGATCTTCAATAGCGAAAATCAGTATAATAATCTTGTCATAAAGTTGAAAAAAGATAGCTTTAACAAAGAGTGGAGTGTCGAAAATCCAACAATAAAGGAGATTGTGGATCAACCGGACGCGAAACTTTACACTTGGCACGTACCTTTTTCAAAGCTTGCTCCAGGTATTTATGATATGACTTTAAAAATGCCAGAAATTGATCCTGACTATGAAGAGCAAGCTGTTCTTAAAGTTGCTATTGAGAATAGAAAACCAAAAAATCTATCTGAAACAGGTAATTTTATTGTCAATGGAAAACCATTTTTCCCAATTGGTTTATATCATGTAAGCCCAGAAAAATATTCTTTGATTGCAGAATATGGCTTTAACGCTGTTCAAGGAACTCCAACTTATGATTCAAATGTTGTTCGCAATAACCTAATGCTTGCCCAGAAAGCTGGTATTATGGTTGATCAAGGTCTATATTACCGCGGTTCCATTAAAGAGAGATTTGAATATTACAAAGCAGCAATTAGAAAGAACAAAAATCATCCCAACTTATTAAACTGGAAAATTATTGATGAACCAAACAAACGAGGAGACAAAATGATCCCCGAAGTGTTTGAAGCTTACGCAGAATATAAAAAAATCGACCCTGATACACCGATTCTATTAACAATAGGTCCAGAAATGTACGTATATGAAATGTGGGCGAAGAGCTGTGATATCTTCCAAGTAGATCCATATCCAATTCCTGAATTCCCACTAACCATGGTATCAGATCATGTTACAGCTGCAAAAGAGGTTCTCCAGCCATGGCAAAACTTAACTGATGTTTTGCAGGCTGGGTGGCTACCAGGACCAACTCCAGATCAGCCATTAAACCAGCCAACAAAGGAGCAAGCCCGATCGATGGTCTATCTTGCTTTAATAAATGGTGCAAAAGGAATATTTTGGTATTCCATGGAAGATCCAGGCTGGGATTTAACTTTGACACCTTTATGGAAAGATTTCAAAGCTATTAATCAGGAGACAGCTTGGTTAGGTGATATTGTAATGAATGGTGAACCAATAGATTGTTTAGCTAATAAGAAAGGCGATCTGCAATATGCTGGATGGAGATATGAGGACAATATTTATGTTTTTGCGACGAACTCTGATGATAACGTCGGATTATTAGAATTTTGTTTACCAGCAGTAAATAAGTTTGTTGAACAGAAATTTGATATTACCAAACCGTGCTTTACTGGGTATTTGTTGAACGATGAATTACCACCATTGACTTCAACGGTGTATATTTTCGAAGTTAATTAAAAATTGCTTTCCCAAACCATGAGGCTGCCCCTTTCGGGACAGCCTCATGGTTTATTATAGTTATTAATACACGGGGGGTTAGGTATGTCAAAAATGAACCGATTATTTTTATTCATTTTTCTGCTATCGATGGTTTCTACGGTAAATCAAGCAGAGGGATTGCCACTGGTAATAGATAGCACCGCGAATGCAGTTATTGTTATTAGTAAAAATCCATCGGTAGCTGCAACATACGGAGCTAGGATGTTAACAGAACATATTTTCCAGATAACAGGTGTTAAATTGAAAATTTATAGGGATAATGAACTAGGGAACGTTAGTATAAATAATGGGATTATAAAAAATGATATAATTAAAAACTCATATACCTATCTATTAGTTGGTGAAAGTAGTATTACCAATCAATTAGGTTTTTCGACAGATAATTTAGGGCCTGGCGGAATTCTAATAAAAACAACAGGCAATGTGGTAGCACTTATTGGTCCCGATAATAAAACACCAACAGATCCGATGGGCTCAAAATATGCGGTTACTACTTTTTTACAAGATTTCTTGGGAGTGATGTATCTTTGGCCTGGGGAACTCGGTAAGGTTGTGCCGAAAGCTGATTCTTTGTTAATACCCCAGATTAATATAAGTTATACTCCACCAGTAGCTCAAAGACGTATCAGGATCTTAGAATATAATTCTAGGCTACAGGACGGGTTGAATTTTCTTAAGTTTACGAAAGAAGAGTATCAGCGTATATACCAAAGCGAATCTTCAACATTATCTTTCGATGGTGGCTGGAGTGGTTGGAATAGGTTAGGTGGAGACTTAGGTTTGGTGAGCGGTCATGCATTTGGCGACCTTCATGCTAAATATGGAATAGAGCATCCTGAGTGGTTTGCACTCCAGCCCGATGATACCCGGATACAACATAATTCAGGAAGAGCCAGATTATGTAAATCAAATCTAGAACTTATAGATGCGATTGTCCAAGACAAAATAGAGGAAATAAGAAAGAACCCGACGGTTCAAAGTATATCCTTAAGTCCTAATGATGGAGGTCCTGATTCATTTTGCATGTGTGATCATTGCATGGCTCTTGATCCCCCAGAGGGACGAAAAATTATACTCTGGGATCATAAATCCAGTCCAGGTACTCGGATGGAGATTGAATATGTTTCATTGACAGATCGAATCGTATGGTTTAGTAATAGAATAGCTGAAAAGGTTACTGTTGTTTATCCAAATATCCGCCTTGTTGTAGATGCGTATAGTGCTTATACGGCACCGCCACTCAAAAACAAACTTCATCCTAATATAATTATTCGCTTTGTTGGTAATTCATGGTGGTATGACGGTGAGTATAACAGGCAATTTTCATTAGATGACTGGGATGGTTGGGGCAAAAAGACAAATAGTATTTTTTGGCGACCCAATTTGTTATTATATGCTTATAGAGAAGGAACTTTGGGTGTCTATACAAAAAAACTTTCTCAAGACTTTAATTACATTGCCCATAATGGATTATATGCCACAGATTTTGATGGAGGACTTAATAACTGGGGTACTCAAGGCTTGAATTATTATATATTGGCACGTCTTTGTTGGAATCCTGATTTAAAAGTTGACGAAGTAATTGAAGAATATTGTAAGGCTGGATTTGGAAACGGTTGGCAATATATCAAGAAATATTATGCGAGAATAGAGGAGATTTCTAACCATCATATGGAAACTAATCCATTTAATCCTTATTATAGTGTATTATATAATGACGAAGTAGTGCAAGAACTCAGCGAACTACTTGATATTGCATGCGCAGAAGCCAAAAAGGATGCTAATTATGATATCAATATAGGCAAACGCATAGATTTTTTGCAGGTTGGATTAAAATTTACAGCTTTGCAAGGTAAGATATATAGGTTGCTAGAAAATGCTGATAATGGCGAGAAATCCGATCAATATGAAGCAATTAAGTTACTCAATACAAGATATGATATGATGCGGGATATTTTCACCAATCATCATTGGGCTGTAAATGTAGCATATGTTGTCTGGAGAGAAGGAAATATCATGCGCAAGTTAGGATGGGTTGGCCCAATAAACAAAATTGAGGATGATGAAGAAGTAAGATTGGGACTATAACTTTGTATACCAATGGTTTGAAATTCATTATAAGAAAGCCGGTGTATTTTTTATGCACCGGCTTTCTTATAATGAGGCAATTTATATGTTTGTGTTTAAATTTTTTATCAGTGGATATTTTTTAAAGAGTAATTAAACCGACAATCGGAAAGTATCGGAATGAAAAATGGCCCAAAGAATTGAAAA
>CALCRD010000094.1 GCA_937894355.1 uncultured Bacillus sp.
TTTTGTTTATGCTTTTCTCTTTAGTATGACTTTTGGATATGTTCCGTAAAATAACGGTCTTAAATAGGGAGCATTGCTAATGGAATTACTTAAAATCGTAGTTATTTCATACATAGTTTATTTTTTGAGGGAAACGACTAAAACAAACAGATAGTTTGGCATAAGATGGATAAAATTTTTTATGGAGTGGGTACTGTGAAGGCATTTAGTCTCTGGTCAATAATCTTTATTGTTTTAGGAATGCTTTCCTTTGGATTCAACTGGATAATAGAGGGATATTTTGAACTTATTGTTCTTATGGGAATGGTCTTTTTATTAATTGGAGTTGTATTTAGCTTTATCGCAATCGCTAAAAATGAAAATGGTAGTATTAAATTCATTTCACTAGCGTCCTTTTTTATCATCTTATTTTTGGTTTCTTGGTTTGAACCATTTCAGGTTCTTCGTGTAATGACTTGGTTAAAAAATGTTACATAACTAACTTTAGAAACTAAGACGCTAAAATGTGCCAACTTGGACTGTTTTTTAGCAGTCCATTTTTCTTGGGCTTTAATCAGTTAAATAGGTTATAGAGTTGAAAAAGTATATTGCAAAATTACCAGTTTTTGAGATGAAGTTAATGAAATTGGAATGGGGGGATTATGATTTTAATTTTCTTGGGTTTCTTAATATCTTTCATTACCGTTATATTATTTTTGATTTTATGTGTAAAGATAATAATTTCCTTCAACAAAAAGAAACCTTTTCCTAAAAAATTACTGATTACAACGTTGTCAGGGGTTGTTCTGGTTTCTTCAATCTATATATATGAAACATACTTTTTTACATTTAGTGAAATTGATAGAGAACTTATCCAAAAGGGACCTGGACCTGTAACATCATCCACTGAAGAATATACAGCTAATGCTTATTTTGAACCATATGGTGGTGCAGCAGGTGGTGTTAACGTATGGGTTGAAATCACAGACAATAATGAGAAAGATAAAGTTCAAACTGTTTATTATAGTAATGCAAAAAGTGATTTTTCTATGGAATGGTTGGATGAAAATACATTAAACATTATAAATAACGAACCAAATTATTCAAATTCAAATAGAAGTATCAAATTAGAAATTGGTAAAGAGATTTATCACGAAAACGGTTTGGCATGTAAAAGTTTGTTAATGAAAGACGAATATGTGACTTGCTACCAAAACTAGTATCTCTTATTGCACTAACAGGACCATTTTCAGGAATAGCACTCAATGAGTGTAACGGATTTCGTAAATGGAATTAATTAAACAAGTAGTTATTGCAAACTGGGTTTGTTTTTTGGAACATGGCATTCCCAAAGCAATACGGAATTCCCTAGTGATTTTAAGGTTGAAATGAAAGGTGGGTTTTTAATAATGAAAAAATATTCCCGGATTAGTTATATATCAATAACGTTACCAATATTATTATTAATCTTATTGTTTGCAGTACCATTTCTGGCTCGACAACACCTACCATTCGTGTTGTTAAGGACTATATATTATGCTCAATTTATCGGTGCTCCATTGTCATTTATTTTAAGCGTAATTGCCCTGAAAAAAAAGAATGAAAAAAAGACAATCGCTGTCAATGGATTGATAATTTCTCTAATATTAATGATCTCACTAGCATATATAATTCTACTTGCCTTAGGAATAGGGGAAGCGTAAAGCAGTTTATTAAAACAACGTGAAAGAAATATTAGTAATTAGGCCTAAGGTCACGTCACTCAAACATGATACGTTATTTTGAGTTTATCGAGAATTTCCCTTGAGAGGGATTGGATATTTACGGTAACGTAATAGATGAAATGCCAAAATGGGGACCTTACTTACGAAAGCAATGGGAAAATAATTTCGTTGATCCTCGTTTTCAAGGTGCCACCCATAATTAAGGGTACTTTTAATCAAACTGCAAATAGTGGTGTAAACCAATGGAAGGATTACCTGATAAAAGAAAAGATATACAACAATCAACTTACTGATCGAGAAAAGTAACATAACTGTATAAAAATAAACACTGTCTGAGAAATAATTTCACCAAAATTGCGTAGAACCGGTTTGAGTTATTACGAATAATCGTTTTTTCAATATCGAGTTCTGTTATTTCGCGAAATTGTAATATTTACCAAAATCCGGTCCGTTTTTATGGGCAACATTGTGTATGAATGTTTGTCTAACTGATAAAATAATACTGATATAACAATCTGCGAGGGGTGTCAATGATGAAATATTTATTACAAGTGGATTTTAAAATGGAAGGGCCATATGGTGAAGAAATGTCAAAGGCGTTCGTTGATTTAGCTAAAAGTATTAACGATGAGCCTGGTGTAATCTGGAAGATTTGGACAGAGGATGCTAATGCTAAAGAATCTGGTGGAGTATACCTATTCGAAACGAAGGAAGATGCAGAAAAATATTTAGAAATGCATTCAGCTCGTTTAACAAGTTTTGGTATTACGGATATTCGTGGTAAAATTTTTGCAGTGAACGAAGCTTTATCAACTATTAATAACGCACCAATTAAATAATAAAGAGCCTCAGTATGCCGGCCATAGTTATAAAAAATGGCCACAAAAAAGTTGATGTCTTTTAAGAAGAATCGATTTTTCTAAATTATTCTAGTCAACACAAAATGACATGCTGGAAAAAGTTTATTAAGCCAAAGAGTTGCGTTAGTAAATAAACCTCTATTTTTGTAAATGCTAAATTTTTTTACTGCCAAATACATCCAAATAACTAGGATAAATTCTAGGAGCAAGCAAGGATTTTGGTAAAACATTTAGCTTTGATGAAGCTCAATATTTATGAGACACCATTCCTTAAAATGGGAATGCAATTATTACATCTCTTTTGCATTTTCTATATTCTTCAATCGGGCGCATTTCCAGAGTAGAAATTGCGCTCTTTCTTTATGTAAAGTGCTATTTTATGGAGCATGAAGCTAAAGGTTTAAGTTACCCCAATAATCATGCTAATATTTATTTAATTCTTTATATTTGAGGTGGGTTTTGTTGAGTAGAGCTGAGCAGAGTACAAAATTGGATTTAGAGCGAATTGTTTTTATCGGAAGAACCTTTGAAGAGTATTTGGACATGTTTTTTCTTTTGGAAGAAGAACTGAAAGGAAAAAAGATACTAGATTGTCCAGCAGGAGCATGTTCCTTTACAGCATTAGGGAACAAATTAGGATTAGATGTATTTGCATGTGATATTGCTTATGATCATTCTACAGAAGACCTTAAAAATAAAGGACTTCAAGACGTTAAGCACGCAATGGAAAATATGGAAAAAGTAAAAAGTAATTATATCTGGGATTATTTCAAAGATATAGAACATCTTAGAAGGCATCGTTTAATTGCTTTGGAAGATTGTACGGATGATATGGTAAAATCGAGTGAAAGATACGTTCCGGTCACTTTACCTTCTTTACCGTTTAAAGATAAAGAATTTGATATTCTTCTTTCTGCACATTTTCTTTTTATGTATGCAGACCGATTAGATTATCAGTTTCATATTGACACAATTAACGAGTTATTAAGAGTTACGAAAGAGGAAATTCGTATTTTCCCTTTAGTGGATTTGGAAGGAAAACGATATAAACATTTAGATAAATTAGTAAGTTATCTTGCTGACAATGGTTGTATAGCCGAAGAGATTAATGTTCCATATGAATTTTTGACAAATGCTAATTCGATGTTAAAAATTAAAATGAATAACAAGTAATTGATCTTCCTCAATCGGACGAACTTCTCTAACATCCAGAATTGCCATACTTACGCCTTTTCTCTTATTGTTCAATCACTTTATTTGAAAATAAAAATTTCAGTTGACCAATTAAATCAATAAATGGTAAAATAAGTAAAATTTAAATGACTTATCAAACGCAATGATTGGGAGTATTAAGGAATTTTAATTGCCGAGAGAGCTGTCGCTTGGTGAAAGACAGCCAATTAAATCCCCAACTCACCCATGAGTGGTAAGGCTGATAATTAGGCCTTAACGGTTGACTTCCGTAATGGGTCATTAAGTGGATTTGTTTATGATTAAACAAATCAAAAAGAGTGGTACCACGGAGGTAAAGCCTATCGTCTCTTATGAGATGACGGGCTTTTTATTTTTAAAGTTATTATAAAGGGGGAGTAAAAATGGCAATAACAAACTGGCAACGACAAGATGTAACACAATATTATTTAGAACAGGTTCGAGGAGGCATTCCTTTTGGGGCTGAACAAGCTAAAATCATGCTTCAAGTAGTAAATCATTTTACTTCAAATCCAAAAAAAATATTGGATTTAGGATGTGGGAACGGATTTTTGTCTGAGATTTTACTTAAAACTTTTCCAGATGCATCTGCCCTTTTAATAGACCATTCGGAACCAATGATACAAGCAGCCCGTGGGCATATGAGTGAATTCGGCAACCGTTGTGAGATTATTCAAGGTGATTTTAGCCGTTCAATTCAAGAATATGCAGAACCCAATTCTGTAGATTGTATTGTTTCTGGTTATGCCATTCACCATCTACCACATGAAAGAAAAAAGGAACTATATCGAGATATACATTCTCTTCTATTAGATGGTGGTGTTTTTATAAATATTGAGCATGTAGCTTCCGCATCACCTGAAATTGAAAAGTTACACGATGAGCTTTTTATAGACCATCTTGCTTCATATAACAAAAGAAATAGAGAAGAAATAGAAAGAGAATATTATAATCGACCTGATAAAGAAGATAACATTCTTAAAAGAGTAGACACTCAAGTAGACTGGCTTAGAGAGATTGGATTTAAACATGCAGATTGTTATTTTAAATGGATGGAACTTGCAGTTTTTGGGGGAGTAAAATAACTAGACTTGCTCTAGTTGCCTTTTTCTCATTGAAGAAACCAGGAGACCTGATTCAAGGAATTATTATAGTATTTGGATTTTCAGTGGTCGGGCGCTGTTAAAATCATTTTAGCTTTAGTCCTAAGCTCACGTCGCTCGGACATGAGTTATGTTTATTTTGTTTATAGTTAGATAATGTGGAATGTTTATTGATATTAATTTTTTGAGTAGTCCATTTTTTTGCCTTTAATCAGTTATAAGAAAGTCTAATAGGAAATAATTTACAATCACTAGATGGAGGTGTAAAATTACACTTGTAGATAAATTTGAGGGGGGGAGTTATGGTGAGTGGAAAGACTAAAAGCAAATCAATTATTCTTTCATTACTTCCAATTCCATTCTTATTTCACTTTTATGAGTATAATAGTCACCTCGTTAAACAAGAGGCTATCCTTTTATTACCAGCCTTTTTATTATTCATTATTATTGTTGGAATACAGTTGAGAACGATTAAATTACACTGGTTTTTGGTGGTCAACATTTTAATGACCCTTATCTCTTTAATGTTAGGAAACTTTTTTATTACAGATGATGGTACTTGGTTTAAACCATTTGGAAGAGATGTAGCAATTATATTTATTTCTGTTGTTTATATTTTGGGGCAGTTAATCGTAAGGGGGATTAGCAAGGCTGAATCAACCGACAAAGAAAATTAAGAAACTGAGCTAACAGTGATGAATTAGCTCAATCATCTTTTCCGAATACCTAATTATGAAAGTGACTTGATTGAAGGGGGCTTTTAATTGTTAAAGTTTTTGCAAATTATTTTATCAATAACAGTTATTTCACTTGCAGGGCATGGATTGATTACTGAGAATTATACTTTTCAACCATATATGATGTTGTTTTTAGGTTTGTCGATGTTGGTAATGGGATTAAGAGAATTTCAAAAGGGTCAAAAAGGTAACGGCTGGCTAGGTATAGTTGTATTTATATTTATTTTATTAGTATCAATCAAAAGTTTTAATTGAAGTAACGAGCGCATCCCTCCACTACTTTAGAGATGAATTTCCATTGTCGCCTATTATTTTTGAAAGCTGTATCTTCCACAATCTGACGCTTTTCGAGAGTAGAAATGGCGCTCTTTCTTTATGTAAAGGGCGCCATTCCAGAATAGAAATGATGCCTTTTCTTAATGTCCATTCACCAACCAACTCTTACAGAAAAACTAACGCTTGGATTAATGCTATTGCTGCAGTCCCGATTATCGGTGCTATTTTTATTAGCATTAATCCATTAGTTGTTGAAATTAATGGATCAAGCGGATCTTTTGCAGGTGAAGCTAGAAGATTGATGAATCGTTCCCACCTACTAGGTTTCATTGGGAAATCGGGTATTTCTACGTAATATTCTTCCAACTTCTTGCGCAGCTGATAATCCTTATGAAAGGGATCCTGACTCATTTTCTTCTCCCTCCAATTCTTCTTTTAATCTTTTGATTGCTACATGTAATCTTGATTTAACGGTCCCTTTTGGAATTCCGAGGACTGTGGCAATTTCTTCTTGAGGCAAATCATGATAGTAGAACAATAATACAACGGCACGGTGAATTTCAGGGAGTTTGGCAACTGCGTCCCGGATTGTAATTCTGTCTGCATGATGGTTCTCATCGTTCTGAATCGGAGAAGGATTAGCGGTGGTGAGGCCACCCCCACTGATGGAAGCTTCACTGTATGTATGAAGAATTGTTGACTACTTTTTGACACATAGGTGAATTGATTATGAATCGTGAGGTTTATCACTAGCTATTGCTCTTTCATTCTTTATATTTAATAGAGAAGTTTGAGGAGGGGCAGCATGAGAACAAAAAAATGGTATCTAAGACAAATAAAAAGAAGACCAATTGAGTTGGCAAGAAGTGTAGTCCAATTAGCTTTTGCGTTTTTCTTACTATATGTTGGTATTCGGTTCTATCAATTTTATTTGCATTTTGCATCATTAGGGGTTGAGCCCTATATTCAAAGACCTCCGGCAGTTGAGGGGTTTTTACCGATTAGTGCTCTCGTAGCCCTAAAGGTTTGGGTTATGACCGGAGAGTTTGATCGGATACATCCTGCAGGTTTGATTATGTTAACCTTCTTTATTGCCTCGGGATTTGTGTTTCGAAGGGCCTTCTGTAGTTGGCTTTGTCCAATCGGAACGATTAGTGAATGGACTGGAAAATTAGGGAAGATGATGTTTAAGAAAAATTTCGATCTGCCAAAATGGGTTACCTGGCTCTTGACCCCGATAAAATATTTGTTATTGGCATTTTTTATAAAAATTGTTGTAATCGATATGCCGGTAATGGCAGCAAAATTCTTTTTGCTTGATTCTTATAACAAAATATCCGATGTGAAGATGATGTTGTTTTTCTTGGATATTAGCGGATTTTCTCTAAAAGTAATTATTGTTGTGTTTCTATTGTCTTTGTTTTTCAAAAATTTCTGGTGTCGGTTTTTATGTCCATATGGAGCATTGATTGGATTAGGATCACTATTAGGCATTTCCAAGATTAAACGAAATGAAGATACTTGTATTGATTGTAAAGCATGTACCCGGGTTTGTCCGCAAAGAATAACTGTTTCGGAACAGAAGACGGTGTATACTCCAGAGTGTTCAGCTTGCATGCTTTGTGTGGAAGCTTGCCCGGTAAAAGACACATTAAATATGCATGTTGGTAAGAAAAAAGTGAATAAATGGGTAATTCCAGTAGCATTCTTCGCAACATTTGCGGTGATTGTTATTATTGCCAAATTAACTGGAAATTGGAATACTGTTATTACCTACCAGGAGTTTAAAGCATTGATTCCATATATTGATTATGTAGGGCATTAAGCTGTTTAGTGGCTTTTAGGAAACCAAAAACATAAGTGTTAAGGGGAGGGTGGCAGAAGTGCTACCCTTTTTGATTGTGCTCCCATAAAAGGAAGAGAAAAATCGGATCTTTTTAATGTTATCCGTTTTTGCGAGAGGGCCCAAGTTAATATACAATGGAAGCATGATTATTTATAAAAATTAAAAAACTGTTTACTTATAAAGGAGATATTATGTTTGATATTAATG
>CALCRD010000095.1 GCA_937894355.1 uncultured Bacillus sp.
TCGGGTAGGAGGCTACCCATTAATTGAGTAGCCGACCTCCCACAGCACCGTACGTCAGACTGTCTAACAATTCTCAGGAAAACGGTGCTAAACAGCATGATAATCGCTCTTTATGTCGAATTCTTAATATAGAGATATAGAGGTGATTACATGCCATTTATTCAAGGAGAAAATAGAAACCAAATTAGTTTGTTACCAAACACTCTTGAAGATTTCGTCGATGAAGATAATCCAGTAAGAGTAATTGATGCTTACGTAGATACCCTTGATTTAAAACAATTAGGTTTTATCACTTATTCTGGTGATCGGCCAGGACAAAAACCTTACAGAAGATCGGATTTGTTGAAATTGTATATATATTGTTACATGAATGGAATTAGATCTTCACGAAAAATGGAAACCGAAGCCACAAGGAACATTGAGGTAATGTGGTTAGTCGGGAAAATCACACCAGATCACGGCACTTTATCAGCTTTTATGAAAGACAACAGAACGGCTATTTAGGGAGTTCACCTTAATGCTCAAAGGGTTCGGGCTTATTAACGGCAATCTTGTAGCCATTGACGGAACAAAGTTAAAGGCGAATAGTGCCAAAAGCAACCATTACAACGAAAATATTATTAAGAAAAAACTGGAGTACCTTGACGCAAAAATCGAAGAGTATATTAACGCTTTTTTGACCACAAAAGATGATGACGGCATCAAAGAACAAGTCAAGGAAAAAATTGATTGCTATCGCGCTAGAATCCAGGAGCTGAACGGCATAAAAGAGACGCTTAAAGAAACTGGTGTCATACAAATCTGTGTAACCGATCCCAATGCTAAATCAATGAAAAACAATGGTAGGTTCGAAGTTTGTTTCAATCTTCAAGCTGCAGTTGATAGCAAGCACAATTTGTTTGTGGCCTATGATGTAGTAAATGATGTAAATGACCAAGGTCAGCTATCAAACATGGCGAGCAAGGTTAACGAAGTCTTTAGCGATAAGAGAATTACTGCAGTAGCCGATACCTATTTAGCCCCCGTTAGTGTAAAATTATTGTAGGTTTTTGAAGGATGTCACATCTTTAAAAAAGAAGAGGAACCTCACATTCGCCTAAGAATGAAAACCCCCTAAGAAGGAGGCCGAGGTTCCTCATGGATTTAGTTCGTTTAGTAGAAGACAAAGTCCTTTCGGTTGTAGAGAAAATATTTGGTGTTTTGGATGGTAAAACAGACTACAATAGTTTTGAGCTTCAATTAAAGAAGGAGCTTGACGGTCTTGGCTGCGATTTATTGAAATTTGTCCTGGAAACTCTTGAGCAAAAGATTGAAGAGAGTGAAGAGCGAAAACTCAACTGGAGGCGCATCCGGAAAAATGACCAGAAAGCAATATTGACCCTTTTTGGCCAGTTAATCTATTACCGGAGTTACTATCAACATAAAGAAAGCAAAAAATATGCATACTTAGTGGATGAACAAATTGGTGTCACACCCCATTCACGCGTAGGGACAACTCTAAAGGCCGAACTTGCGGAAGCATCCACTGGAATGTCTTACGAAGAAGCTACCGTTCGCGTCAGTGGGCACAATCCAGCACTAAAGGTCAGTAAACAAACAGTATCGTTGTCAGTTAAGGAATTTAACCCTAAAATCGCACCACCACCGCAAACAAAGCGGCATGCTCCCAAGATCTATATAGAAACGGATGAAGATCACGTAAAGGTTAAAGGTCGTAAAGGTGCACAGGCACGGCTGGTCTATATTCACGAAGGAATAGAGGATTACCCTCGCCGCCATTTAAAAAACGTAAAATATTTTACCGGTATCAAAGAAAAACCAGAAGAATTATGGTGGAGAGTTTTAGATTACCTAGAAGCTAATTACGAGCTTTCGAGCACTAAGCAGATTTATCTAGCCGGAGATGGAGCCCCCTGGATCCGCCTTGGGACAGAGTACATACCTGGGGCCATCTTTATTCTGGACAAATTTCACTTATCAAAATATATTTTGACTGCTACTGCACATGCTCCGGAATTAAAAAAACTGGTTTACCGGGGGATTAAGTCTTTAAACAAACAGAAAGTCCTAGAGTATCTTCATGAAGCCTTAAAACGGGCTCAAGAACAACCACGGCAAAAAAGGATTATTGATACCATAAAATATATCGACCATAACTGGGATGGAATAGAAAACGCCGTAAAAAACCCCCACATTGGTTGTAGCGCGGAAGGCCATGTTAGTCATATACTAGCGGCCAGACTAAGTAGCCGCCCAATGGCCTGGAGTCTGCAAGGGGCAGAGAAAATGGCAAAAATGCGGGTGGCTAAGGCCAACGGGGAGTCTATTAGCAAACAATACCTGGAGGCAAAAACCCCAACTTCTCCAATTATTGTTGAAATCAAGGAAGCAATGCAAAAAGAGCTAAAACGTTTAAAGCAAACCAAATTACTGGGGAGAGGAAATCACAGTAATATTCCCCTTTTCAGCAGCGGTAGTAACCTAACACGGATGGCTTTAAAAGCTTTAAATAAAAAAAACGCTGTTTAAAGGTAAGTTCTTTATGTGAGGTTTAAAAATATCTACAGTGTCTTGACACGATCATTGCAAAAAAAGCAGTAGACAAGAACAAAGAAGTATGGTAA
>CALCRD010000096.1 GCA_937894355.1 uncultured Bacillus sp.
ATTTGCCGCCAACAAAGCAGTTCATCATGCCGACCTTTTGGTTTCTATTGGGGTGAGATTTAGTGACCGCGTTACCGGAAAAATAAGCGGATTTTCACCTCGCTCGAAAAAAATTCATGTCGACATTGACCCCGCTGAATTAAATAAAATTATCTCGGTTGATTTACCAATTGTTAGCGATGCTAAACAGTTTCTAGAGTTTCTAAAAGAAAGACTGAATTTCGATTTGGTACGAGAAAACATTAAAGATTGGGCTCATGAGGCCTGTGAATGGCAACGGACTGTGCCCCGTTTTGATAAATCTACAAGTATATTACGACCGCAAAATGTAATTAAAATGCTTGATGAGCTATCCGATGATGGAACAATTGTTGTTACTGATGTTGGCCAACATCAAATTTGGACAGCACATAATTACCGTTTTACAAAACCACGGACGCTGCTTACTTCAGGTGGGTTGGGAACAATGGGTTATGGGCTTCCGGCAGCGATTGGCGCAAGTGTATCGTGCCCTGGAACACCGGTGATTTGTGTAACTGGTGACGGAAGCTTCCAAATGAATCTTCAGGAAATAATGACCGCGGTAAGTTATCAATTGCCGATTAAGATTGCAATTTTGAACAATGGCTATCTAGGAATGGTCCGGCAGTGGCAGGAAATGTTTTATGATCGTCGGTATTCATCGGTGAAAATGACCTCTCCTGACTTTGTTAAGCTGGCCGCTGCTTATGGTGCCACTGGATTTCATGCCAATACCGAGGAAGAAGCTAGGAGTGTTATTATTCGGGCTTTCAAGGAAAGTGGTCCTGTTGTGATGGAGTTTAACGTGGTCGAGGAGGAAAACGTATATCCAATTGTTCCACCTAATTCTAGTAATAACCAACTTATTATGTCTAGGTAATTACTGTATTTGAGCTAAAGAGAAGGAATCGTGTAATGGCTAAAACCATTTGACACGGTTCCTTTTGAAGTTATATGAAGAAATACCGTTGCTACTCACGGCAAACCAGGTTGGCCAGTTTAGCACCGCTTTAACACATCACCGCAACGGGGGACAGTCCCCCAGTGCTTTAGTGCGTTAGCTTGTTGGGGTGCCATTTAGTTTGATGGCGGCTTGGATGTTTAGGTCGCTAATTTTATTGTTTTGTTGGAGGTCTGATAGGGTTCTAGCGAGGCGAATGATTTTGATTTGAGTACGGTTGCTCCAGTTTTGTTTGGATGATATTGCTTGAAGGTTTTGGAGCTGATGTTGTGTTAAGGGATTGTCGTTTAGCAAAACCTCAAAGGGAACTTTGCTATTAGTTATTTCACTTCCATACCGATGGTATTGGCGGTCTCTCGCCTCGGTGACTCTTTTGCGTATCTCATTAGAGGATTCTTGACTTCTAGTCGATTGGATACTTAGATTAACTGAGTCCAGCTTCAAATGGATATCAAAGCGGTCTTTTATTGGACCAGGAAGTTTGTTTTGGTAAGCGAGTATTTCCTTTTTTGTACAAACACAGTAGTGGGCGGTTGGACCCTCACCTGCATAGCCACATGGACAATTGTTCATTGTTCCGATTAGAATGAATGCAGCAGGATATGAAACGGAAGTGCGAGTTCGACAGATGGTCACTACTCCTTTCTCTAATGGTTGCTGCAGCATTTCTTGCGTTTTTCTAGTGAATTCCGCCATCTCATCTAACAATAGGACACCTCTGTGAGCTAATGAAATTTCACCTGGTTTAGGATATTGGCCTCCGCCGATAATCGAAACTTCTGAAGCAGAATGATGTGGATTTCGAAATGGAGGCATTGTGTAATCCATTATGGTGGCGCCAGCTAGTTGATAGATACTGAGTATCTCAAGACTAGCTTCTTTACTTAGCGGCGGAAGAATGGAAGGAAAGCTTTCAGCGAGTAGGCTTTTCCCACTTCCAGGAGGACCGCTCATGAGGGTGTTGTGCTCTCCAGCTGCCGCTACTTCTAAGGCGTGTTTGGCAGATTGATGGCCTATTATTGTTTGGAAGTCTATTTGAGGGGACTCATCTCGCGCTTTTTCTTTTGCTGCGCAGGGATAGCTAAATTGCAGTGGTCGTCCCGATAAGTGGTCAATACAATCCTGTAATGAACGAACGTATACAATCTCTATTTTTTCAAAATGAAGGGGTGGAAGATTTTCATCGTAAGGAATATATAATTTTTTGATGTCTAATTTTTTGGCGGCTAAAATGGCAGCAAGCATTCCATTTGCTGGTTGGATGGTGCCGTCCAACGATAATACACCGAGGAAGGCAACGTGATTGGGTAGTGGGTCGGTGATGATTTTTTGGATTAATAGAATTCCGATTGCCATTGGTAAATCGTACAATGGACCGTTTTTCCTAAGTTCTGATGGTGAGAGGTTGATGGTGATTTTTTGGCCGGTGAGTGGGTATCCGGATGAATATAGGGCGGAGGCGACGCGTTGCTTAGATTCACGTACAGAAGCATCGGGTAAGCCGACGATTTTGATTGATTCACGGCGGCTAAATTTTGTTTGAACTTCTACCTGGATTCGGTAGCCCTCTAATCCTTTGAGGCCAATACTTGTCACGACAGCTTTCATTAAAATTCCTCCTCTTCCGCTTCCTCTTTCTCAACAAATTCACGGTAGGTTAGGTTTGCTGGTTCGGGGAAATACGAGAATGTTTTGGTGGTGTCGATGTGGGGATCTTTTGAGAGATTAATGTATGAGGCGTAGCTGCTCCAGGGATAATCCTCTGGTTTTGCGACCATATTTGCTTCTAGTGGATTGCGATGGATATAGCGGCTGACGGTTAGAAAATACTTTTCAGACAGAATGATTTTGGAACCGTAGCGACCTTGGAAGACATGGCCATCAGTGTCTAGCTTGTTGTTAAGGTAAATAGCATACCGGGTATGGATTGCTTTGATCACATCTGGGATGTAGTTTTCGGGAGTTTCCATTTGTAGGTGGAGATGATTGCTCATTAGGCAGTAGGCGTGTAATGTGAAGGGGTACTTTTCGCGGACATCTTCGAGGATGTAAAAATATTTTTTGTAGTCAGCGGGATCCAGGAAAATTGGGGCATGTTTATTTCCGCGGGCGGTAATGTGCAACGAGGTGTCCGGGTACCATGGACGGGGCTTTCTGGACATCAAATTTCCTCCTTTAATATTATATCGTTATCATAATTCATCAATATGACGTCGTCAATTTTAAACTAAATAGAGGGTTGTTCCGTGCTTTTTGCTTTAGGCTCTTTTCTCAAACATTGTTGCTTTTTAAGATGAGAATGAATGAGGTGATTAGACAGTAAAACAGCAAACATTTATGAGAAAAGAGCTTGCAAATTTACTTTCAAGCAACAAATTGGCTGATATCGAGTTAAAATCGGGTTTAGGATTTTAACAACAAACTTTACAAAAACTGCCTTGCTTTAACACATAAAAGCGCTGGGGGACTGTCCCCCAGCGCTTTTATGCGTTAACGTGTTTTGCTGGTGTTTTGTTTTTTTAGGATGTTTGTTAGTAGTTCTTCTGTTGAGGCTGCTCCGTTTTGGGTGAGCCAGGTTACTTTGGCACTGGCGTCATTGCCTTTGAATTCAAATAGTTCACCGTGGAGCGGACTGTAGCCGATGTCTGCTTCGGCGATCATTTTGTAATCCATTAATGAATCTCCGGCCGCGATATGCAAATCGTAATCTAAGTAAGTTTTTAACTGCCTGACAGCAAAGGCTTTTTCCAAACTGATTGGTAGAATATATAGTTTTCTGCCGTGCAAGAAGGTTTTCCAGCCTAGCTTTTGCAGCTCTGTTTCGAACCCAGCCAGCTCAGCATGTGGAACGCGGTCCTTGTTTACATGGAACACATAGAAAAAGTCATCGACCAAAAACTCCTTTTCGACCCAATCCTGATGGCGAATTTTGGCAAATTCCTTGAGGATATCCTGTTTCGGCAGAGCAGTCGTCGCCAATCTCCCGAGAATGATTTTCTCCCATTCGCTGTCCACTTTTCCATCAATTAAAATCGTTCCCCCATTGTTGCAAATGGCAAACTTCGGCTTAATTTCATCTTGAAAAATCCGAATTCTTTCATATTGATAAAATGCTCGAGTTGTCACCGGCACAAATAGATGTTTTTCGTGAAACTCTTTTAATAGATTTATCGATTTATCAGACATAAAAGTGATAATCTCACCGCGATTATGCTCGACTGGAACAGCTGGCAACGCTTCCTGACCTGGGTATGTTTCCATCATTTTTTTTGAATAAATTAACGTTCTATCTAAATCTGAAGTAAAAAGAATCATGCTATCTCTCCTCATGGTTACCACAGAGAATGCTCATGTGGTTTTGCGGGCTATTTTTTATAATTCCTTGATAATGCCACAGCAGGAGTATGACATCTCTGTAAACTCTTCAACAGGGACATTCCGTTCTTCAGCCAACATAAGGATGTGCGTTAAGTCATTGGAAAATTGCGGATTAACCAAGATCTTCCATGGTATACGTCGAAGTAATACCCGGGTTGTTTCCCCTACTCCCGGTTTAATAAAGTGCTGGTTTGTGATATTAAAAGCAGTCGAAATCGCCTCGACAGATTTCAACCCTTTCCAGGTCGGAGTCGTATTCTCTTTTTTAAGCTTAGCTAGCTCTTGGGCCACTTCAGCTTGAGTATGGCCGAACTCGTTAACCACGGTGTCGATATACAAGTTTGAAACATCTCCGTCAGCCAATTCTTGATAAAACTTGGCCCCATGAAAATCGCCTTTTTCCATAAACTTATAGTTTAGGACAGTGCGGCTAACTAATCCGGAGACAGTCGAATTAAGACAGGCAGACGGAATCAAAAAGTCGTCTCGCGTTCCATAGATACTAACGCAATGCCCCGGGTCCGCTAAAACAGCTAAAGTTGAATCCAACCACGGAACCGCTGGATTATGCGTTTGCGATGAATTGTTTTGCTTTCTGGATGTGGAGTCTGAACCTTTTGATAAAAATTCGGAATCTCGTCTTTCAAATGAAGATTCCAACTTATCCGTTAATGGGTCCTGCCCCTCAAGTGAATCACCTTCGAGGTAGCCGCGGGTTTCATTGTATTTTTTGCAGGCCTCATCCAGCTCGGATGTGATGGCACCCTTGCCCGTCCAGCCATCGACAAATTGGATGCTGGCCTGGTTGTGCGATGCAAAAATATAATCGATTGCCGTTTCGTCAATCCCTCGGCCCCGAATAATCGAAATCGAATAATGTGGCACGTTCACCTTATATTTGAAAGATAAATATCTTTTTATTAAAACTCCAATTGGTGTTCCTGCCCGCGCCAAGCTGACGAGGACGAGGTTGTCTAGGCCGTTTTTGGCTTTGATTTGTTCAGCAACCACTCCAACGGCAATCGCTATCCGCTCGGAATACATTTGGAGCGTATCGTGGAATAATGAGATATAGTCTTCGTTTGGTTGGAACTCCACTGGGAGCATCTCTGAATAGTGAGTTCCCGATTGAATCAGGCTTTCTCGTTCTTCTGTGCTTTTCTCTAATACTAGATTGCTAATATCGCGTAATAAAAAGATGACGTCGTCCTCTTTATAGCTACCCATTTTATCGGGTTTTAATTGTGTTTTATTGATCATGTGGGTCCTCCTGTAGATTTTTACGGGCTGGTAAAAGTTTGGTGCGCTTTTTGTGTGGTATGCTTTGGGCGTAGTGATTTGTACGCTGGCAATGGTTGTGTTTGCTAGGGCTTTTTTTTCAAAAAAAAAGAAAGGCTACTGCTAGTGAGTAGCCACTTTTGCTTATTTTTCGGATTGCTACGGTGTCGCCGTTAATATCTTTTTATTTTTCGGTTATGGCGGTGGTGCTGCCGTTAATATCTTTTTATTTTTCGGTTGTGGCTATGGTGCTGCCTTTAATACTTTTTTATTTTTCGGTTGTGGCTATGGTGCTGCCTTTAATGCCTTTTTATTTTTCGGTTGTGGCGATGGTGTCGCTGTTAATGCCTTTTTATTTTTCGGTTGTGGCGATGGTGTCGCCTTTTCGAGCTTTGTTTACTTTCACGTAATGGATGACGAATGTTGCTAGGAAAGCAGCTATTAAGATGATGAAGAAGGCAATGTGTGATAGTTCGTATCCAAATACACCGGCAAACATTTTGGCAGAGATGATGGCGATTAGGATGAATGCTGTGTTTTCTAGCTCCGGTATTTTTTCAATTAGGGTTAGGAATACGCCAGCGACTGTCCGCATCATCAGGATTCCCAGCATACCACCAATTAGCAAGACCCAAACCTGATCAGAAATAGCAAATGCTGCCAAGATTGAGTCGACACTGAAGGCGATGTCCATCATTTCAACGGAGACTACTGTTGCCCAAAAAGTACCAAATACTTTGACCAGAAAGCCTTCTTGTTTGAATTCTTTTCCTTCGTCTTCCTCTTCCTCTTGGCTATTGCCGGCCTTGCTGCGGAAGTGTTGGATTACAATCCAGGCTAGGTAGGTTGCGCCAATGACTTTGACGAACCAAAATTTGACTAGGTAAACACCGATTCCGATGAAGATAAACCGGAAGATGTAGGCTCCGAGCATCCCGTATAATAGGGCTTTCTTTCTTTGCTTTTGTGGTAGATGTTTTACGAGCACGGCCAGAACTAGGGCGTTGTCGGCTGATAATAGTCCTTCAATTAGAATCAAGGAGCCGATTAGTCCCCAGGCAACAGGGTCTGTTAAGACTTCTTTCCACATGTCTAGGTCAAAGAACAGTGCGTACGTGCTTAAAATTTGATCAATTACGTCCAAAATGGTATCCCTCCGAGTTTTTCATAAGAGCAAGGTTGGTGTTGTGTGAAAAGAGGCCTTGCAATATGTTTGACTAATATTTATCCCGCAGTAGCGGGCAGTATGACTTCCAGTCTTGTAAATCGTGAATCGTGGATGTGGATGCAAAGATGTATACGTAGGAATTTATCTGACCATTGGTATAAAATGGAGAAAAACTCCTGCTGCTGGAAGTTTGAATTATTGTAGATTAGTTGGCGGCTGGGTGGCACCCACACGCCAGCTACCTATATAGATGGTTCATTTATGCATCTAATCCATAGGCATGAACCAATGCTTGTAAACCGCCTTGGTAGCCTGAGCCAACTGCATTGAATTTCCAGTCGTTGCCGTGTTTGTATACTTCACAGAAAACGACGGCTGTCTCGATGCTGAAGTCTTCACCGAGGTCATAACGCAACACTTCGACATTGGTGTCTTCATTAACTAATCTAACAAATGCGTTGGATACTTGTCCAAAATTTTGCCGGCGTGTTTCGGCATCGTGAATCGTAACGGTGATGGCGACTTTTTTTACAGCTTGGGGAACTTTGGCCAGATGGATTTGAATTTGTTCGTCATCTCCATCACCTGCACCGGTGCGATTATCACCTGTATGAACGACTGAGCCTTCAACAGAGCTAAGATTATTGTAAAAAATGAAATCTTGGTCTTTTGCACACTTGTTATTTTCATTAAGCAGGAATGCTGAGGCGTCAAGGTCGAAGTCTTGTCCACCATCAAATTGCTTCACATCCCAGCCTAATCCGATTACGATGTTTTGTAAAGTTGGATCCGTTTTTGTTAAGTCGATGCGTTGTCCTTTGCTTAATTGAATTGCCACAGTTGAAATCTTCCCTTCTTTTTTAAATTGTATCGAGGCTAGAAAATTAGATTTATATGGTGTAATGCCATTCTTTATGTAAACTTTTCTGTTGTTGATATAATTGGCGCGCAATGTTGCTATTCTAATTGTACACTTTTTTAGGGAAATTTGCTTGTGGTTGCTCCAACTTTTAACGCATTAACGTACTGGGGGCCTGTCCCCCAGTACGTTAACGCTTTAGCTTGGCGGGGGACTGTCCCCCGGTGCTTTAACGTGTTGAAGGAGTTTTTGGAATTCTTGTTGGGATAGGGGTTTTGAGATGTAGTAGCCTTGGATTTCATTTACCCCATATTCTTTTGTTAATTTCATCTCTTCAGCTGTTTCTACACCTTCGGCTACAACATCCATTCCCAATCCGTGAGCCAGATGAACAATCGAGCGGACAATTGCCGCCCGCTCCTGATATTTATCGACTTTGTCGATAAAAGCACGGTCTATCTTTAGTGCTTGGACGCGGAACTGCTTGAGGTATTTCATTGACGAATAGCCTGTCCCAAAGTCATCAAGCGAAATATAGACTCCCATTTCCATTAGTTTGGCAACTTCGCTCACCACAATATCATTTTCTTCCATAAAGGTCCCTTCAGTTATTTCGATTTCCAGCCCATTTTTGGACGATTTGCAAATGCTGCTTTTCATGAGTAATGTCTTTAATAAAAGCGAAATGCCCGGTGATTTGGCCATTTTTATATAAAGGCATAGCACTTACCAAGACATCAACTGCCCCACCCGCTTTATTCATTCCCTTTGCTTCATAACGGATTGGCTTCCCTTGCAATACTTCGGCAAAAAGGACCTCCACTTTGGAAAAATCCTCTGGATAGACAATCTGACTAAAATGCTGACCGACTAATTCTTGGCGTTTGTACCCAGAAACATCTTCACCAACCTGGTTGATATCGATAATAAATCCCTCTAAGTCAATCATTAACACGACATCCATATTCGACTGAAATAAGCGGCGATACATTTCTTCACTTTCTTTCAGTGCTGTTTCTAGTTTAACCCGCTCAGATACATCGATAATGGTTCCGAGGATGACTGAATGACCAGCAAAATTGCTTAGCCGTGCCCGAATTTCCACTTCAATCTTAGTGCCGTCTTTTTTGTGAGCGGAAACAATATAATATTCGGATGTCGGTTGATTGGCTAACCGTTTTTTCAGATTTTCATTTATCAAAAGTGCTGAATCTGGATCAATAAATTCTAGTTCTTGAATTTTTTTCCCAAAATTTCACCTTCATCATATCCGATGATACTACAAAATTTCTTACTTACGTAAAGAAACCCACTTTGATCATAAATGAGAGCCCCTAATGGTGATTCGTCCAAAATTACTTGGAATTTTTTATATTGATCAAGATAATGGCGATATCTCTTATTTTCCCTTTGTAAATCTCGAAAAACGAAAAGATAAAAAATCGGAGCAAAAAACAATAGGATTGATAAAAATCCCAATAAAGACTTAAGCCCTGTTGAGATACTCCTGTTATGAATCCACGGATCTAAAAACCCCTGTTGGACAAAATATCCGATTAAAAAGGCAAATGTTAGCTGGATAATTAATCTGGGAACACTGAATGATAGTTGCGCTCTATTCTTCATTTATGTACTCCTTTTTCAAGAACAGTTCGGTGTTTGTAGTTTTAGCTAATTTGGGATGGTTTATTTACTGGGTGGCGGTAAATGTCAATCTTCACCTAAAAAAAACAGACCCCAATAGCCAGGGTCTGCTTATGTTTTGCTGCTAATATTTGCAAAGGGTTCATGCTTTAGTCTTGCGCTATGTTGTTATGGGCAATTTCGTGTTATTGCCCGTTGTTGGCACGGTCCCCAGTGCGTTTTCCACTTTTACCATGCGGATTGGTTGCGGTTACCCGCTTTGATCATCTCGATTAGCTTATACTTTGCGGACGTTTGTTGCTTGTGGTCCGCGTTGACCTTGCTCAACTTCAAAGGTTACTTCTTGGCCTTCATCTAATGATTTGTAGCCTTCGCTTTGAATGGCCGAGAAATGAACGAATACATCCTCGCCACCTTCACGTTCGATGAATCCGAAACCTTTTTCGCTGTTAAACCATTTCACTTTTCCTTGTTCCACTTTTGTTGCCTCCTAGCATTCTTTATAACAAATTTTTTATTGCTATTGCTTATTTTACCCAGAAAACTGGTTTTCAAACAAAAATATCCCAAATGGCTCTAATTTTTCCAAAAAATTGGTATGTGGACAAGCCATTACTGAATATAAACTAAAGGCTTAGTTATTTTGGATGAGCTTAATTTTTTCAAAAGGGGATGAGCTTATGACAGTAACAATTTCCGAAATCAAGAAGAGTGCACGCTGGTCGCTAAAGGGGAACTGGGGATTAGGTGTTTTGCTTACTTTTCTCTTATTCCTCCTTAATGGAGTATTTCCAATGATTGTTGAAACCATTATTAATGGTGGTTCTCCAACCTGGAATAGCACTGAACCGCCATCAGCTTGGACCAGTTTGGCCAGTTTTATTATTGCCCTGATCTTGATTCCGGTTAACATTTCCGCTTATTGGTTTTATCTTAGCATCGCTAGATTTGAGGGTCCGCAAATATCTCAGGTCTTTTCCATCTTTTCTAATGGTAAAACGTATTTCAAATTAATTGGGCTGTCTATTGTAACGGGGATTTTGGTTTTCTTATGGAGCTTATTACTGGTTATTCCCGGTATTATCAAATCATTTTCCTACTCACAGGCTTATTATTTATTAAAGGACCATCCGGAATATACAATATTAGAAGCTATTACTGAGAGTCGAAAGCGGATGGATGGTTACAAATGGAAGTATTTCTTACTGAATTTAAGTTTTATTGGTTGGGCACTACTTTGTCTCTTAACGTTAGGAATTGGTTTTTTATGGTTGTCCCCTTATATTTCTACGTCACTGGGAGCCTTTTATAATGAACTGATCTCGTCTAAGGACGAACCGATAGTCGGTTAAGGAACAGGTAGACTGAGTTCGATAGCTGGGGGGTTTTTTTCAAAAAAAAAGGGCTGCCAATGTTCGATGTTTGGCAGTCTGAATTTTATTTAATTGTTCTAGAAATTTTTAAAAAAACAGGACTGGGATCCTCAGACTTAGCAATTTGTCAATTTGTCAGGGTGATTTATTTTACTTAGTTAAAAAAGTTACCAGTTATTAATTGGTAGGCTCCGTTTGTGGCAAAACCTATTCCGGAAACGATTAAGATAATTGTGAGGAATAGGATTAGCTTGTTCCTTCTGGCTTGCTTTGGGTGAACTCTCCCTGTTCGGATTATCATTCTACACATAATAAATATCCCCCTTTGTTACTGCAATCCCCTTGGTTCACTGATGCTTTCACGGTACTTTGCCCATTCTTCAACGGTATCATATTTACTGCTGCAAAAGACAATTTTGGAAGAAGTGCTAATATTTATCCGAGGATTCATCATCATTTCACTTGCTCACCCAGTCATCTCCGCAATCCCCATAATATTATTTAACTCTAGTAATATTATATAATAACGCTAGTGATAAATCTATTAAACATTCTGAAAAATGAGTTAAAAATCACTAGTTTGAAAATTAAGTTAAATCGTTGGCATTATTAGTTTTGATGGCTGTTTATTTGAAAAATCGGCCTGTTGCCGATGATTATCTTTCATTATTTAGACATAATTTCACGAAAGAAAAATTATTATTCTGGGATTAAAAATCAAAAAAATCACAACCTTTATCTAGGCTGTGATTTTTTGTGTTTAATTGATTCATGTTGATATGTTTGATTGTTGCTCAACGGGTATTGGGTCAATGGTTTCGCTTTGTTCCTGAGAAATCATATCGTTTTGTTGCTGGGCGTGGTTTTCTTTTAATTGGATTAGTTCTTTAAGTGCCAGGTTTAAAACGCCTAGGGCAAATATCCAGGAAATGATGGTGAAGCAGATTTGGGCTAGTGGCACTTGCATGACGGTCCCCCATTGGATGTTCCACAGGGAATGCAAGACGACGACAAGGCCAAATATTTCTAAGAATCGGAAATCTCTGAGCATGCTCCATTTGAAATTGCGGTTTCCTTTTACCATACAAATGGCAGCTCCTGATAAGGCAGCCCAAACGATATGCCCACCTGGTGCCAATACTCCGCGCCAGAAGATGGTTGAGTACATTCTGTCCAGATTGTCAAATAAGGCCATTTGCAAGGCATAGCCGGCTGATTCGAAGGCGGCAAAACCGGTACCAACAGCAGCACCAATTAATAGGCCGTTGAAGATGTAATTATACCTTTTGTCCCTTAGGAACCACAGGGTCACTAGGAGCTTGGCCACTTCTTCAACAATGCCGATGATAATCACGCTTGCTCCGGTAATGATATTTTCAAAAATAAACACTGCTATGAATAGTGAAACTAGACCACCAATAAACAATATTTTGATAATTTTGTAGATAGAGATATTTTTGGGTGCATTTAATTCCCAGAAAAAGATTAATATCGTAAGTGGCACCATAAAGGAACCCATCGTAATTAGTCCTGGTAGGAAGTTTATATTTTGAAACTGTTCAACGCCAATAAACAAGCCGAAATACAATAAGCCAACGATGATAAAAATTCGGGCAAACAGCCAGGGTTTCGGCCAATGATCCATTACATTCTCGATATTTGGAGTAGTTTGTTTTGTGCCGACAAAGAATAGATTTTCGGCATCCTCTTCAGTGTGTTTGACAAATACGTCTGAAAATACTTCTTTCAGCCTAAGTTTAAATGGAGCGTCTAGGCCTACTGAAGAGTTAATTTTTTGGGCTAATTCCACAAATCGATGGCTTTTTTCTACGGCCTGATCGGGAATTACCGTGTATTGTGGTTGCTCGGATTGGTGCGGGTGGTGCGGGTGGTGCTCTTGCTCGGATTGGTGCGGGTGATGCGGGTGATGCTCTTGCTCGGATTGGTGCGACTGGTTTGCTGCTTCAGGTTCCTGGGAAACGATTGATTGTTGAGAATCGATTAGTTGTTGCGAACTTGTCTGGGATTGTGGCTGTGGCTGCGAATTTTCAGATTCTGGTGTTTCCACAGCATCTCCACAATTGGTACAAAACTTCGCCCCAGATAGTATGGTGAAATTGCATCTTTTACAATTCACTCAATCTCCCCCCTCTCTCCGTACATCTTCATTTTAACCTATGAAACTACAAATTCAATAACTAACAAATGACAATTACTTCCAAAGCAAAAACAACTTTACCACATTAAAGCGCCGGGGGACAGGCCCCCGGCACGGTGATGCGTTAATGTGGTAGAAACATGGATTCCGCCTGTTAATTTCCTTTTATATCTAACAATTTTTGTCTTAGGTCATTTTCCATATTTGCAAGTTCAGTTTCTGCTAGGCGACGTTTGTTGCGTCCTTCTTCTTGAATTCGCAAGGTTTCTTCAAGGGTTGAAATAAGATTTTCTTGTGTTTTCTTGAGCGTTTCGATATCGACAATACCTCGTTCATTTTCTTTTGCCGTTTCGATTGTATTTGCTTTAAGCATTTCAGCATTTTTTAATAATAGTTCATTCGTAGTCTTGGAGACCTGTTTTTGCGCTTCCACTGCATGGCGTTGCCGAATTAATGTCAAGGCGATGGCCACTTGATTTTTCCATAACGGAATTGCCGTTACAATGGACGATTGGATTTTTTCAACCAATGCTTGGTTGGTATTTTGAATCAGCCGGATTTGCGGTGCACTTTGGATGGTAATTTCGCGACTCAATTTCAAATCATACAAGCGTTTATCTAGGCGATCGGCAAATTGGATCATATCGTTAACTTCTTGAAATTTCATTTGGTCATTTGATGCTTCGGCTGCTTTTTTCAGAGCTGGGATTGTTTTTTCATTCAATTCGTCAATCTTGATTTCCCCAGCTGCAATATACACATTTAAAGCATGGAAATACTCTTTATTTGTTTCATACAGCTTTTCAAGCATACCGATATCTGATAACAGAACGTTTTTACTACGTTCCAATTTCACACTGATTCGATCAATCTGAGCCCCAGTCTTTTGGTATTTAGACAGAATCTCTTGAATCGATCCCGATAATTTCCCAAACATCCGGGCAAGGAAATTAGGCTTTTCCTGTTTTAATTCATCAGGATTCATCTCATTTAATCGTTTCATCAGGTCGCTGATAATCTCGCCTACTTCACCAATATCCTGCTTTTGGACATGCTCAAGCATGGTGTGGGAAAAAGTAAGTAGCTTCCCTTGAGCCTGAGTCCCATACAATATCATAGATTGGTGGTTATTAGGATCAATTTGTTGAGCTAGCTGGTACGCTTTTGCCCGATTTTCTTCTGGGATGACATCAATGAGCCTAACTGGTTTCGCTTCCATGCTTTGAGTTTTTGGTGCAAGTTGCGCTGAGATTTCATGGCCATCTCCAAAAGGATTTGCAAGTATGTCATCGATAACATGACCTGTATTTTTTAACATATCCGGTTCTTTTTCGGTCATTTTTTCAACCTCCAATTATCTTCAAGGATATTAGCATCCTTTCGTGTCTTCAATGAATGTTTCGCTACATCAATCTCATAATTTAGATGATCGAGGTCATCGGCAAGCATTTCGTGTAAATCGGTTTCGACTGCCTTGGTTAATTCATTTAATGTACTCCGTGTTTCCCGGAGGGATTGCTCAATTTCTAGTGTTTTATTCGGTTGTGAAGATAATAAAGCATATTTCTCAGTTAGTTCCACAACGGAATCTAAATGAGAAAAGTAAAATTCCTCGGCATCGTAAAATCGCTTAGGTTCTTTTTTAGCTAGTTTATATATTCTTTTGGAGATACGAACAACATCTATTCTTTGCTTTAAAGATGGAATTTCCCGTATTTGTAAAAAAGCTTTGCTCAAGCGACTGATTTTTCGGTCAGCTTCATCTAAATTTTTCTTAATATAACGGAATTCCTTTCTTGTTAGACCATGTTTTTTTAAAAACTTCGAATTAGCATACATCGAAATTAGCTTATAGGTGAGCAAGCCCCCAGATAGAGAAATACCTAATGATAGCCAAAAGGTTTGGTCATAAGCAATAAAGCTTATCAACCACACGGTTATGGTTAAAGGTAAAATGACAAATAAGCCCACAAGAAACGAAATAAACGGGTTCATCATTTATCGACTCCTGACGTTTGAATCCTTTCTATTTATACGAATGAAGCTACGTAATGTTTCATACTGACAAAAAAATCATTCGCACAAACCGAAAAAATTACTTCTATATTTTCAGAATACACTAATCGCGGTCATTTTCCTATAGACCGATTGACCAAAGCATCCTAAGACCTAAGACTGATTTTCAAAAAAGGAAAACATACATTAACGCAGTACAGCACTGGGGGACAGTCCCCCGGTGCTGTACTGCGTTAACATAGTGATGCGTGTTTGTCTGCTTTTTTTTTGACCTTTTAAGTCCGTCCCTGTGCTGCCTATTTTTCGGCGAATTTATCGCCAAAGTTGTTTATGATAAAGGTTTCCTCTTCTGTTTTATTTAATGTTCCATATGCTTGTCCAATTGTTCCCCTTTGGAGCCCCCACAAATAGTTGTGATCTTCCACAATATTGTCAAATTCCCCCTTCTGCCACCCCGAGACAATGTTTTTTAATTCGTATTTCTGTTTAAAATCACTAGCTTCGATTATGGTCAGAACCTTATCAATAGTCTCAGGTATCATCGGAATGGCTCCCCATTTATCTTTAGCCTTAACCTTTTGATGGGTCATTTTATGCATGACACTGATTACTTCCTCTTACTGAGAATAATCATTTAAGCCAACATCATACTCTACTCCACCAATTTTTCTTGTTTGATCTTCTGTTGTTTCTTCTTCATCGTCTGCTTGGACTTTTTTAATAGCTTCCTTTTCTTCATATTTTTGGATATTGTCTAAAACCTTCAAGGTTATAAGACCGGATACTACGATAACAGCAGCGATAGCCCCGACAATTTTCAAATATCTCTTCTGCATTGTTCATTCCCCCATTTGTTCTCTTTAAGCAAATTTTTATTAACATAATTATACATTAATAGAAATGAGACCCTTACCTAAAAATAGCAAAGGTCTCCTCCCGTCCAATAATTTAACACTTTAAAGCACCGGGGGACTGTCCCCCGGTGCTTTAAAGTGGCACAGTGAATTGATAGGGTTGGAATTTAAGGTTAAAATCGCCTGAGTAGCCTTCAATGATTACTTTTATGTTGTCAGTTTGCGGGATTTTAGGGAATAACAGAATTCCTTCGGCGGTAACTCCCGGTAAAATAATGCCCGGTAGTTCTTCATAATCAGCTAGATAATTATCATTAATTTCTAACTGTTT
Organism: uncultured Bacillus sp.; assembly: GCA_937894355.1. GTDB lineage: Bacteria > Bacillota > Bacilli > Bacillales > Cytobacillaceae > Bacillus_BU. The sequence goes on from CALCRD010000096.1 coordinate 16,042, forward strand.
GCTTCCTGCCACAATACTTGCATCATACTTACAAAAGTAAAAATTTTGCTGACTATTATTCTTAATTGATACATACAATCTAGTATCACTTTTAGCAGTTTCTATTTTTTTCAATTCCACAACATAACCATGTTGATTTATTTCCAAATTCACATCAACCGTTTTTTCGGCAGGAGCAAAAGCAGTAGCATAATCACTTAACTCGACCTTCTTAGCCTTAATGATTGGCATCGCCCTTTTCCCACCAAATGAACCGGACTCTAAGTGTACGTCAATAATGGTTCCTTCAACAGCAATAATATCGTCTTCGTGGATACTTTCATCATCTATAATCACAATGACCTTTTTATCTTCTCCGACATTTACATGTGCCTCAAAATATGTACCATCAGTATTTTTTTCTTCTAAATCAAGATATACTCGGGCATAAAACTCTACTTTATCGCCTTTATACTTTTGCGGATCAGCCAGCATGTTAGTAAATTCCTTGTCCGATAATAATTTACTAGATTCTTTATCAGATGAATTCTTAAAAACTGACTCAATTTTATCCGAACAAGCAGTTAAACTAAAAATTAATAAAATAGTCACCAAACCAAGGTAAAGCCTTTTCAAAATAAAAACCTCCAAAATAATCTAAATAATCGCACTAGTTGATAGTAACATATTATGTTTTTCACTACTTTATATTTAGGCAGGAATTTTCATGTCGAATGGTGAAATTTTCTGTATAATAAGGAAAAGCGCAAGCGCCATGGTCAGCGGCGTATGAACTTATAGCCCATCGACTGAGATAAAGGAAACACGAAGTGCGGTTTTCACTTCGATGTTGACTTATCGTAGGGAGGTAAAATCCAAAAGCCGATTTTACTAGAGGGGCGGAAGTTCACTAGACGCTAGGACGCTTGCGCTAGACACTAATCCAGTTTCAAAAGACTTATACTTTCTTTACTGTTAAGGAAAAGCGCAAGCGCCATGGTCAGCCGCTCCGAGCTAAACATTCATCTGAGTTCATACATATAATTTCTTATTTTTTGAAAAAAGTGGACAAAGGAGATTTATTTTATGCCTAAAGTATTTGCTATTTTACTTGTATTATCTTTATTTTTAATTGGATGTTCTGACAACAATGAAAAGAAACCCGTAGCAGACAAGAAATATCAAATCTTAACAAACGCTGAACAGCAAATCTATCAGGAATTCCAACAAAGTTTAGATATTAATAAACTTAAAGATGTTGAACCGATTAGTATTGCTAAGTTCTATTTCCAAGCTGGTATAGACAAGAAACATGATGTCGAATACGCGCTTTATACTGACCGGGAAGATTATATTCGCTGGTCAAAGGAAGAAGATGAAAAAATCCCTGATGAACATAGAGGGACTAAGGATTATCTCTTAGATCTATCCAAAAACCTTGCCAAAGGGAAATTTGTTCCAACTACTGATCTTACAGGCTACATAGAATTCGTTTCGACAGATGATACAAAAACAAAACATGGATTTCAATTAATCAAAAATGAAAGCGGCATTTGGCAAGTAGCTTTTATGCCATTACAATAAAGTAAAACTTCCATTAGTAGGGGGTTACTACCCGTCAATCTGTTATAAAAGTAATTACCTTTCGAACGGTCTCTACAATCACCAGTAAGAGAACCGCCCCCAGCCCAAAATAAAAAAACAGGAGCAATCACTCAGTGATTAGCTCCTTTTCAATCTCTTCCACTCCACCATTCACCACCGATTACATAACATTAAAACGCCGAAAACTTCGCGAAAAAAAAACGAGCATCTCCTAAAGAAATGCCCGTTCCACCTATCTTGTTATTCCATATCTCCGTACCCGTTTGGATTTTTTTCCTGCCATCTCCACGAGTCTTGGCACATGTCTTCGACTCCTCTTTCGGCAACCCAACCTAATTCCGCTTTTGCCTTTGTTGCATCAGCGAAACAAGTAGCAATATCCCCTGGGCGGCGATCAGCTATTTTGTAAGGAACCTTTTTACCAGACGCCTTTTCAAAAGCAGAAACTAACTGTAACACACTATAGCCGGTCCCAGTCCCCAAATTATAAGCTTCGACCCCTGAGAATGTCATAATTTTTTCCAGCGCCTTTAAATGGCCTTGAGCAAGATCGACAACGTGAATATAATCGCGTACGCCAGTCCCATCTACAGTTGGATAATCACTACCAAACACCTGTAGCTCGGCCAATTTTCCAACAGCTACTTGGGTAATATACGGCATTAAATTATTGGGAATCCCATTTGGGTCCTCTCCAATTAAACCGCTCTCGTGCGAACCAATTGGATTAAAATAACGCAACAACGCCACACTCCAGCTCGAATCGGAAACATACAAATCACGTAAAATCTCTTCTATCATCAACTTTGTTCGACCATAAGGATTCGTTGCCCCAAGTGGGAAATCCTCTGAAATCGGCACTCGTTCAGGCATTCCATAAACTGTTGCCGATGAACTAAACACTAGTCTCTTCACATCATACTTCTTCATAACCTCACACAAAACCAACGTCCCGGAAATATTGTTATGATAATAATGAAGCGGAATCGCCACCGATTCGCCAACCGCTTTTAGTCCAGCAAAATGAATAACCGCTTCAATTTTATTTTCACTAAAAACTATTTCTAAAGCCTCACGGTCAAGCAGGTCCACTTGATAAAATTTAAAGTCTTTACCGGTAATATTTTTAACCCGAGTTAACGACTCCGGCTTACTATTAGAAAAATTATCAACAATAATTATTTCTTTACCACTATTTAGTAACTCTACACATGTATGACTACCGATATATCCAGCGCCGCCCGTAACTAAAATTGCCATAGTACCTCCCGTTTCAGATGAGCCCATTCTCAAATACCTACTAATTAACTTCCTATCTCATCATATTTCTTATATTATACTACCACAAAGCTCCCCGACAACCCGTTAAAAAAACCAATAATTTTCCAACAAATCACATTAACGCATTAAAGCAGCGGGGGCCTGTCCCCCGCTGCTTTAATGCGCTGAAGTCGGCACCTCTCCCAGCAGCTCCCAAGCTAGCGCGAGCTGCGATTGACAACCTGCACGCCACCTGAAGCAGATATAACACTTCCAGTAATTAAATCGGAATCCTGTTCACATAAAAAGGCGATCAGCCTCGAGATATCCTCACCAGTACCCGAACGTCCGATTGGGGTATGTTCATCCTTAATCAGACGAGCAACTTCAATATCCGATTCCTTCATCTCCCCGACAATATCCCCCGGGCAAATCATATTCGCCGTAATTCCGTGCTCCGCTTCTTCAAGCGCAATCGTCCTCGTTAACGAAACAAGCCCAACCTTGGCTGCAGCGAAAGCCGAACGATATTTCCAACCTGGAGAATGCTCAGCATCCTGAAAACCATAAGTAATGATTCGCCCAAACTGCTGTCTCCTCATAATCGGAATCGTCAGTTTCAAAAAATGAAACACAGCACTTAAATTTCCATTAATAATTTCATACCATTCACTATCATCATAATCGACTAATTTTTTTCGTTCAAAAATGTATGGTCCGGCATTATTAATCAAATAATCAATCCGTCCGAACCTTTCCATCGCTTGGTCAATCACTCCGGTGATATCTTCCTTCTTAGTAATATCCCCTTGAACAAATTGCAACCGACCCTCATACCCGGCCCATTCATCCATCAATTGAGACACCCTAGTAACGTCGCTGCGATAATTAACTGTAACAGAGCATCCCTTTTGCAGGAATTGTTCAGTAACCTTCCTGCCCAGACCCTTTGAACCTGCTGTAATTACTGCATGTCTCAGACCATTCACCTACCTAGAAAAGTTAATTATTTTTTTGTGAAAAAAATGTCAATTGACCTAATTCCTACATCCATCATCAAATAATGCCTCACAGGCATTGCGTTCAACCAACTGGCACCCGGCGACTTTCACTTAATTTAGTGGCCCACTTCCCATCAAACTAGCGATCAAGCAGTGCCAATAATTCCAATCGTGCCGCAGATTCGCTCGCATACAACCCTCTTACCGCAGTCGTTGTCGTTGACGAATTCGACTTTTTAATCCCTCTACCACACATACACATATGCTTTGCTTCAATTACAACCATGGCTCCTTGTGGCTCAAGAACCTCTTCAATCGCATCAACAATCTGATTGGTTAATCTCTCCTGAACCTGAAACCGCTTAGCATAACCTTCAACTAACCGACCAATCTTTGACAGCCCTGTTATTTTTTCATTAGGTATATAAGCAACATGGGCAACGCCAAAAAACGGTGCAAAATGATGCTCACACATTGAATAAAACTCAATATTTTTCACGAGGACTAATTCCTTATGCTCTACCTCAAATACCTTTTCTAAATGCTCTTTGGGATTTTCCCGATAACCCTCCGTGTATTCAAGAAATGCCTTTAACACACGAAACGGTGTTTCCTGCAATCCATCACGTTCGGGATCATCTCCACATAATTCAATTAAATCCTTAAGAGAATTCATGAAACTTTCCGATTGAATCATCTTTCTATCAATATTAGTCTGATCATCCCCGAAAACTTCAAGGAGCTTTTGGGAAATTAACTTACTCTCAAGTCTAGCCATTAGCATTAACTCTCCTCTATTTCTTCTATAAAATATATGCAATATAAATTGAAACATGTAATAGAATTTTTCCAAAAAAATTATTCTTCTAGTTTACAAATTAATCTATTCCTTGAAGTAAAGTCAATTAATTGAATTTCACACTTTAAAGAATAACAACATAACCAGCTTATGATCACCATCAATTACCGAAAAAAAATCCCTCATTAATATTTTACCTCATCGACACATAAATTTATATTTTCACTAAATTCCGACAAATTACAAGGAGTACCAGGAAAATCATGCTATTATAGTAACTAATAACCTAAATCAACCGTCTAACTTCATATAAAGGTAATATTTCATACACTTCCAGACCAGACGAACATAACTCAAAGGTGGTGGCATCACACTATGAAACGAATCCTAAAAAACGATTCGCTATTAATCTATTTTTTAATTTCCATCCTGTTTATTGACACAATTTTTAGAATTGCCACTATCGATGAACCTTTTACGAAAAATCTTTTGCTATCATTTGTATTTTCAATCGCAATTGCCATTACAATGTATTTTATCTCAAGTTTTTTCAAAGGCAAACTCAGTTTTCTACTATCGATGCTCATGCTTAGTTCAGTAGCTTTAATTTACGCTTCCCAGCTCGTCTATTACAAATTGTTCAAAACCTTTTACAGCATTTATTCTGCTGGAAACGGTGGGCAAATACTCGAATTCCGGGACGAAATTACCACGCTCATTAAAATGCATTCCCTATGGATCATCGTCATCTTCCTGCCCGTGCTAATCTTTATCCTGTTCGGCTGGAAACGATTATCCTTTGAAAAAATAGACGGTTTTAACCGAATTTCGCTGATTATAAGCATCATACTCGCCCACACAGCCGGAATGACCATTGTTCTGAAAAGTGGCCAAGAGGAGCTATCCGCCTATGATCTCTATTATAAAAATAGCTTTCCGCAGCTTTCCGCAGAGCGGCTCGGAATCATCACAACCATGCGACTCGACCTCCAAAGATTACTTTCTGGCTGGTCACCATCCTTAGAACTATCAGAAGACGAAAAAGATGGATTTAATGCGATTCCCGCAACTTCCAAAAATAAACAGAACGCCAAGAATCCTAAGGAAAAAAAGGTGGAATACAATACTCTAGAAATAGATTTTGATCATCTCATTGCTAAAGAAACCAATCCGGCAATCAAAGAAATGCACCAATATTTCCAAACTGTTCCACCGACTGAAAAAAATGATTATACCGGTAAATACAAGGATTACAATCTTATCCTGATTACCGCAGAAGGATTTTCACCTTATGCGATCCAAAAAGATGTAACACCAACTTTATTCAAAATGGTCAACGAAGGCTATAATTTTCCTAATTTTTATAATCCGATTTGGGGCGTCAGTACCTCTGATGGGGAATATGTAGCCTGTACCGGCCTAATTCCTAAAGGCGGAATTTGGAGTTTTCGAGAATCGAGTAAAATCAAGCTCCCGTTTGTGATGGGGAATCAATTCAACAAGCTCGATTACAAAACCATGGCCTATCACAATCACTCCTACACCTATTATGGTCGGGACCAATCGCACCCAAATATGGGCTATGAATATAAAGGCGTTGGCAACGGGCTTGAGGTCAAGAAAACTTGGCCAGAATCGGACATTGAGATGATGGAAAAAACAATTCCCGAGTACATCAATGACCAACCTTTTCACACCTACTACATGACCGTTAGTGGTCATTTGCGCTATAGTTTTTCCGGTAACTATATTGCTTATAAAAATAAAAACACCGTAGCCAATTTACCTTATTCAGAACAAGCAAAGGCCTATATCGCTACCCAGGTAGAGCTTGATCGGGCCCTGGAATATTTATTAGCACAACTGGAAAAGGCTGGCATTGCCGATAAAACACTGATCGCCCTTAGTGCCGACCATTATCCATATGGACTAGACAAACCAACCATCGACGAACTAGCCGGCCACACCGTCGAAGATAACTTTGAACTATATAAAAGCACCTTTATTCTTTATACAAAAGGAATGAAACCAGAAACTGTTACCAAACCGGCATCCAGCTTAGATATTATCCCGACGCTGTCCAACCTACTTGGACTGGATTTCGATTCTCGGTTGCTAATGGGCAGAGATCTTTTTTCCAACGCAGAACCATTCATCGTATTCAATAATAAGAGTTACATCACCGACAAAGGTAGCTATAACTCGATTACCCGAGCCTTCACGCCAGCACCAGGAGCACCCGTAATCGATGATGACTATATCAAAACCAACTCAGCTATTCTAAGAGGTAAATTCTATTACTCAGCAAAAATCCTAGAAACAGATTATTATAGCAAGGTTTTGACCCAATAAACATTAGTGATGAGCTATTTTCGTCAAACAAAATGTCTTCACTCAACATCAATATTTTCAAACTTTAATAGAGGCATTCGGCGCAAACCAAAATTGTTTCCGACCGAATGCCTCTTTTTTATTGCAAAAAATAAAGAAATTTACCATTGTAAAAAAGTGGACACAATTGCAAATAATATCTCATTTCGCTTAAAATTCCCTATTCTAGAATAATATATACAGTAGAAATTCCCAGCATTTTTATAAAAAAAAAGCCTCAGATTATCCCTTAGATTTCGTCATTACTGCCTAATCTGTACATTTTTCGCAAAAAAAAAGAAACCAAGCCTAACCAGACCAGTTTCTACTGAAAACTCATTTTTATCAACTTTACCAAAAGCTAAATTTTACCTATATTTATGTATCAGGTTGAATTTATATTAACATAATTGTTCACATTCAAAACATAATAATTATATTAAAAAAATTAATTTTTGACAGTTTTATTTCAAAACGGCTTAAAACCAAGCGAATTTAGCCTTTTTCATCATTTTTCCTGTGGGATATGTCACTGAAAAAAATTCTCACTCATGTTAAATTGATATTTGTAAATTGTAAAAAGGAGACCAGATATATGAGAATTTCATTCAAAATTGACGAACCAAAGCTTGTCGACACAATTGAATCACTCCGTAAAGAAATGATCCTTATTGGCTCTAAAGAAGGACTTTCTAGTCCAAAAACAATCGCAATTAGCCAAAAACTAGATGGATTTATTGCCAAATACCATTCATTGCATTACTAAAGATAAACGATTACACCAGGGTTCGTAACAACCGACTGATCACAAAACTAAACGTTGGTAGTCTATTAGAGAAATCTGGTGTTTCTATAAATGAAATCAGACAATTTATGCTATCCTCATCAGATAAATCACCTAGTAATTCCAGGATAGCATCAATGGCTTCTTCTCTTTGGCGTCTAGGCAAATAGGTGTTTAATCCCAGTCTATGAATCGTCTCTTCGGCACCTTCATGATGATGTGCCGCACGAATCGTCCCATCAAAGCCATATTCGAAATAGCTTTCACAATTGGGATCTAATGGTGAAACCGTCAGCCTTTCATCAAACCAATCCTTTTTTGAATGCCCACAGAAATCAGAAAATTCCTCCTCTTCACTATGGTGAACCAGCTTCCCCATACAAGAAGCATGGAGATTACGATAATCCAGTTGCAACGACCTAAATTTCGATTGCGGTCGGAAGTGTTCAATATGAACATTATTCCTTGTTAAACTTAAACCACAGTAACAGCAAAGCCAGTTTTGCTCGTCCAACAAACTTTCTCGGACAATATTTTTTATTGGCGAAGGGATAGTGTGGTAATTCGCTAAACTTCCTCTAGAAACTTTCCACTCCTCAAACTGACGCGGCGGCTCCTTCTTGATAATATGCCTCATAAATCTAAACTCTCTTTTCTTTTTAAAATCAAATCTGCCTTGATTAAACGAGGATCATCACTACCTAGAATTCCCACTAACTTATCCAACAATTTCTTAGCCTCAATATACTTGCAGTCCATAATTAACTTAAATAGTTGATGTTGCTGTTCCTTAATTTCCTCATTCTTTTCCGCAGCACCCATAAATTGCTCTAATATCATATTGGAATCCTTACCAAACAAGGTTGGCACTCGATGAACACGAATATCCTCGCCCATTTCATTTTCGGTGACAAAAAAGATTTGAGCTGACCTTATTTCCCCTAACACTTGGGGTGAATGTGTCGAAAGGATAAACTGGATATTTGGGAACGTCGACTGTAATCGGTTTACAATCTCACGCTGCCAAGCCGGATGCAGATGCAGCTCAATTTCATCAATAAATACAATACCAATCCCCTCTAAGGGATTTTCCAAACTTGGATTAGCCAATGCTAAGCGCCGAGCCAAATCACCAATCATCGCCAAAGTGCACTTTTCGCCATTTGATAACTGATTAACTTCAAGGGCATGCTGCCCTTTTTTTATGACCATTCGCATTTTCCCTTTGCGCATGATTTTCAATTCCGAAAAACCCGGCATAAAATTATAGACAGCTTGGCGAACCGCTTTAAGCTGTTTATCTTGATAATCTAATCCTGCTGCCACTTTTTGTTCATTCTCCAAATCCTCTTGATTCCGATACCATTCAAAAAAGAACTTAAAATCAACGCCACTTGAAAAGCAATTCTGATAAGCGGAAAATTGATCAAACTCATGCCTAATTTTAGAGTTGAATGGCAAATCTAAAACATTTCGATGTACTGGATAATTGACAAAAACGGGCGCATTAAATTCACCTTTTTCATCCATCTTTTGCTTGATCCTAGCAATTATTTCTTTTGTGTTGTCTTTTACAGTTAGCTTGGACTTACTTTTCGGATATTCTGCTCGGCTCTTGGCTATTTCAATTTCCCGTTCAAATCCGTTATATGTTAACGTAAGTTTAATTTTCAAATTCTGCTGACCATTTTTAATATCCGCTTCAGTTAAATTAATTTTCTTGGATTCGCCATTAGTCAGCGCCTCAACCACTCTTGATAATAAAATAATCGCCGCATTTAAGATGGTCGATTTACCTGCACCATTCGTGCCAACCAACACCACATTTTTTCCATTAACATGCAAAGTCAGATTATTAAAGCCACGAAAATTCTCCAGATTAATTTCTTTTATCTTCAAGGAAAACACCTCTCTAGGTACCTCAATTATTTCCAGTTGGTCAATCCAGCTCAGATTCCGTTCAGATTCCGCTTAATTGCCGCCTAGCATACGCAGTACGATTACACCTTATTTTACCATAATGTCCTCTGCTTTTTTACAATTAACCCAACACATAACTTTCTTCTGTTATTCTAGTGTAAACCACGGTAAAATTATTACTATATAATAGCTGTGTTAGTGTTCAATGTTGATTTTTCCGAACTTAGTTGATTGGAGCGGATATACGAAGACTCCTGCGGGAGTACGGGGCAGGGGAGCCTCCATAGGCGCAAAGCGCCTATGAGGCTCCCCGCTACCGCCCGCGAACCGCTCGTGCCTGGAGCGGAAATCAACGGTCAGTTTTACACAGCCATAATAACTGAAACTTAATGTGGAACCACCCAACCTGCCTAGTAAAGGAGATTTTCCGATGCCCGCTTACTCAAATCAACAGAATGGAATTTTCCACTCCGTTTGCTCGCTGGATTGTCCCGATCAATGCGGATTATTGCTTCATATAGAAAACGAAAAACTCGTCAAAGTTACTGGTGATCCCGAGCACCCCATTACCCAAGGAAATATATGCAACAAAGTTCGTAACATGACCGAAAGACTCTACGATGAAAAGCGCTTGAAATACCCACTGAAACGCATCGGCCCCAAAGGCTCAAACAGATTCGAGCGCATAGGCTGGGACGAAGCCATTCACACCATCACCTCCCATTGGAAAAAAATTATTGAGTCAGACGGCCCAGAATCCATCCTTCCTTATAGTTTTTATGGCAATATGGGCAACCTTACCGCAGAAGGAATGGACCGGCGCTTCTTTCATCGACTTGGCGCATCACAGCTCGATCGGGCCATTTGTTCGTCGGCTGGTTCGGAAGGCTATAAATACACAATGGGTGGCAGCTTTGGCAGCAACCCCGAAGACACGATTCACGCCAAACTAATCATCTTTTGGGGCATCAATGCCCAAAGCACCAATATGCATCAGCTGGCCTTGGCCCAAAAAGCCCGGAAACAAAACGGTGCTAAAATCATCGTCATTGATGTCCATAAAAACCAAACCGCCCGCTTTGCCGATTGGTTTATCCCGATTTTACCAGGTACCGACTCAGCCCTTGCTCTCGGACTGATGCATATATTATTTGCCGAAAATCGCATCAATCTCCCATTCTTACAGCAATATACAGTGGGCTATGACGAATTGCGCGAGCATGTGAAACAATATGATCCCGTTCGGGTTTCGGAAATTACCGGCGTACCCGTCGAGGATATCTATAAACTTGCCCGAATGTATGGAAACACAACGCCAGCCTTTATTCGCATCGGTAATGGCCCACAGCATCATGATAATGGTGGCATGTGCATCCGCACGATTTCCTGCCTTCCTGCCCTAACCGGTCAATGGCTCGTCAAAGGCGGCGGCGCCATCAAAGGCAATTCCGGCTATCTTGCTCACAATTCCGAGGTGCTGCAACGTCCCGACCTATTGAAAAACAAAGCCACCCGCACCATCAATATGAATCAACTGGGCGAAACGTTGCTGACAGCAGCACCGCCCGTAAAATCACTTTATGTTTATAGTAGCAACCCGGCAGTTGTCGCACCTGATGGCAATAAAGTCAGACAAGGACTGGCGAGAGATGATTTAATGGTCATTGTCCATGATTTATTTTTAACCGAAACAGCACGGTACGCCGATATCGTCTTACCAGCAACATCATCCTTCGAAAACAGGGATTTCTACGCCTCCTACTGGCATCATTATCTGCAAATTCAGCAGCCGGTGTTGGCTCGATTTGCCGAAGCAAAATCCAATGTCGAAGTCTTCCGTTTGCTAGCTCAAGGCATGGGCTTTGTCGAACCGGCCTTCTTAGACACAGAAGCCGACATGATCGCCCAAGCACTCGACAATCCTGACAACCCTTATTTGGCGGGAATTTCCTACCAGGATTTAGTTAATCAGCAATTTGTTAAGGCCAATATTAAACCTTTGTTCCCAGGGAAACTTCCGACACCAAGCGGAAAAATCGAACTGTACTCAAGCAAAATGGCAGATGATGGCTATCAGCCACTGCCTACCTATATCCCAATCAAGGACGATAGTGATGGCGATGGCAATGGCAATGGCAATGGCGATTTTCCCTACCTATTCATCGCCAGTCCCAATCATAGCTTCCTAAACTCGACCTTCTCTAACAACCGCAAACACCAATCTTTTGAAAAAGGACCGGTTTTGCATATGAATACCAGTGATGCGAGATTAGCAAACATAGAAGATGGCGAGTTAATTAAAGTTTGGAACCGGCGCGGAGAATGTTTATTACCTGTGTCGGTAGGGGCAAATGTCCTGCCTGGTGTGGTGGTCACCCAAGGTCTTTGGTCAGATGCGCCGAGTGCGAATCGGTTGGTAAATTCTTTAACCCCTGACCGGCTGGCTGACATGGGCGGCGGCGCCACTTTCTTTTCGGGAAGGGTGGGCGTGGCGAAGATTTGATGGCTTGTTGTAGTTTTTTTTCACAAAAAGAGAAGTTTTAGGGGTCGTCACTACAGTTGTGGCGGCTTTTTTAATAGGCAAAATACCACCAATCGCTTTAACCCTTCACCGCACTGGGGGACTGTCCCCCAGTGCTTTAAAGTGCTAAATTGGTTGTGTTGCTTACATTTTATGACATTTATGGATGTAATTATGCAACCCTAGCTTATTTATTTTGTGGTACAAAATTTTTTTGTGGTGGCTTGTGAATATATTTTCTAAAGGTTTGACACTCATAATACAAGAGGTGATGGTGTTGAAGAAGAGGGCTCTTTTTACTGTGCCGATAAGTATAATTCTTATTGCAGTGATGGTTACGTCTTTCTTTCTATTAAGTATTAAGCCAGACACTTCCCACATTAAGAAGTCTCAAAAGCTTTCGGAGTATGCGAAGCCGGCGGTTGTTCGAGTGGTCAGCGAGGTTTCTGTTGAATGGCAGTTTAGGGAATTTTATTCAGATTTGGATGCGTTAATGAAGGAGTATGATTATAAGACTGGTTATCGGGCTTCAGGCTCGGGTGCGATTATTAGCTCGGATGGCTATGTGGTGACGAATGCCCATGTGGTGGCTTTCGATGACTGGTCTGAGGATGATATTATTACGGAGGCTTTTTACCAGTTGGTGGATATTGTTTCGAGTGAATTTCAGCTTGATTATGATTTAACGACGGTCTTTTTATTATCGATTGTAGATGTTAAGGATGTTAATAGGAAGACGACGGTTGTGTTGCCTGGCGGGGATAAGTTAAAAGCGGAGATTAAGCAGAAGGGTACGTCGATTCTGGAAGAGGATGGCAAGGATGTGGCTGTGTTAAAGGTTGAGGGTAAGAATCTCCCTACTTTAAAGCTGGGAAATTCTGATTCGATTGAGGACCAGGATAATATTTGGGTGATTGGATATCCGGGTGCGGCAGATGCGGTTGGGTTGTTTTCGCCAGATTCGTTGCTTGAGTCTTCGATGAATGGTGGTCAGATTTCGGCTACTTCGAAGAAATTAGATTCGGGGGCTTCGGTTATTCAGATTAATGCGGCCATTTCTGGAGGTAATAGTGGTGGACCGGTGATAAATGAGAAGGGCGAAATAATTGGGTTGGCGACGGCTTCGGCAACGGATGGCTATCAACAAATTCAAGGCTTTAATTTCGCGGTCCCGGTTAATATTGTTAAGGAGTTTGTAAATCAATCCGGGGCAAAAAATACTAGTAGCAATACGGATAAGCTTTATCGGGAAGGGCTGGAGCTGTATTGGGGCGGCTATTATAAAGATGCGCTGGAGAAGTTTGAATCGGTGCAACGGATTTTCCCTGATCATTCAGAGATAAAGGATTATATTACTAATTCTGAGAAGAAAATTGATGAGAGTAAGATTTTATGGTCTAATTACGCGACGATTTTCTATGTTGTCGATGGGGTTCTTGGGTTGCTCATTATCTTCTTGATGTTGTTTACCTTTGTGTTTAAGCCAAAAGTACCTCAGGTTATAGCGTTTACAGCCACTGCGGGCGGTGCGGGGGTGGCAACTGCGGCTTCGACTCCTACTTCGACTGCGGCTACTGCGACTTCAGTGCCGTCTACTGCGGAGCCAGCAGCTTCGACAACGGTCACGCCAGTTGCGCCAGCTTCACCGGCTACGGCTACGACCCAACCTGACCAGTCAACCAGTCCACCTCCGGCAAACCAAATTAACAATAACAGCCCTAGCGATCCTCCAGAACCAAATCAAAACAACGACAACAGCGGCAGCGACTAAACAAGTGCCGGGGGACGCTTCACCATTTTACTGCGCAGGGGACGCTTCACCGCTTTACTGCGCTGGGGGACTGTCCCCCGCCGCTTTACTGCGTTGCCGTGTTGTAGCTGCTTGGCTTGTTTGGTATTTAATTTCTGGGAGGATTATATATGAAGAAACTGGGATTCTTTGTTGTCTTTCTTTCGTTGTTTATGCTTCTTAGTGCCTGCTCTAACCCTGTACAGGATGAAATACTCTCTTATGTTAATGATGAACTTCCTGCTATTGCTAAAGCGGAGGAAGAGATTATTGCGAAATACTCCAATGTTACCGGGGCAAATTATACCGATGATGCCACTTTATACGATGCTTTGACAAACGAAATCATCCCACTATATTCGGATTTCATCGATAAACTGGAAGCAATTAGAATTTCCGATAAAGAACTTCAGTCAATCCACGAAAGTTATATTGAAGCTGCAAAACAGCAACATAAAGCATTGAAAATAATGGTTACCGCTTTAGAAAACCAAGACCTTACCCTAATAGAAGAAGCAAATGGACTATTGGAAAAATCCCAAAAGGAAATCAATGTTTTTGAAGTAAATTTGCAAAAATACGCTGAAGAAAATAACGTGGAAATTACCATTTTAAAATAGGGGGAAACTTTTAACTGTGGGGGAGCTTGCATCTCCTTCTGATGGTTAGTCGTGCTGTGAATCATGATTTGGAAAAAAAGCAGTGGGCATTTTATATAAGTCCCCACTGCTTTTTTTGATGATAAGCAGGTAAATATATTTCCGTTTTTAGTCATTTGTGTGTGTTTTTCCTGTTGATTTGTATAGGTATTATTGATGAAAATTACAAATCTATTCATAGGAGGAACTGTTCATGAAAAGCAACAATATTTTAGAATTCCTTGAAGAAATAATTCCGGCAGCAAACATGGTTAACGGAGATGATTTTGAGATCATCTCTTTTTTTGGTTTCGATCGCGATGAATTGGAAACATTTCCGATAAATCGTATCTTTGGGATTAATGTACTTTCCATTGTCAAAGGAAATAAGGGGATTTTGAAAACCAGTATGCTGATTTCAAGTGCGATTTCACAAAAAAACTTGCCAGTTTCGCTCGATTTATCACCGACTCCCTACCCTGAAAACCCTTGTGGATACTTCTACAGACTCGTGAACCGCAAGATAGACTATGACACGGCAATCTCTTTGGGATTTGGAATTGTTCGGATGCTAAAGGCTCCAAACAAAGGGGAATTTTGGCTATATAATTTTGGGAGCGGTGGCGATGAAGATTATGAAGAGGATGACGTGGATGATGAAGTGGAATTACATGATGAATTAATGATGTTGAAGTGCTATTTACAGCTTACTGAGGATGGCAGGTTCCATGATCCTAATCTTGCAGATTACATCGACGAAAATATCGATCTATTCTACCTGATGCTTTTCTGCGAGCATGACCGAATGATAGAAAAAATCCTAATGTCACTAGATGGAAACAAAGGGGAGTTAATAATTTTCCCTAACTAGGGTGGTGTTCCCAGTTGCCTAAGCACAAACTAGAAAAGCTAGTAATCCCGGCAGTTCCTCTTCACTTTAACACTTTAAAGTCCTGGGGGACTGTCCCCCAGTGCTTTAAAGTGGCGCTGTGTTAAAGTTTAGACGCCAAATTTGTTTTTTATTTTTTTCATTAGGCCTGATCCAACCATTTTGTCTGCTACTTCTAGGATTCGCTTAATGACATTTAGGACGTCTTCTTCTCCAGCCCAATGTTTCTTAACAATTTCGGGGCTAGCATTATTTACGATGCCATTTAGCACAAATGCTGCTAGGGCAATATCATCTACATAACCAACTGGTCCTAGTATTGCTTCCGGGACAAAATCAACTGGGGAAATAAAATAGGCAATGGCCGCACCAAGTTTTGCTTTATCAGTCACCGAAACTGCGGCATCAACTGTAAGCTTGCATAATAAGTGAAACAAGTCTGGTCCAAACATTAGTATTTCAACATATTTATTTGTTTTTCCAGTTTCACCTTTTACCCACCATTGCATCTTTTTTCTGAAGTTCTGATAAAAATCTACCTGTTCTTCATTCAACTTTTTCACCTCTTTCACCAAACTACTTTAGATTTCGACAAATCCACTTAAAATACCTTTTACTCAAGCTTCGCTCTTTTGTTGTTCTTACATACTTTGTCATCTATCAATCATTTTTATACAGAAACGAAGCTAAACAAGATGTCCAAAGTTCAGCTAAACAAACCGACCGTTTAACACATTAAAGCACTGGGGGACAGTCCCCCAGTGCTTTAATGTGTTATTATTCGATGCCGGTTACACTGATGATTTTTACTTTTTCTGGTGTTTCAATTTTCTTTGTATGGACAATCTTTTCTTTTATTTCTCCTTGATTTAACGTGCCAAAATTTGCCTCTAAGGTTTCTTTTTGACTTTTACCTTTAGCATCTGAGCCTTCAACTGAGAATTTCACAACAACATTTGTATAAACTGTGAAATGTGCACTTATGGCTTCAATCAAGACCTGTTGTTTTTTGTTTGTACTTACATATCGAGCTTTAACGTTAACTGGTTTCACTTCGCCTTCTACAGCTTGATCCTCATTTCCATTCGGAGTTGGGGCCTCTTCATTTGCAGCTGAACAACCACCCAGCACCAAAAATGCTAAGGAGATCATCATAAATAATTTTAGCTTTTGCATAACTTTCCTCCTCAATTGCACTAAAAAATAGCTGTAAAGCTTTTAGTAATTTGAAAATTATAATATTTCCCTCTTATTATACTTCTTTTTAGCAAAAAGGGTGCTAAATCGACAAAATTCACATCTGCCATTTTTAAGTCAACTACGCTCATCCTTGAGGATTATTGGTCCATAGTTCATTCAAAATCAAAAATCTTTAAATATTGAAATTATAGATATATAATGTGGAAGGAAATTTAAAATTATACGGAACCACAAGGGGAGCTTCCTGCTGAGAGTGAACAATAATCAATTTATCGTTCTAACCCTTTGAACCTGTTAGTTAATTCTAACGAAGGAATGTGGATGAGATGTTTACGGCTCAATTCTTTCTGGATGTTCTCCCTTGTGTTTTCATATATTAAAGGGAGATTTTTTTATGAAAAATATCAGTCTGATTGCCATGATTGAAGCTTCATTCTTTGCTGCATTTGCGCTTATTTTGGATTTGCTTCCCTCCATTAAGTTAACACCTTTTGTGTCCATTTCGTTAGCGATGGTACCAATTTTTATTATCGCCTTCCGTTGGGGCTTTAAGGTTAGTTTCATTTCAGGATTCATTTGGGGATTGCTGCAGGTCATCACTGGTGATGTTTACTTTTTGCAAATCATTCAATTTTTAATCGAGTATTTTATTGCATTTGCCTTTGTTGGTTTCGCTGGTTTATTTTATCCAATCATTCAAAAGCATTTACATAATGGAGCACAAGGCCAGCTTGTCCTATGGATTGTAATAGCCACCTTTGTCGGAAGCTTTGCCCGGTATATTTGGCATTTTGCTGCAGGGGTAATTTTTTGGGGAGAATATGCTCCTGAAGGAATGTCACCGCTTTGGTATTCGTTTATCGTGAACGGAGGAACTATGGTTGGAGCTGCTATATTATGCTCTCTTGCGTTGGTACTTCTAGTTACCGCTGCGCCTCGTTTGTTAGTCCGTAAAGGTACACAGGTTGTTGATGAAAAATAGAGTGAAAATCACATTAGTTAGCGATAAAGAGCGGTTCAATCCTTGCGATTGGACCGCTCTTTATCCTTTGTGAGAAGTTGTATTATCGGTTACTCCCACTGAAATAATTTGTTTCATTTTACTTTCTACAAGTGTGGCAGCCCAAAATTCTGCGGCAAACTTTAATTTGTTATGGTAAATAGTGTACGATGGTAAAAACAGCATGAAGGGAGCAACACTAAATGTTTAATGTAAAGCAATTTTATGAGCGGGATTTGCTTTTTTATGAGTTAGTTGACGCAAAGGCTGAGACATCGTTTACAGTCGTTCCTGAGCGTGGTGGCATCATCACTACTTTTACCAAAAAAGGCAGTGAAATTCTTTATCTCAATAAGGAAACTCTGTTTGATTTGGAAGCTAATGTCCGCGGGGGGATTCCGATTCTGTTTCCGATTAGTGGGCAGTTGAGTAATGGTGAATACGAGCTTAACGGTCAAACTTTTAGGATGAAGAATCATGGGGTTGCGCGCAATAATCCCTGGGAAGTGGTCCGGGTTGAGACGACTGATTCGGCTTCTATTACGTTGTCTTTGAAAAGTACTGCTGAAACGAAACAGGCTTTCCCTTTCGACTTTGAGCTGATTTTTACATACAAGCTTGTTGGTTCGAGTTTGACGATTTCGCAGGAATACCGCAATAATTCGGAGCTGGAGATGCCGATTTATGCTGGGTTCCATCCGTATTTTAACACGCAGCATAAAGACCTTGTTTATCGGGTTAATGCTACTGAATACATTGATTATAATGATATGGCTGTAAAATCCGTTGCGAATGGCCTAGATCTTACCAATAAAAAGGAATCGCTGATTATTTTAGACTCGCAGGAGCCAAATATCTCTTTTGAAATACCGGAGCTGCAAGGTGAGATTACTTTGAGCTATGGTGCGGAATTTAAGTATGTGGTGCTTTGGACGGAGGCAGGCAAGGATTTTGTTTGTGTTGAGCCTTGGATGGCCAGAAATAATGCCTATAATGAGGCAAAAGATGAGTTGGTCATTGTTAAGCCAAAAAGCTCGCTGCATACTAGCTTTACCATTAGTTGTTAGTTTGCTGACTACCTCGAATTGGAAGTATCGAGGATTAATGAATATTTTTTTTGTAAGGCTGTGTAAAACTGCTTGTTGTAAAAAAAATCTGACTCGATTCAGTAGTTTTCACACTACGATCCGAGTCAGTTTAATTTCTACAGTTCCCGGTCCAATCTACATTTGAGGGTATGTTTATCGAACGCAAGATTTAATAATTATTTCATTGCGCGATACGTTGACCAGATTTGCAAGGGTGTCGCCTACTGGGCATTTACTTTCTACAAATGTTACAAACTCTTCGACTCGATCTCTTGGAGCATCCGTTTCGATGTGTATGTTATAGCGAATATCACTAAACCCTGGGCGGACATCAGACAAATTCATAAAGCCATCCGTGTCAAGTTCCCCTTCTACTTCTACCCGAAAATCTTCCAGTGTAATATCAAATTTAGCCGCATAAACACGGGCGACTATTGCCTGACAAGCACCTAATGCTGATAGCACCAATTCAACTGGATTCATTCCAGTGTCTGTTCCACCGAGTTCCCTTGGCTCATCAATAGTTACCTCAAAATCCCTTGCTCTTACCTTAACTTGGACACCGTCTTGAAGATGAGCAGTAGCTTTAAATAATGTTTTTGGCATGTTAACAACCTACCTTTCTCAATTAATAAGACTGTAATTTTTAAAAAATTACACCTTCCACGAAGGCAGTTTTATAGTTCCTCCTTCCTGCTTTGTTTTCCCCCACTCCAAAATTGCTGAATTTACTGCCATTCAGCTTAAGAAGTGTTATATAGCTTCTGCCTTTTTAAGCGGAAATATGTGAAATAATGAACAATAACAAAGACAAGTTTGTACGAATTGTGCAAATATTTCCCACAAAACATCCAGTTTTTGATATCCCTGCTATTGTTTTAAAAACTTCTTTGATTATTGAAAACTCTTGTCGCAAGTCCCAATAATATGGTTAAAAATCCAATCAAAGCGATACCTAATAAATCAGTCGCCGTTTCTGGAAGTTTATTTCTACTTGAAACAAGGTTGGCATCATCTGATAAAGCAACATCTTTATCCTTTTTACTATCAGCCTCCACAGTGACATCTTTTTCCGCTTCAGAGTCAGCTTTAACTTCTGGATTTACAGCGGAAGCTTCAAAGGGTTCAACTTCACTTTCAACAACTTCTTCCGTGTTGGTGATTGTATTGAGATCAACCTCGGGAACCGCTTCGAGATTACTGTTAGCATTACTGATGTTTTGGTTTATGGGCACTTCTGGAGCAGGTTTGACAATCGGAACCTGAATTGTAAAAGGAGACGGCCTCTCCTCTAATACAGAAAGATCAATTACCGCATTTCGACTACTTGCCAGAAACGTATAAACACCGTCTGTTGAAGCTGGTAGTGAGTCCAAATCTATTTCTAAAGTAAAATTATAAGTTGACGATGACAGCAAGTTTAGCGATAAAAGATTATGATAATCCATACTGATGGTATTGGTGCTTGAGTCTACATAAATAGTAGAAAATGTTCCAGAATCTCTACCTAGATTTATTCCTAATAAACTAATAATAGGAACATCGTATTTGGCAACTATTCCATTGATAAAGCTTTGATTTTGTAATAGGCTTGAAAATTCAATTGGCATTTGAAAAATGATATACGGATGCTCCAAAAAACCTAGAGTCAACAAACCTTTACCACTATAATTTAATGTGAGTTTTTGTGTATTTGGGCCTAGGTGTCCGGTCAAGCTCTCACTTCCTAATACAGTTACATTCGCTAGTGAGGTCTGTTCCACCGCAACTTGTGGTGAGGATAGAAGCGAAATCGAAGAATCATCTAATGGTGATGGTGATGGTTGTGTTTCAGCAAAAATTTGCTGTGGTGCAATTAGTAAGGCAATTGTGGCAAAAATAATCGTCACTTTCATTATGGCCGCTGCTCGTTTCTTAAGAACCATCCTTTCCTTGTAAAAAAATCCCTTTCTCATTTGATAAGAACTCCTTTCGTTAAATTGGCTAGCAATGCCTCTTTTTCAAAAATAGCCCTTTAAACTAATATACTAGACTTAAAGATTTGGCGAATCAAGCAATAAACGAAGGAGCAGCACCTTGCTATTTACTCTTAGACTAGGAAGCACAAAGCTAACATTATTAGTGAACATCGCTAGGTGGTTTTTATATTCATCACTAACAGGGAAAACATGATAGTAAAACTTCAATCAGTAGGGGTTTTACTTCCCGTTAATCTGCGATAAACCACAAAATTTCCTAGGAAATTTGTAGAATTCCCACCTAACTTTATGGTTTATCCCTGTATCTGTGTTGAATACTGACGAGATATAAACCGAAATAGTGAATCAAGTTATCAAAAGTTTGATGCTAAAAAGTCCAATACTGCCCCAGAAAACTCCTTATCCTCGATTGGGTTTTCAAAATATTCTTCAAAGCAAATAAAGTGTTGATCACCCTCGCGGATGAAGGTAGTAATATTATCCGGAGCATTTTTGATTAATCGTTCAAAACTTTTATAAGGTACTTGCGAGTCCTCTGTAGAATGCATTAATAATGCCGGTCTGCCATCTAATTTACCAATTTGATTGAGTGGATTCATTGTTAACTTGTCAAAGCCCAATTGCAAGCCCATATAAAGCGAAACGAATGGTTTTTCAGCTGCAGCAAGAAACGGTGGCAAGCCCATATTCACCATATTATCGCTGAAAACATCCGGCCATGAAGAATACGCAGAGCCACTGATGATTCCATCGATATCAGCTATTTCCCCGATGGCATTGATGGCGGTTACTCCACCCATTGATGTGCCCCAAACAATAATTGGAGTGTTTTGATACTCTTCTTGAGACTTTATGTGCTCAACTCCGGCCAATACATCCAAATATTCTGTTGTTCCCAGCCATACCTTTTCT
This sequence comes from uncultured Bacillus sp., assembly GCA_937894355.1. Lineage (GTDB taxonomy): Bacteria > Bacillota > Bacilli > Bacillales > Cytobacillaceae > Bacillus_BU. Next base: position 37,776 of record CALCRD010000096.1, read on the forward strand.
CCTTCACTAGCTCCATGAGACCGCATTTCTATAAGTAAAGAGGAATATCCATTGTCTTGGAGCATTTTCGAGTAACCCCAAAATGCTGTGACAGATGGATTTTGAATCCCCGACAGTAAAATCACAATCCCTTTTGGGTTCTTCTTTTCTACTTCCCAGGCAGCAAGCGATAAGGAATCTTCTGTTTCTAAGGTTAATTCCTTTGCCTCTATTCCATAATCATCCGGTGAATACGTTTCTACTTCCATGTGGGTGTTTACAATACTTCGCATAAGCATTGGAGGAATAATTGCTAAGATTACGATAATTATACTTAAAAAAATTGCTAGAATAATTGCTAAGATTTTCGTGTATTTCCGGTTTTTTAGTACTAGACTCATATAAACATCACCTCGACCAGGATAACAACATTTTCTATTTTTATTATATCACAATATTTTGAATATAAATGATTGTTTCGTTGCTAAATAAGCTAGCCCGGTCAAGAATGCGTTTTCTGAAACATTTAAACATTCTGGTTTATCTCATATTTCCCCTAGCTAATTTCTCTAAATACAAATACAATAATAGTAATCAATTATTATTGGGCGTGAACGAATGAAAACTTCAATTCTGGCATTTTTCCCATTTTTAGCAGACCTATCAGAGGAAGAATTAAACCAACTCATCCATGTGGAAGTAGCAGCAGGGCAAACGTTGCTAGCTGATGGTGATTCTTGTCACTGGGCAGCTTTCGTTTATTCTGGTGAAATTAAAATTACCAAAATGAATAAAAATGGTCGAGAAATCAATCTCTACAGAGTCCCACCGGGTGAAACTTGTGTTTTGACTGTGACTAGTGCACTTTCAAATCAACTTTATCCCGCTTATGCCATAGCTAGCCAAAAAACCAAACTGTTTCTCATCGAAAAACAGCTATTAAGATCATTGTTAAAAAAGAGCGATAGCTTGCAAGAATTGATTAATCAAACTACCGCCGACCGGTTTATCAATTTGATGGGATTATTTGATGATCTTGTTTTCCGGAGAATCGACGAGAGAGTGGTCAATTTTCTGTTAGAAAATCTCGAGACTGATCACTCCAGCTTATTGATGACACACGAAGAAATAGCTGCTGATCTTGGAACTTCCCGAGAAGTCATTAGCCGGGTAATGAAACACTTGGAAAAGGGCGGTAGTATTCGTCTAGCTCGCGGTAAGATTTGGCTGGTTTCTAGAGAGCTTTTAAGGGGTTTTTTGACAATATAGTGAATAAGTGACTTAATCACTGTAAATATCCAACCCGAAGGATAACATAAATTATGAAATAATTATTTTATTAGGGGTTGGGAATTATGAAAGCAAATGTTGGAGGAGCAGACCGAATTATCCGTTTGATTCTTGGGGTATTACTATTAGGCTTATTTCTTCTTGAAGGTAATGTTAAATACTTTGGCATACTAGGAATTGTGTTTATCTTAACAGCGATTATCCGCTTTTGTCCGTTTTATCCATTGTTTAAAATAAATACCAATAAAAAGTAGCTGACTCGCACCCATAAAAAGTGGGTGCTTTTTTTATAGGTGGAAGGTTAATAGGGGCTTTTAAGAAAAATCGATTAATAAAAGCACTTGAGCC
>CALCRD010000097.1 GCA_937894355.1 uncultured Bacillus sp.
GATGCATCTTTCCTATACAAGCTGAAATACAATTGCCCGGAATGGAGGGAAGACCTTTTTCGATTAGCAATTCCATTTCCTTGGTTATATCTTCCAGGCTTCTATATGGCCAAATGCAACCGGGGGTAAGCAAGGTAGCAGTAAATCTAGTCTTACCATCTTTCATCAACAAATCAGGCATTGGTGGCAAAATGGCTTGATCCTCCCCGATGTGCACTGCCGCCATCCTGCCTTCTCCGCCTAAAGAAAGAAGAGATGGTGCTTGGCGATGCCAGTCTTCATCAATCCCTTTTACTTTAACGGCTATTGAGAGTTCCTGTTCTGGTCTGATATGTGATGTAAAATATAACATACGATCCTTTGAAGTCCCAGACACCCGATCTATGGCTATACCTGCCCGCTCTTCCTCATGCCATAACTTAGATTTTTCCACAAAGTCCTCTCGGGCAAATCTAAACTTCTCCCCATTTAGCAATTTTTTGAAACCGTTCCCTGTTATCAAATAATCGTTCATTATCTTCGCTCCCTCAATGGCTTTTGCCAACTTTGGAAGCCTTACCTTACCCATGTCAGTATGGAACAGTTCCGTCCCTGGTTCAACACAACTAAATTCCTCAAAATTTCTATGTAACAAATTTAAAGGAACTTGAAAAAGATAATCTTTTCCCTGTTTAAAATAGGGACCTTCAAAAGAGACTTGACCTAGATTGTCGCCATCGCCTAATTCCGCGGGGAAAGGAATCTCGCCCCTTGGTGTCCACCCTTGCCCCAGTGCCAAGCCAGTCCTGATTGCCCCTTGAAGAGTAAATATATATGGAGGGAAAAGACTTTTAACACCTGTTCCCCCACCTTCTCCCGCATCGTGGGGGGTACTATCTCTAAAAAACAGTGTATCCAGAGCTTTAAACTCCCATATTCTAACCTTCATGCTGCCACCTCCTGGCTAAAAACTTAACAATTAATGCACCATCAATATTCAATCTCCTTCGCTGCTCAATATAACCCTTTTCATTTCGATAATAGATCTTACATACCGCCAACAATTTTTTCATTAGTGGTAAAACTTGTTCTTTGCTTAAATCATTACCACCTTTTCCCTTACTTCTCATATATTCTGCTGTTAAAAGTGCCAAAAACCTATCACTAAAGACTAAATCCTCATCTGTAAATAAGCTTAATTCCTTCCTGAGCTTGTATATGAAACTATGGGAAATACCTTCAGCGGCTTCCCGCTTCTTTTTTCTATCCCCAAACTCTTCAGCTAATTCCTCCAGCAGACTCCCTGGGCTTTGCTTCGTGATTAATTTTTGCCATGGCATCGCCCAACATAAATTAGGACCTCCGGTAGTCCATGTACTGATTGCAAGTGCACCCCTGCCATATTGGTTTTTCGCTACTTTATCTAACAAAAATTGAATTTCGCTATAGATCTGCGATAAAGGAGCATGGTGGTGGGCAAATATTATTGCCGCGGAAATGGTAGCTATCTCTATGGAACCAAATATTGTTTCAAATAACTCCATGTATTTTTCTCGCAATTCAACTGCCGCCGCTATAACATAATCTACAGGAAGAATTGCAAAAACATCCTCTCCTCCCGCGTAAATCACTCTTCCATTTCTTTTTTTAATTATGCCAGGTACAGATTTGCTAAAAGCAGAGATGGCATTACTTATTTCTACCTTTTTATCTTTATGTTGCTGAAGGAGGGCACCAATCCTATCCCCATCCATACTAAGCAAGGCATAATAGGTATCTGGCTGAAAAACCCTACTATTTATAGTCTTCAATTTTTCCGCCAGCCTTTCTCTAGTTGTTTGCGTATTATCATCCCACAACTGATCATTTAGAAGAGTAGGGGGATAGAAGTAATTACCATTCAAAGAGATAAAATCTCGCACTTCCTTATCGTCCTCCATGAGCTTCCCCAAATCCTGGATGCCGGCTCTAGTCTCACTGCAAGCCCCTTTTAGTTTTTTCGCTTCCTTGAGGAATTCTAAAGCCCACTCTCTTTCATTTTTGGCCACATGCTTAATCCAGGAAATGGCCGACATATACGTGGTAGAAGGAAAGTTGATTGGTAAATTAGTCTTTTCGAGCTCATTGTATACCTGCGGGAAGACCCTTTTAATTAAAGCAACAGAAGAAAGCCTCTCCCCATCTCTAAGATCTAACATCGCCAGTTGTGTTTGCATCTTTTCCCAAAATCGTCTTTGGCTTTTGCTCTCATTCCCAAGGGACGATCTAACATAACCGGATATTTCCTGTAAATTACCGAATAAAGTACATTTATCTCCAGGTTCAACTGTGGGTATATGATTTCGCCATTTTTTTCTTTGATCAAGCAAAGTATCATCTTCAACATCTGCAATCAACCATTGCATCGACCAATACCCTTCAACCTGACGCTCCCATATCTCCCTAGTATTCTTACCCAAAGGTGAAACCTTTGCGATATATTTCTCCCAAACATTGTTGGCAATTTTCTCCCAAGTTGTTTTTATCCTTTCTTCGCAACATGAAGGGTTAAAACTTACCGGTACTTTCGCTTGAAATTTATTGGGATACGAGCCGATCTCTCCTTTATCAGTATCCGCATTATTTTTCTCTCCATAAGGAGGAAAGACAATGCGCCCTCCCTGTTTACAAACTTCGTCCATGGCTTGTTTAGTAAGATAAGAAAGCAAATAAGAACCGGTCCAATAATCTCTTAATCTCCGTGCTTTACCTACAAACTCTTGGACCGGCCCCAAAGCGAAGTAAAAATAGCGTCGTTCAGCCATTAGGTGTCACCTCCAATGCGTCCATATTTTCCACGCAACCCTTCATAAAGTCAGCTATAAGATCATAAGAAATTTGGGGGGTAAGATCTCTTTCTCTTTTTCTTTCACCCTTTAATCTGATTTTACCGCCTTCTGGAAGAAATATCGCCGGGAATAGAGTTAATACCGGGATATATCCATTTTCTTTGATTGATATGATCTTGATAAATAAAGGGCTGGCGCGTCTCGTACCACCCCCCATTATGGGATTAATCTCCACTTTACCTACACTGCGAATGAAATAATTGTGAGGTAAACCAAAAACTATTCTTCTAGGGTGTTCCTCTACTTCAACATTTTTCAAATAGTTAGATATGATTTTGGCATCCGAACGACAATCTCGCCTAAACCCCATTAAGGCGCTGCCTACTTCTTGCAAAGCATTTTTGTAACTGTTAGATTCCTTTAGAACAATCGTTTTATTATTTTTGCTAAATGCAGTATACTCTGGTAAAGGATCACCAAGTTCGAGGAAGGAATAGAAGTCTTTGTAAGCTGTTAGCAAATCACTTCTTGTCTTGGGCTTAGCCCAGTGCTCATTGCCGTCAATACAGATTGAATTTAAAGTCACTGATCCAAAACCCCTTCTACTTCGACTACCAAGCCCTCCAAACAACCCTAAGGCTTTTACGGGCATGATTAAATTCTCAATACTTATCTCATCCGATATTCTTGGATTAAGGAGTAACTCCAAGCTAAAAGTCTGCTTTGGACGAAGACAAGGTCTATTCACCTTCCTCTTTCTACCTTTTTCGTCTCTCTCACCCTGACCGTAATCTAAACCATAGCCCAGATAAGAAATACCCAATTCTTTAAATAACTCTTCAACTACTGATTTGGTCTCCTCCACAAGATCCTGGGTTCTCAGTTTATCCTCAACCTTTTTTACCTTCTTGAAATCTTGGTTTTTACCGTAATTTACAGCTCTAAACCAAAATCTTAAAACCCCTTTAACAGATGTTGGTTTGAGCTCTACCGTTTGGCTGTTATCTGCACCCCCCAAAAACATAGGCGTTGTAATCTCGAATTTCGCAATTACTCTTCTCACATATGCCCCCCCTTTTTATCAGTCATGCCTTTTCTTAACAGAGGAATGTATAACTTCATTTTTTCATAATGAGCGCTATGCTATTTATGTTGTTTAACACAAAAACTCCCATAGCCTCTACAGTTACTACCGAAACTAAGAGTCTTAGGAGTTCTAAAACTACCACTTATATTTCTTGGACTATTTCAAATAATTAGATTAGTTGTGGCATGAATACTATTTCTACAAGATTATTGGAATACCTGCAAGATTGCTGAGTTTATCTATAGGATTTATATTCACATCTTTTCCTTAAACTAATCTTCGCACATCAT
>CALCRD010000098.1 GCA_937894355.1 uncultured Bacillus sp.
AACTGACATTAAAACGCTTTACTTCGCCAGGCATAATAACTTCTCCCGTATTTAAATAACCAACAAAGCCTGTTGGCGCGCTTCCGTCAGGAGCAGTACTAGTAACTGATAAATTAATATTTAAATCATTTGTCCAGGATGAGGTTCCCGCATTTCTAACATCAAACCACAGTGTTTCCCCATTTATTTGGTCTATGTCTGAGGTGTTTGGAATATAGTAGCTTTCAATTTGTGCGTCGAAATCTTTTCGCGCCACTTTCTCGGTAGCGACTGAATTACTGCTTATATTTGAGCTATTATCAACCGCTTGGACCCAAGCATAGTACACTTTACGAGGAATTAATGTTCCTTGATACGTAAAGTATTGGCTGGTCGTTTCTAAACCATTTACAATATTTGGCGTATTTGGCTGATCCCCCATGAATACTTTGTATTTTGCAATTCCTGACCCATCAGTATCCGTTGCGGGCTGCCATCCAATCGTAAATGAATCGATTCGATCATTGGTAATTTGAACCGATGTTGGTGCTGTTGGCGGCGTTTTATCTGGTATTACAGGTACCACTCCATTGCCCCAAATATCTGTTTCTCCATATCCATTGTATGCCGTAACCCTAAACCAATAATTGGTACTATTGATATAGGTTCCGCCACACTTCACGTATAGATAATTCGGATTTTCTGGAAGCTCCCTGCCGTCACCCCCAAATCTTAATCCATATTGTCCGCTGTCAATTTGGGCTCTTGTCGGCCAGAGTTTTTTTCCTCTTGTGCTCCATGAGGTGGTATTGCCGACATTAAACGCTTCATAGCCCCGGCCATTATAAATTTGCACCTTGTAGCCTGTTGCTCCTTCGACCGGAGACCAGGTTAAATCAACATACCCTGTCCCATCTTGGTTGGAATAGGGAACCGAATTTAGGCCCCCCGGCGGATCGGAATAAGTGATTGATAGGTAGGGCAAACCCGATGCACTTTCCGATGCATTATATTTTCGATATGTTCCCAGTGTTCCTTCGCTGGTACTTCTGATGACGAGACCATAGTTAGGAAAATGGCCTTTCATCCATCCGTTGACTAAATTGGTCACATTTAAGCCGAGCCATCTCGCTGTCCCATCTGTAGATATGCTTCCATAGGCAACAGAGGAATCTATTCCAGGTTGATTCCCATAGTTTACGGTTCGACTATTCCAATCACTAGTTACCCGATTGGCATAAACATTTGCTGGAATAATATATCCTGAGTTAGTCCATTTATATAACTTTAATTCTGCATTTACTAAAATTTTTCCACTTAAATTAGGCAGTGATTGCGAAAAATCAACAAAAGTTCGGGTTACTCCGGTAGAATCTGTATATCCTGTTCTAAGATGAGCAGTATTATAATAGTTAGTACTTGGATACCTCTGCAGCACATAGGAATCCTGGGTGTTATAGATAGTACCCCCTACCGTGACACTAGGGTCAATCCAAACTGGATATTTTGTGTCCTTTTCATCCAAAAACTTTGCATCGGGAATCATAGTTAGAAGATAACCATTTTTACTTTCCTCTAAATCAAATACAAATTCCTCCGAGTACTTACCATTTTGATCTTCCATAAAAGGGGGGGACATTACCCATACTAGTTCGTTATCTTTATTGTAAAAATTAATATTTCGGTCTTCTTTCTTTGGTAAAAGACTGCCTGAAATGAAAAATTGAAATTCTCTAGCCGATTCTTTTGTGTTTAAGTAAATGTCTTCCTTGATTGTTGAATTCCCCAGGCTATACTTAAAGTCCACATCCTTATAGATTTCCTGATAAACAATTTGACCATCTTTATAAGTTGCCTTTGCTAATTTAGTATTTAGTAATTGAATATCGAGATTATCTTTATCGATTTTTAAGCTTACTAGATTCTTCTTTTTGGTGTCCTTGGCAAATTTAACAGAAAATCTATTGTCCTTATTTTTATATTTAAAATCACCTTTATCTGAATCATTATTGACTTGAGGAGTATTTGAAATATTTTTTAATTTCCCTTGCTCTTCATAATGAATATCCTCTGTGAATATTTCCTTTGTAAAGGTACCATCAGTGTTAACAAAGGTTTTTGAATTTCTTTCGCGCAATTCTTCTAATTCTCTTACTTTTTCTACCTTTTTGGGAATGTTTACTTCCTTTGCAGCTTTAGCTTCCATTTTGTTATTCAAGAAAACGAAATTGTTTAATCCTATCGAACTAAATACTAAAAGCACCGTCAAAAACATTGCGAACGTTTTCCTTATCAATGAAGTTCCTCCTTAAAGTCGTGGTTGTGGATTAACCCGTTAGAAAAAGTGCAATAACACCCCTCTCCACTTAAAACTTTCCCTTGGAAAAACGACTCTTAATACGACGGATTCAACGATTCATCTAGACTAAACATTCTCCCCCTTGTAAATTAAATGGAAACTCAAACTAACCAAATAAAGAATAGAAGATTCATATGGTTTTGTATACACATCCTATACAAAATTCTTATAATATTCATAAAATTCGACATGGAAAAATTTACATGTTAGCAATGCCAGTGTCGCTCATACTCTTCTTATGGAAACAATGTTTCTCTTTTATGAGTAAAGAATTGGGGACAACTTATACTTTTTTTGATAGATATTCCGATTTTCTAGGCAGGCACTCCAAGTGGTATTTTTTTTGGGGGTTCAAAAATCCGTAATTTAAAGCTCCAGAGAAAGGAAGTCGCTCTTTGACTTCATACGGTTGAGGTTATTTGACCTCGCGAAAAAAACGGATTGGCCTTGCATATTTACCCCCAAACGAACTGATCATACCAAAACCGAAGTCATTATTGGGGTTGAAATGGATGTTTATAAATAATAATAGTAAGCTGAATTGAACTATTAACCTGAATGATTCATGGAATTTCTGGAATAGGAATATCTTAACCTCTATACAAATTGATTTACCGAAAGATTGTTAAATAGGTACCCTTACCCCACAAAAAAAGTACAATGCACCATCCATCTGGATAGAGCATTGTACTTTTTTTGTGTTTAAATTTTTTTTAATTAATTTTGGACTTCTATCGGTCGTTTTTGGACTTCTATCGGTCGTTTTTCGCTTTCTATCGGTCGTTTTTGAATTTCTATCGGTCGTTTTTCGCTTTCTATCGGTCAAAGTGAACTAAGTCACAACTAGATTAGCTATTCCCACAACACCCAATCCCATAATAAAAAATACCAGGATCTATTAATTTTTGAATAGCTCCTGGCACAAGTTATTTTGTATTATTCTTCCCTAAAAAAAAGCACAAGAACCGTCCCTATGAACCCAAACCCACCTATGAACCCACCCCTTAACTGGTTTTTTCAAAAACAACTGGAGTGGAGTCTCCTTTATTGATTCTATTTTCAGCAGTTAGATAGTTTAGGTGAGCGATTGTTTCAGCAATCGCAAAGCGCCATTGATGTGGGTTTAACTTTTTACTAGCAAATATGGTTTCGGCAATTTCGTAGGCAGTTTTTCCACTGGCTAGTTCTTCCATGGCTTCTAAACGGTGCTGATGATGTTCAATCAGTTCGTCAATACGTTCATTAACCCGGTCAATTATCTTTCCATGACCCGGATAGGCCAATTTAACTTGTAATGCCTTGATTTGAATGAGTGATTGGATATATTCATGTAACGGTG
>CALCRD010000099.1 GCA_937894355.1 uncultured Bacillus sp.
ACCTTCGCCCGGTCACCATCCTTCATCGAACGAGCCTCGGCATCGATAGGATTCATCCACATTTCTTGCTTGGCCGCCTCTTCCAACCAGTCATTATTATCATGAGTCGAGTGACATCTCCGTTTGTAATGCCAATTGATTAATTGCAAGGGATATTTTTCGATCTTCGGATCTTCAGGACCTTCCCAAGCGGCAATATACTTGGCAACCGCCGGAATTTCCTCAGGATTATTCATATCAAACAACGCTTTGGAAAATAGCTCAATTTTTCCCGAAGGAGTTGCAAATGGATTATTGGTCAAATCATCAATTTGCGCTTTAAAGCCAATATTCGGTTCATCATATTTAAAATGGTGAACGCCTTTCTTGCGGAATTCCTCTAAAGTAGGGAAATCTGGGTCAACCTCTGCCTTGGTTTTCTCGATGCTAACCTTCACCCAATCAAGCATCGACTTGCCATCAGTAAACTCCTGCTTCACACCTAATTTATCAGCAACTTCAGCAAAAACATCATATTCATTCCGACATTCAAACAACGGATCTAAAACCTTTTCACCTAAAATGCAATAATCGCCATTACCCCAAGGTGTTCCAATATCCCAGCGCTCAAAGAAAGTCGTCCCCGGCAACAGAATATCCGCAAACTTGGCGCTCGGAGTCATGAAAATGTCCGTGCATAAAATAAATTCCAGCTTACTTTCATCCTCCAACAGCACTCTCGTTTTATTAATATCACCATGCTGATTAAGTAGCATATTTCCTGCGATATTAAAAATAAGCTTAATATTGCTAGGCAGCTTGTCCACACCAACAACGCCATCGGCTGCCGTCATCTCTGTCCCTTGTTCAACGGCTTTGGTCCATAAGAAACACGGAATTCCCGCTTTAACCGGATTTTCGTAGCTAATCGGTGACACAAGCCCCGGACGGAAGGAATATCCGGTTCCGCCAGCCCAGCCACCTAACTTGCCGACATTTCCAGTTAAACAAGCAAGCTGTGCTCCAGCTCGAGCAAACTGCTCGCCATAAGCTTGGCGCTGAGGACCCCAGCCTTGTATCAATGCCGCCGGTTTAGCACCAGCATATTCTCTAGCAATCTTGCGAATCGTATATGCCGGAACACGACAGATTTTTTCGGCCCATTCAGGAGTCTTAGCAATACCATCTTTTTCACCTAGTAAATAAGCCTTCACAGACTCAATACTAGCCACACCTTCAGGCATATGATCGCCATCAAAGCCGAGACAATATTGATCAAGGAAATCCTGATCATGTAAATTCTCCGTTACCATTACATAAGCCATCGCACTCATCATGCACGTATCCGTTGACGGTAAAATCGGAATCCATTCATCGGCATAAGCAACCGCCGTATCCGTATAACGCGGATCAATCACCACAATTTTGGCACCATTTTTCTTCGCTTGCAGTAAAAACTCCCGATATGGAGTCGAGAAAATCATCTCCCCAGGATTTTGCCCCCAGAGAATAATATATTTAGAATGTAGCAAACTATCAAAACTGCTTCCTGAAGTATTGACCCCATACGTATAAGGCGTCGCCACATTACTAGCACCAGAGCTATAATCGTTCAAAGAATTAAGGAACCCGCCAGTCAGAGAAAACAATTTCGGCACCATGCCCCATGAGTTGAACAAACCACAATTCCCAGTAGCATAATTGATATACCGCGACTCCGGCCCGTACTTATCACCAATCCGCTTCATTTCCGAAGCAATCGTCTCAACCGCTTCTTCCCAGGAAATCCGCTCAAACTTCCCTTCGCCACGCTTGCCAACCCGTTTCATCGGATACTTCAACCGGTCTGGATGATAAAGCATCGAACGATAACTTCTACCGCGAACACAAGCCCGAAGCGGCGGACTAGTTAAATCATCACCCTTATTCGTGTCCGTACTCACCCGAACAATTACCCCATCCCGAACATGAGCCTTAATCACACACTTCCCACCACAATTATTCACACTACAAGTCGAAACAATCGTCTCCGGGCCTTCATCCCGCGGACCCTTCGCCAACTTCCGGTCCACCAACAACTTAGAACCAACAGCACCCCCAGCCACAACCGGAATCGCCGCCGCACCCGTCCACTTCAAAAACGTCCTACGCTTCATATTTGTCGAACTTAACTTAGAAATCGGATTCTTATCTGACATCAACCAAGGCCTCCTTAATCTCTCGCAACGATTGCAAATCTTCATCAACAAAATCCCTCAACAACAAAGCCGCACCCCGATACAACAGACTATCACTATGCTTCAAAATCAACTCACAAAAACGCGGAACCCACCGGCTCAAATGCTCCTCTAAGAACGCCAACTGGCAATCCACCAAAGTAACATCACCCTCTTGCAAACCTTTATTATTTAAAAAGTGCAAGAAGTCTAGCTCAATAACCAGATGGTCATCCGGCTCATTGTTTTCGTTAATAAATTGCTTCCCAAACCGGTGATAGAGCTCGCGAACTTGAAAAGTTGCTTCATCAAACAGCAAATGTTCCCGGCTCGAGTATACAGATTCCCAAGGCGGAGCTAAAATCGGTCCAGGCCCAACAAACAGCCGATTAAACTCAGCTTCCTGTTCTTGTAGTTGCACTTCAGTTACCTCAGCAAAAAACTGCTGAAGATATTTGCCACCTAGGTTCATTACGGCTAATTCGGCTATATTCCCAGCTTCTTTAAGCTGGGTGACCGTATTTGTAGTAATAGGTTGGAAAAATAATAGTTGCAGGAAAGGTAAAAAATTCTGTCTAAAA
>CALCRD010000100.1 GCA_937894355.1 uncultured Bacillus sp.
CATTTCCAGAATTACCGGAAATTTTGTTGATAAAATTGCCACTTGTTTGCTGATAATGTTTATGATTGTTCGACTTCCAATGTTGAACAAAATTTTCATGAGGGAGAAAAGAAATGCAGCGTAGTAAACGAATTTTGTTAGTTGCTCATTGTATTTTTAATCAAAATACTGTCATTGCTAAGGAAGCACGTGCAGAAGGGGCCATGAAGTCTGCGGCAGATTGGGCAATAGGAGAGGGATTTGGAATTGTTCAATTGCCTTGTCCAGAATTTAGCTTCCTTGGACTTAACCGCCTACCGATGACATATGAGGAATACAATAATGCAGAATATCGGAAACATTGCCGGGAGATTTTGAAGCCTATTCTCAAACAAGTTGAAGAATTCAGTAGAAATGGTTATGAGATTTCGGGTTTGTTAGGAATCCAAGGCAGTCCATCGTGTGATTTAAGAGCCGGACGAGGAGTTTTCATGGAAGAGCTGCTGGCAATGACGTCGGAAAAGAAGATCCATTTAACAAAGTTATGGTATTTTCCAAATAATAGTGAAACTGATTTTAATGGTGATGTCCACACATTATAATTTTGGAAATGGCACTCCAGTCAGTAGTTTTTGTAGTAAATTTTCGGGTATTCAGTAAGATGCTTTAGAATAATCGCACTTTTCAAAAATCGTTCATTTTTGGAAAATTCATATCAATGTGTAAATTAAATAAATATGTTAAAATATAGATAATAAAAGAAAGAAGGTTATCAATGGTAAATGAGAAATACTAACTCTATGGTTTTGCAGTAATCTGCTCAGCATTAAGGTGCTACTAGGGGTGAAAGATTTGAACCTGTGTGAAAACAACGACAGAATAGGCTCTTTGGTTGCATTATTTTGCAGTAAGGAGTCTTTTTCATTGTTTTTTTGTAAACTATTTAGCTATATTTTTGAAGGAGAGATACGAAAATGAACGTTAACGGGATTGTGAGAAGCTATTTTGCTAATAACAAGAGCGGTGAGGAATTTTTTTCACAGGTTGCGGATCATATCGAACGTCAGTTAAAAGAATGGGACGAGGATTATGAAGTATTTCTCATGAGATTTTCTTATTATGAATTGATGGTAAAGAATAATGAACAGTATTATCATGTTGAGATGACAGAAGATGAATTGGTTAGTTTACAAAAAAGTGATCCTTTTGCACTTGACCGAAAATTGTGGAATGAATTAGCCGGTCAAGGGCTCCAGATTAAAAAAGGGAATGGGAATTATTTGGATACTGTCCTATAATGTAGGTTGTTAAAAAGATGGCTCAATATTAAGCAAGAGTTGAGTGGAAAAAACAGGGGAGAACTAATTTCGGCATACTTAAAATTAATATTGTAAACTTAATATATTCGTACCAGATACGGAGGCATATCCAAAATTTTTGGATATGCCTCCATTTTTTTTGCCAATAATTAGACACAAAAACACAAGTAAAATAATACTGAAAAATCATATATTCTACTTTTAAAAAAATAAATATCTTTTCATAGCAATTGTTAGCAAGTAATCGATATAATAAGTTATTGTAATATAGTTAATAGAAATCGCTCGTAAGGGGCTTTTTATTTATCAAGTAAAATTCTTAGTGGGTTTAAGTATTTCCATCCAAAGAACTTGAGAAAAAACACCAGGGAGGATAAGCAGTGAAAGGGAGAGACAAATTAATAATGGCCATGCTTATTTTCGGAAGCATCGGTCTGTTCGTAAGGAAAATTCAGCTTTCTTCAAGTGAGATTGCTCTTTTAAGAGGGGCGATTGGTAGTTTATTTTTAATTTTGGCAAGTATGGTTGCTAAAAACAGACTTTCTTTTGAAGCGATTAGGAAAAATATTGTGTTATTACTTCTTTCGGGAGCTGCAATCGGCTTTAATTGGATTTTCCTATTTGAGGCTTATCGGTATACGACGATTGCTAATGCTACTGTCAGCTTATATTTCGCCCCGGTTTTCGTGATGGCGCTGGCTCCTGTAATTTTGAAAGAAAAACTGAGTTTGATAAAAGTTGCTAGCGTAATTGTAGCGATGGCGGGCTTATTTTTAATAGTAAATAGTGGAGGTAGTACTTCTGAAGGTTCATATCAACATTCAGTTGGAATCGCTTACGGACTTACCGCTGCAGGGCTTTATGCTAGTGTGGTATTAATGAATAAATTTATTAAGAATTTATCCGGATTTGAAACAACATTAATTCAATTATTGATGGCATCCATTGTGCTACTACCTTATGTTTACATAAAAGAAGGTTTGAATTTTTCTGGGATTGACCAACAGTCAATCGTGTTCATTCTGATTGTTGGGATTGTGCATACAGGGTTTGCCTATTTTCTATATTTTGGAGTAGTTCAAAAACTTAAAGGGCAAACAATCGCTGTTTTAAGCTATATTGACCCGATTTCGGCAGTGGTGATGGCAGCAATTTTGTTAAATGAGAGTTTGGGACCGTTGCAAATTCTTGGTGGGGTGCTAATTTTAGGGTCGACTTTTTTAAGTGAAAAATTTGGGAATAATCTTCAATAAAGGAAGGGGAAAAATGGACATCCACAATATATTAATTGTTAGCCCGATGTACAAAAAACTCAAAATCCAAATAGCGAAGGCACAATTATCAAAAAGTTTTCGATATTTACCTGAAGATGAGATGACAGATGAGGATTTAGAATGGGCCGATGCGTTAGTTTGTTTTAATTTAAAAACGAATGCTGACTATAGTAGGGTTAAATGGGTACATTCGCTTGGGGCAGGTGTTGACCGTTTTCTATATAAGCAGGAATGGAACAAAGATGTTTTGTTAACTAGGACGATTTGTTCCTTTGGTCAAAGAATTGCCGAATTTTGTTTGAGCTACATTTTAAAAGATTTGCAGTTTCACAAGCAATTTGCACAATTCCAGCAACAAAAGATGTGGCAGCCGACTACTCCAAAGTTATTAAATAATCAGAAGATTTTAATCTACGGGACAGGGGAGATTGGTTCAAAGATTGCAGAAATGTTAACGGCATTCGGGGTAGAAGTGTACGGTGTTTCATTAAGTGGTGCAGAAAAGGCATATTTTAATGAGGTCTTTACACATGGTTCTCACGTATCACGGTTAAGCCAAATGGATTATCTTATCAATACACTGCCATTAACCGAAAAAACGGCCAATTTATTTGATAAAGAGTTATTTAAACATTTATCTCATGCTGGTTTTATCAATGTTGGCAGAGGAGCAACGGTTAATGAAGAAGATTTACTCAAGGCATTTATTTTCGATAACGTTCGATTTGCCGCTCTTGATGTGTTTGCCAAAGAACCTCTCCCTAAGGATCATCCGTTTTGGAACCATCCTAAAGTTATTGTAACCCCACATATTTCTGCGGTTACATCTCCTGATGAGGGGGTTAAGTGTTTCATCGAAACACTTAAAAACATTGAAGAAGGTAAGTCTTTTGCTAATAAGGTAGATGTGAAGAAAGGTTATTAGTATGAATTTTATAAAAAACAACTGTGAGTGGCGCAAAAGTAATTTGGTCGGTATCTTCGAATCCTGGACCAAGTCTAAACAACTTCGGTGGGTTAAATTCGCCTTTTACTCCTGTTAAATGCTTTGTGTTTAGTGATAGAATCATGAGGATTGGGATCCGTTTTTCGCACTCGTTCTATTTGAGAAGTATTTTAATAAAAATTGTTCTTTATATAAAACTTTTTTAGTCCTATCTTGCCAAATATTCAATCGTTTTAAAGAGAAAAGTGCACAATAATGGGCATGGACTCATAATTTCTGTAATAAACACTTAAGTAATTTAATAATAATTACTATCGTATCAATTTTTTAAATTTGAGTATTGTCATAATTCCTTCAATATTTAATACAGTTTGTGGGATTTGATTATGATAAAATTTAAATATTAAAATAATTTTTTCTGTAGGTTTATTTTAATAATTTTTGGGATATTATAGTAATTAATGAAGTTATTAGGGGGGATTTTCATGCCAATTAATGAAGGTAGACAGGCACATGAGCATGCACTTAATGCATTATCCTATCTACTAAATGAATCATGGTCTTACGAAGTATTAGGATTAGTAAGATTCGAGTTAGGACAAGCATATTATTTACTTAATAAGCACCTTAAGAAAGGTAAATGTGCCTGCGGTGATCGACCAGAAGATCTTGATTTATACAAATCCCTTTTAATTGATGTGAATGCAGCAATCTCCAGCGCATCTCTTAGCCCCATACCGATAGTAGTTTCCAAACTCAAATCTTATTTCTTCCAAAGAAAGTTATCCCATAATTGCATTTGTTTTTCACTTAAAAAGAAATCAATGGTTCATGATGTTTCATGAAAAATAAGTAAAAAGCACTTACTTCTAATTCAATGGAATGGATCTCGCTAAAGTCCCATATGGATAGTTTTGTGTTTCTAGAATAATTTTAATAAAATAGGCACGATAATTTTAAACTGTCATTCGTTTTCTGAATGCCGGTTTTTTTGTTTGATTTTGAAAGTGAAATTTATTCGGAATGTTATAGTATGCTTTTTCCTCATCAATATTAATAATTTGTGTTAAAAAGGAAAAAGTAGGATTAATGATAAACATGTGGAATATATTAGTAGAATGTATTAATGGGGTTTTTCGTGAATGAGGAGATAAAATTGTCTAGTATGCTTTCTAAATTTCAAAGTTACTGATAACATCATATGACCACTTTTCCCTCACTGAGAGGATATTATGGTCACTGAAATAAATTTTTCTGAACGAGAGGTTGAATAGTTCATGAGAAATCTTGAAAAAGATTATCCAATAATAAAAGATATGCAGAAACAAAAAGAGGTAATTTGGTTTAATGATCACTCAAAAGTGAGCGATTCTTCAACTGAAATTTCCGCAATGGAAATAGAAGCTGCTAGGCAACGATTAGAGCGATTTGCTCCCTACCTTCAAAAGGTTTTTCCAGAGACCACTAACAATAATGGCATCATTGAATCAGAATTATTAGAGATTCCGCAAATGAAAAAGACGCTTCAGAACTATAGTGAAAAGGAATTAGTAGGAAGATTATTGCTGAAATGTGATAGTCATTTAGCCATTTCTGGGTCGATAAAAGCGAGGGGAGGTATCTACGAAGTATTCACTGTCGCAGAAACCATCGCTTTAGAACAAGGGGATTTTACCAAAGAAGCAAATTATTCAGTATTAGCAAATGAATCATACAAACGTCTCTTTTCCAATTATTCCATTTCAGTGGGATCAACTGGAAATCTCGGTTTAAGTATTGGGATTATTTCTGCAAAGTTAGGCTTTAAGGTAACTGTTCATATGTCTGCCGATGCACGTAAATGGAAAAAGGATTTGCTGAGAGCCAAAGGTGTAACCGTTATTGAATATGAGGCTGATTACGAAAAGGCTGTAGCAGAAGGTAGGAAACAGGCAGAGCAAGATTCTCTATGCCATTTTATCGATGATGAAAATTCCAAAACACTGTTCATAGGTTACGCGGTTGCTGCTAAACGATTGGAAAAACAGCTTGTAAATATGAAGATTGGAGTCGATGCAAATCACCCCCTATTTGTGTATCTCCCATGTGGCGTAGGAGGTGGCCCGGGTGGGATCGCTTATGGTTTGAAGCAAATTTTTGGTGAGCATGCGCATTGCTTTTTTGCCGAACCCGTTCAGGCACCTTGTATGTTGCTCAGTGTTATGACCGGTTTACATCATCATATTTCTGTACAGGATATTGGATTAACCGGAAAGACGGCAGCTGACGGATTAGCGGTAAGTCGTGCTTCAGGGTTTGTGAGTAAAATTATCGGACATCAATTGGATGGGATATTTACTGTTAAGGATAATCGCTTATATCAGATGGTTGCCACTTTAGTGAACGAGGAAAACATCGCGATAGAGCCATCAGCGGCTGCTGGATTTCCTGGATTTTCTCTTATTCAAAATCATTCTGACTATTTTAATAAAATTGGCCAGGAAGCGATGCGAAATGCAACACATATTGTTTGGGCAACCGGCGGAAGTATGGTACCTATTAAAGAAATGCAGCAATACATCGAAAAAGGCAATGCTTTGAACTTGGCCTAGATGGAAAACCACTTTTAGAATCCATTTTTTAAGGGGAGAGGATTGCTTGAAAATTTTTGACTCCCATTTTCATATTATTAATCATAAATACTCTTTGATTGAAAACCAAGGATTTATCCCTGAAGAGTTTACGGTGCAGGATTATCTACAAATTGTTAATAATATGAATCTGAACGTAATTGGGGGTGCAATTGTATCAGGCTCATTTCAAGGGTTTGATCAAACATATTTAGTCAATACTCTTCAAACTCTTGGCGAAAATTTTGTTGGAGTAACCCAATTGCCATATAATACAACTGATGAAGAAATCATTACATTAGATAAATTGGGTGTAAAGGCACTCCGTTTTAATGTGAATCGTGGCGGATCAGAGGATTTATCCCATTTAGATTACTTTGCAAGAAGAGTGTATGAACTAGTTAATTGGCATACAGAGCTATACATAAATTCTGCAGCATTACTGGAAATATCAGCTATCGTCGAAAAGCTACCAGCCGTATCAATCGATCATCTAGGTTTATCTCAAGCTGGATTTTTCGAATTATTATCTTTAGTAGCCAAAGGGGTGAGAGTGAAAGCGACTGGGTTTGGCAGAATAAATTTTGATGCAAGCGAGGCGATTCGAAGGATTTATTCCACCAATCCAGATGCATTAATGTTCGGAACAGATTTACCTTCCACAAGATCCCCAAGGCCCTTTCAATATCAGGACATAGAATTGATAACTGATGTTCTTGAAGAGGATCAAGCAAAAAAAGTGCTTTATCAAAATGCGTATAATTGGTATTTTCGCTAATTTCCTTTTTTTAGGAAGGCTCTTTTCTCAAACTTTGTTGCTTTCTAAAATGAGTATTAAGTGTTTAGAAAGTAAAACAGCCAACATTTAAGAGAAAAGAGCTTGAAAATTAACTCACGAGCTACAAAATCGCTGTTACCACGTTAAAATCGGGTTTAAGATTTTAACAACAATCTTTACGAAAACAGCCTTTAGGAAAAATAAGGAGGAGTTCAGGATGTCAACGATTAATTTAATGAAAAAGACTGCAGGAGTTATTTTAGAAAAGAAACAGCTTACAAATGTTGTGGCAAGAGTTGGATTAGTATTGGATATCTCCGGTTCGATGAGGAAGTTGTATAAAAACGGTACTGTACAAAAAGTAGTAGAGCGGATTCTTGCAGTTGCAAGTCAATTTGATGATGATGGAACTCTTGATATTTGGGTCTATGACAATGAGTATTCGAGGTTAAAGTCTGTAACAGAAACAGATTTTATGAACTATGTAGAGGAATACATATTAAACAACGAACTAATTCATAAGTTTGGACGAAATGATGAACCACCTGTGATGGAAGATGTAATTCGTAAATACACAGTTGAACAACCAGCAAAGGAGCCAGCATTTATCGTCTTTATCAACGATGGTGGTTGTAAAAGGACAATTAAGAAACCTATCGTAGAATCATCTCCAAAGCCAATTTTCTGGCAGTTTGTAGGCATCGGGGACTCTAACTTTGAAGTATTAGAAAAATTGGACACCATGGAAGCTCGTTTTATCGATAATGCGAATTTTTTTCATATTAAAGATATCGAGATAACTACCGATGAAGAATTATATGACCATCTGCTTGATGAATTTCCGTCATGGCTAAAAGAAGCAAAGACAAAAGGGATATTGTAGTTTTCAACACAATAACAAATTAAAAAGAATGGGTAGCGAACAGTCTAATAGACTGTTCGCCTTTTCGAGACCTCAGATGACGCCAATCAACGGCTTTAAACTAAAATAGTCAAGTGCTTGATTAACAAGATCAATATCATAGATTTTTTTTTCAAGACAAAACAGAATAACCAAATCGCTAGTTTCACTATCGGAAAGGGTATAACCAGCCGAACTTAGGAGATTATGGGTGTCATCTTGATTAAGTTCAAGCGCAAATGCGAGAGCAATTGTCGTATTTTTTCCCGGACGATAGTTTGGATTGGATCTAATTTTAGAAAAATGTCTGCGGTCGATGCCTGCTTTTTTGTAAACTTCAGTGTCACTTACGCCTTTTTTATCAATATAGCTAAACAATACTTGGTTAAGTGTTGGTTTACGATTTTTTTTAATGAAATTTTCTATTTCATCTGTTGTTATGTCTAGAAACGCTTCTTTTTCACAATATTTTGGTGCTTCACATACATCAAAGATAAGACTAAGTTTGTGATTTTGTATATACTCCTGCAGTTCTATTAAAATCTCTTTACTGAGCATTCGATCTCCCTCCTAAATGTCGCTTTACAAGCGACCACACTAAGGTTCCACTTCGTTATGATTATACCATGAACTACTAAAGGAGGAAGATGAGTGTGAACAAGGATAGAACTGAGATTATATTTTTATTGGACAGAAGTGGTTCCATGTCAGGGCTTGAAGGTGACACGATTGGCGGCTTTAATGCCTTTGTAAAAGGGCAATGCAGGATGGAAGGCGAAACATTGCTTACAGCCGTTTTATTTGATGACAAATATGAGGTGCTGTGGAATGGCGTTTCGGCTGAAAATGTTGTGCTAACGGACAAGGAATATTATGTGAGAGGATGTACCGCATTGCTTGATGCTGTCGGTAAAACCATTTTAGATGTCGGTTATCGGTTATCAAACACTGTTGAAATTGAAAAACCTCGAAATGTAATTTTTGTCATCACAACAGATGGAATGGAAAATGCCAGTCGTGAATTTACTTATGCAAAAGTAAAAGAGCTGATTAAACACCAGCAAGAGAAATATGGGTGGGAGTTTATTTTCATGGGTGCAAACATTGATGTTGCGAAGGAAGCAGATAGTATTGGAATAAATATCGAGAATGCCTATGACTTCGAAGCTTCTCAAACCGGAGTCAAGATGATGTATGATACGATTTGCGAGGCCGTGTCTGAAAAACGTCAAAATAACTAACAGAAAACGAAGCGAACAGTGCCCACAGCCTGTTCGCCTTTTTTGCTTTTTTAATAAGAAAACCAAGAAATCTTAAATTGTAAGTAATTTTGAAATATTTTTACTTTAGCGGAAAAATTATTTAAATATAATATATTTTATTATTATTGTTAGCTGTATAATGTCGAAAACAGGATAGAATCGAATGATTTAAAAATATTGCAGGTAAAGCTTGATATATCAATATTATTTAGTACTTTTCTTAATATTTTTACTTTTTAATTCTGCGTTCACATAAGGTAGGGACTATGCTAACATCAGAGTTATCAAAGATCTTTGTAAGGTTTCTCCGAATTTGAATATATTTGTTCAGAGGTCATGCATTCAAAAATCATTGTGTTGAAGGTGGTAATAATATGAGTTGTATGAATTTAGAAAGAGAACCTATTCAAACTGAGAACATAAAGCTGTTAATGGAAATACTTAATCACAAAATTAAGCTACGCGATATGTATCGGCAAACTGGTCCAGGCAACTCAGATTATATTACACTTTCAATCAAGCTGGATTTACTGGTAAAAGAATATATTGAAGAAAGATTATTATTACTAATAAGTATTCCTGACAAAGAGATTTTTTCCGATTTAGAGGCATAACGGTCCCAAACAGCAGGGGATTTTGTGTTGGAGTTATCTGCTAACAAAAAAGTAGTTTATTTCTATAAAACAGCTAGCACTATGCTATAAAATGAAATCTAATTAATAAGTAGGCAATTCGACTTCAAATAGTCGATTGCCTACTTTTTTTGCATCAGATTGTCAGTTTCTGCGCTTACCCAGGAAATTAAAGTATAATATTCATACATATCTAGTACAAGTTACACCGAATTTTCTCTTTCATCCTGAGCAATGGATATATGGTAGTGTATAATAGTAGAAAATAATAAGTGCAAAATTGATAAAAATTGTTCTGAATAAAAAAGTGGTCAAAGGAAGGTAGTTTATGTCTGAAGAAAATCAAAACATTACGAGAATAAATTTAGATGGTAAAGAATTAATCCTAATTGGAACTGCTCATGTATCCAAACACAGTGCAGAACAGGTAAAGGAAGTTATTGAAGCTGAAAGACCAGATTCTGTATGTGTAGAATTAGATGAACAAAGATATCAATCAATAGTTGAGGGGAACAAATGGAAGGAAACGGATATTTTTAAGGTAATTAAAGACAAGAAAGCATCGTTACTTCTAATGAATCTGGCCCTTTCATCCTTTCAAAAGCGGATTGCTAAGCAATTTGGAATCAACGCTGGTCAAGAAATGATTCAAGGAATTGAATCAGCCAAAGATATTGGTGCTGATTTAGTCCTTGCTGATCGAAACATTCATATTACATTTTCGCGTATTTGGAGTGGAGTAGGGCTTTGGGGAAAAGCACTGTTGCTTTCACAAATAATCGTAAGTGTCTTTAGTAAAGATACTATTTCTGAAGAGGAATTAGAGAAGATGAAGTCCCAAGACTCGATTAATGCAGTTTTAAATGAATTCACTGAAACCTTCCCTAAATTAAAAAAGCCATTAATCGATGAGCGTGACCAATATTTAGCTCAAAAAATAAAAGAAGCACCAGGACCAAAAGTGGTTGCGGTGTTAGGTGCCGCCCATGTTCCCGGTATTAAAAAGGAAATAGAAAGAGATCATGATTTGGATCGTTTATCTCAACTTCCTGTGAAGTCCAAGGCACCAAAAATTATCGGATGGCTAATTCCCATCTTTATCATTTCTATGATAGCATATACTTTTTACTCTAACCCGACAGCTGGTTTACAGCAGACTTTCAGTTGGATTCTATGGCACGGATCATTTTCAGCACTAGGAACTGCCCTTGCATTTGGCCATCCTATCGCTGTCCTTACAGCTTTTGTGGCTGCGCCAATTACTGCCTTAGATCCAATTACAGCTGCGGGATGGTTTGCAGGTGCAGTGCAGGCGTATTTTCGTAGACCAAGTGTAGGAGACTTTGAAAATCTTTCTGAGGATGTATATAGTATAAAGGGATTTTGGCATAACAAAGTAACCCGAGTTTTGCTCGTTGTCGTATTTGCGAATTTAGGTAGTTCAATAGGAACATTTATTGGTGGAGCTGACGTGGTTAGGTTGTTCTTAAAGAGCTTGAGCTTGTAGTGAAAAACGAGACGTTAGTTGAAGACAACAAAAAGAGGCTATATTAGCCTCTTTTTGTTGTATAGAATAACTTTTGGATAATCAATTATGCATTTTTAATCGCAGAATCAATCACTTTTTTAATTGTCTTTTCGAAATTTGTTTTAATATCATCCATTGATTTAGAAAGAGCTGTGGAAAGTTGGAAAAGGTAATCATTATCATAACGGAGCCACGAAGTATAATTCCTTTTAATATAGCGTTCTGCGTCCTCAAATGAATCGAATTGCTTGTCTATGTGATTCCCATTGTGAATCACCTCGAAACCATTATTAGGTAAGGGTCTTATGTAAGAAATCTTTCCTTGGCTATTTTCATAACTAGTACCGTAGGAAGCGCCCTTTACATTAATTTCGTTTCGGTCAGCGTCAAGTTTAAGTGGGGATAATGTAAATACGTTCACCACAAATTTTTCAAATGCTTCCTGTGATAGTTCACAACCAGATGCTTTCCGGTGCCCACCCCCTCCGAAACGGGTTGCATATTCTGATACATCTATATGGTCATAAATGGTTCTAAAACCGACTTTTTTGCCACCGTTGTTTATCATAATGATCATATCTAGATGAGGATTCAGTTTATGTAATTCATTCCCTAGTTCAGACAAATATTGTTCTGCATGGACAATTCCAACGCAATATTCATCTGTAAACGTTTGAACCAACTGTTTGTTCTTTGACTGGATATACCTTTTTATTTTCTGGTCTTCCACATCTAGAAGTAGGTTTTCAGTTTCTGTTAACGAAAAAGACTCGGGATTTTCCCGTAATCTCCTGAGAATATCTTCTTCGAACTTCTTTTTATCTAAAATATAAAATAAATCATTCAGTCGTTTTGCAGTGATATTATTGTTTTGGTCCCATTCCCAGGTGTCGTATTGACGAACCAGGTCAATAAATTCTTCTAAGGCTTTGCTGCTTTTAATCTTATTTTGTTCGACTAGGTAATCATAAAATAAAGAGGTTGCACAGGTTTTTTTTCCTGTATTATATTCAGGAACAACTATACCCCAATCGTATTGATTAAAATGCATGGCAGTCACATGATGATCAATCAACCGAATATGCCGGCCTTTTTTAAACCGTTTTTCAAGCTTTTTTTCAATTTCTTCATTAACCGCAAGATCTGTAATATAGGTTTCCGTATTTTTATTATCGGAGTGATCTATAAAATTTTCAACGCGTTGATTTAATATTCGATACGAGCAATAGGATACATTTGCTTCCGCTTCGAATGCTATTTTTGCCACAACACCGCAACCCATACCATCTAAATCTATATCTGTAAAAAGTTTCATTGCTAATTCACCATCCTATTATTTCTTCCATAATTGTTATTTTGAACCATATTACTATCATTATACAACATTGAGAGTTGTTTGATTAGTTTAAGCCAATTTGATGAGATTTGGTAATAATAACACTAGTTCGGGAAATCCTAGTCTGACCAATTCAACCTTTAGTATTATTATTATTTAATTCAGAAAGTTTTCACAACATTATCTATGTATTAGCCAAAAACATAATATACTAGAATAGTAAGGCCTGAATTTTCTATTAAGTGCGTTTGTGAATAAATGAACAAAAATTACCTTTTTGCAAAAACCTTTTGCAATAAGAAAATACAACTAGGTGCTTTTCATACCCATAATGATCAATATTTAAGGGGGAGAAAAATGTCACCATACATTATTTTATTTGTAACAATATTGTCTTATTTATTAAACCGTTTAGCTTCATTATATTTAATAAGGGTAACTAAAACTTCTCGTGAATCGCGTTTTTCTGGTGATGAAATTGCATTAAGAGTTTTAGGGGTAAATTGTATTAATAATGTTAAGGTAAAAAAAATGGACAGGACCGGGGAGGATTTATATAATCCAATCTTAAAAGTAATCCAGCTAGGTCCTGATGTGTATGGATGTAAAACAATATATTCTATAGCTGCAGGTAGTCACGAAGCATGTCATGCGGTGGATTTTCAATACTTAAGGTTTTTATATATTCCATTATAT
The DNA here is from genome assembly GCA_937894355.1 of uncultured Bacillus sp. GTDB lineage: Bacteria > Bacillota > Bacilli > Bacillales > Cytobacillaceae > Bacillus_BU. The sequence goes on from CALCRD010000100.1 coordinate 13,261, forward strand.
ATGTTTACAAAATTTGTGTTTTTGCCATTATTTCTGGTTTCTTTCTTTATTCATTCTGTGATCTTACACTTTATTGTCTTAATATTTTATCTAGGAATATTTGTATTTAAGTTTATTGTCGAGGTTCTAGATGAAGTACATATTAACAGGCTGGCCTTAAAGACACTAAAGCAATATCAACTTGTTGATTCAGGAGAATTAACGGAAACAAAGCGGGTATTTAGGAGTTTTAACTTAACTTACCTAACTAGTTTGCCGTTGAAAATCTTTCTTTACAATTAAAATTATCTCATATGGTGCAAAATAATTATAGCTAATCGACGGTGGGGGTGGCTGATGGAATGAAACGAGAAAATGTTCGAAATCTTGAAAACCATATTGTAGCGGCAACTATCGCCTTTGTAATCGCTTATGTAGTAGGTGCACAGTTATTTGGATATGAATTACCAGATGGGATATTGTCTTCATTTCTTTAATCATTCTTTATTATTGGCTGTTTTCGTAAAGTTTTTTGTTAAAATCTTAAACCCGATTTTAAGGTGGTAAAAATCAAAAACCCGATTTTTACTAGTTATCAGCAATTTTGTAACTTGA
>CALCRD010000101.1 GCA_937894355.1 uncultured Bacillus sp.
AACACCATGAAGTATCAATTTCAAAATTAAAAGTCATTGTTATATGTCCCCAAATATAGGGTTTACTATAACAAAACCAGCTACGTAAAACGCAATATTTTTTACTTTAATTATTAAGCAAAATTTAACTTAAATCATTAATTTAAATTAGTTATTTTTCACTATTCACTTTTTTTGTTTTTACTATACTATGTGCCACAGTCACAAATAATAGTGACGTATTTAATAATTTATAATGAGGGTAACATGAAATTTAAAACTTTAAGCCTAGCCATTTTTAGTGTTTTTGCATTAGCTGCCTGTGGCGGTGGAGGCTCTTCAGGTAATAACTCACCTGAAACTGGTTCAGGTTCAGGTTCAGGTTCAGGTTCTGTAGATAATCAAATATGGTCAATCTACTCATCATCATATTGGGAAGGAAGTGACAATTTATTCGATAAAATGCATTTCAATATTCAAAATAATAACATTTATTTAAATATTGATTATTTAAGTAATAACAATGATGATTACGATTTAAAGTGGATAATTTTTGATTATTTAACTGACGAAGGATTGTATACACCAGCGCTGAACAAAACCGAATATGGTTATAAATTTGCCAATTTAATTTCTAAAAATGATAGTCAATGGGTTTTCACACCAGCATCTAGTCAAAACTTCAATGGTCTGAAACTGACTCAAAATTTCGAAGTGGTAAATTTAACAGGTAAAGAAATTGGCTATTATATAGACACATTTAATTATCTTTCAGGTGCAGATACTACGTTAGCAACGAAGTTAGGCACATTCCCAAGTTTCTATTATTCAAAATTAAAAGGAAAAACTTTTCCCCAAGGTTCAACTTGCCTAAGATTGAAAACATCATCAAGTTCAAAAAATTATGTTGAACTCTATGGTGACTATAATAATGATTATGATCCTACTGAATCTTTAGATGACACTTATACCATTCAAAACATAGCTTCTTATCCAGTTTATATTTCGAAAAATCAACCTGTAAATTATGATTTTGATGCTTATGTGCAGTTTAATCAAAATTATCGTTATGGATCGTATTATAAATCAGGGACCACTTACACATTGGCTAATGATATTAAAGATTATCAAGCTTATTTAGATGAGGCAATTCAAAATTATGGAAAGGATAGTTTAGAAGCTAAAATTGAGACTAATTATGTAGAAGCAATCAAAAATGAATGCTCTCTATTTAACAATATTGCTAGTACTGAAATTGATAAATACTCTAAATTAAAGTAATTCATTTTCAAAAAGATCAGGTTTAAAACCTGATCTTTTTTAACTATTTAGAATTTCGTGTACAACAATTTTATTGGTCTCTACGCAAAAACGCACATTACAACCACCAAACAACATACCATAAATACGTTCATCATCATGCTGATAGGCAGGACGAGGATCTAAAGCTAATACTTGCTCCAACTCCCCTACCAATTGTGGTATAAAACTGCCCAGCTTGATTAATTGCTGTTTTTGTTGTTCGGCTTGTTCTGACCAGATTACTGTTTTTCTCACGGGTTCTTGCTGTGCATAGCTACTGTTCGCGCCTACAATTGCATCTGAGTATTGAATATAAGGCTTAATATCTAAAATTGGTGTACCGTCCAATAAATCACTACCTGTGACATAAAGGTGAACGGCTTTACCCACTTTTTTGACTTCTTTAAATTGCACAACAGACAGCCCCATAGGTGATGGACGATACATACTCCGTGTCGCAAATACCCCGATTTTTTTATTGCCTCCTAAGCGTGGTGGACGAACTTGAGGTCGGAACTTATTTGATTCGACATTCTTATTGTCATGAAATTGCCAGATCAGCCAAAGATGACTGAAATCATCAATTCCCTCGAAAGCCAATAAATCGTTATAAGGTTCCACCATTTCAATATAAGATTCGACTTGCACCAAATTCGGCTGACGTGGAATACCAAATTTTTCTCGGTAGGGAGATTTCATATACCCGATAATTGGCATTTTAAGCTCAGTCATAATCACTTTTTCTGATAAGTTCAATTAAATATATTCAGTTTATCGAGAATGTTTTTAGATTAGAATAGTAAGCTGTTCTAATTTGATAACTTATTGAGACCTTTAATGGCTGCTTTCAACGTCGAAAAGATTACTCACGTCCACCATTGGAATGACACTTTATTCTCTTTTAAAACCACTCGCGATACAGCGTTACGTTTTAAAAACGGTCAATTTGTGATGATCGGCCTAGAAGTAAATGGTAAGCCTTTAATGCGCGCTTATTCTATTGCAAGCGCAAACTATGAAGAAGAATTAGAGTTTTTCTCTATTAAAGTTCCAGATGGTCCTTTAACGTCTATTTTACAAAAAGTAAAAGTTGGCGATGAAATTTTAGTGTCTAAAAAACCTACAGGTACTTTGGTTCTAGATGACTTAAACCCTGGTAAAAACTTATACCTACTTTCTTCAGGTACAGGTCTTGCACCTTTTCTTTCGGTGATTCGTGACCCTGAAACTTACGAACGTTTTGAAAAAATCATCGTTGTACATGGTACACGTTTCATTTCGGAATTGGCTTATCAAGATTTAATCTTAGATGAAATTCCTAACCACGAATTCTTTGGTGAATTAGGCGCGAAAGAAAAATTGGTTTACTACCCTACGGTAACTCGTGAAGAATTCCATACTCAAGGCCGTGTAACTACTGCCATTGAAACTGGTCAACTTTTCGAAAAAATTGGTCTTCCACGTTTCAACCCTGAAACTGACCGCGCAATGCTTTGCGGTTCACCTGCATTCCTAGACGACGTTGCTGCACTACTTGACCAGCACGGCCTGAAAGAATCTCCTAAGATGGGCGTTCTAGGCGACTACGTGATCGAGCGTGCATTCGTTGAAAAATAATTAGTTTGAATCAGATAAAACGAGGCTTTTGCCTCGTTTTTTATTACTGCTAATTCATCCCACTTGGTATTTTAAATTTGGCATATAGAATCGCTTTCTAAGGGTTTCTCTTCAGGTTCTTTTTGTATCTGTTCATATATAGATCCAAGTTTTTTATCAGTTCTACGTCCTTTCCAACTACGATTAGGCTCATATACAGTTCGCTGTCTAAAATAACTAAACGGCTCTACATTTGCCACAAACCCATATTTAGAGTCATGTATATAATTTGAATAAAAATCTACAGCTTCTTGAGAGACGTCTTTTTCCCAACTTTCCAATTCCCACTCATCAATATGCACAAGCATTTCATACAGTTTAAAAGCAGGATAAAATATTCTAAAAAGGTGTTTTACACCCGTAATATTTGACTGATTAAATGTAGTATAGTTCTTTGTCCACTTAATACGTTCAACTTCAGTTGCCATATCAGCAGGTCCGGTTGGAAACTCGAAACCACCCTCCTCCCTAGAAATTTGGCTAACTGAACGCGAAGCATTTGCTTGCTCAATATCACCATTAATTAAATGTTTTTGTCTTCTTCGGTGTAACGTTCCATAAGAGCCATAATATAATTTCATGTAATTTTGGATATCATGTTCTGTAACACCAGTAGAAGCACCTACTTCTTTTTTAACTGAATTAAATAATTGTTGTGTTTCTTCATTAATCTTGAATTCTTTTTCAAATAGTTCTTTATGTTCGCTTTCTAATTTTAAATAGTCAAAAATTTTTACATTCGCTGATACTGCAGCTTCCATCATATGTTTTAAAGGTATTCTTGCAAAATTATTATCTACACTTTGTGAATTTGGCTGATAACCGCCTCCAACATCTGAGTGCATACCAGGATAAACTATTTCTTTCCACGTATTTGGATTGGCTAATTTCCCATCTTTACGTATTAAATCAACAGGAAAAGAAAATCTTAATTCATTACCTGCAACCAAATGCAAGCAATTTTTAACCCTAGGATCAACTACCATATCCCGTCCCCTAAAGCTCAACTTATTCGGCATATTCGTAGCTGGTAAACCAAATGAAGCTACAGTATCAAACAATCCAAGAAATTGAATATCCAAAGGTATTTTTTCAGATTGTCCTGCTAGACTGTAGTTTAAACTTAAATCTTTACTTTCGTTATTCCAAATCATTTCATTAGAGAACACTCGTGCCAATGCAGCACCGCGGGAAAAACCAAAAATTGATAGATTGATTTTTTTAATTAATCGATGCTGGTTTAAATTAGCTTCGATTTTTGCTTCAGCTTCAATTTTACGTTCCTCAACTTGTGGCTTAAGAATCGCTTCAGCTTGTTCAATTTTAAGTTTTAAAACGTTGGTTAACGTTTCACTAATCTGGTCTTCACCATATTCTAAGCGCCTAGATCCGCCAACTCCAGTAGCGCCACCAGTAGGAAATGTATCTTGAGAATTTGCTATTTGTTTGTCAATCCAATTATTAATCTCTCCATTAAATGGAGTTCCAACACCTGAAATGTAAATTGGATGACTTAACTGTATAGGTGTTTTTAGAGAACGCATTTCAAAGTTACTATAAGAAATAGCATTACGCCATAGTTTTGCAGGATTAGCTAACTTGGCAATTTTTTCATCATTCTCTAAATTATTTCCAGTTCCATCAAAAAAAACTGAAATATTAACTACATCAGAACAATCCTGTTTAGCATTAGGACTCTGATTAGCAATATCATGATTACTATTCTTTATTTTCTGTAATTCATTAAACATAGTCTTCTCTTATTTTTTTTCTTTTGCATTCAATTCATCAATTATTTTTGCTCTCCACTCTAAACCTTTTTTAGTAGCACGAGGCAATTCATTTGATAAGGTAATCTCTACACTATCATCCGGATATAAATGCACTGCTAAGTATTTTTTACCTTTTATTTCTTCAGAAGTTAATATAGGAACATTGATTGCTGTATGTTTGCGGGAACTATTTGTTTCACCCCATTTAACAAATTGTGACCCAGTTAAAACTGCTGACCTTTTCGTTCCACTACCAAACCCACCTCCTAATTCTTCTTGATTTAATTCAACGATATAGGGGATATAATTGGTATCGTAACCATAAGATGTTGTAGTCAAAACATATGTTTTTGTGGAGCCTGTACTACACCCAACTAGACCCATCATTATAGTAATCGGCAGCATTACAATTTTTTTTAAAACATTCATTAACTTACCCTTAATTTTAAATATACAATTTTTAAATTAGTAATTTATTACTATTCATAGTATTTAAATCACTATAAATGCACTAGCTCAGCTGCATCAAATCTTCAATTTCTTCCATTGCCTGATCCATATTGATGATTTTATTTTTTACTTTTAAAAGAACACTTTGCAAAAACATATCACTTTCAAACTTATCTTTATAAATCAATGTCAAACATATAAAATTTAAAATATCTCTAGTGCCATTTAGCGAACATTCTCTAGCCTTTTTAAGCATTTCAATAACATATAAATACAAGTCCCAATTATTGAATGACTTTATCAAAAACGGATTATTTAATTTTAAATAATAAATTAGATGATCAGGAAAAGTAGCTTCGACCATTAGTTCTTCTTGTTCAATTGTAAATTCAAAGGGCTGGCGCCAATCATAAAATATTTGTAATTCACAATTATTATCACCAATAATTGTATGTATTTGACCTAAACGATCCCAATACCACCAACTATAAATTGGTTTTAAAAGAATTTTCTTTTGTTCTTCCAATAAGACTTGTTGCTGTACATATAAAGTATTATCAGTTGTTTGCCCCACTAATGTACCAAGTATCGCAGGATCCCAAAATGCTAAATACATTTCAAGTCCCCCCTCAAACTTAACATCTATAAATTGTCTTAAGTGCGCATATAAGTCATCAAAACTTAGCATTGTGACAATTAAAGTCATTCGTGATGTACCAACCATCCGATGATTAATATATTCCCACTCAGAACTATTTATATTATGACTCAATTGAATTAAATGTGGTGATAACTCCGATGCTTTATCACCGGCTGCCTCAACTAATATATTACGTGATTGCAAAATGTCCTTACGTTTAAAAAAGCTACTATCTTGTGCAGCATCAATCACCCCATATATAAAATAGTTTTCTCTAGGGAATTGCTCAAAGAAACGACTTAAATCATTTTTTAATATTTTCGACATCTATTGGCCATCCCCTTTATTTACAAATGCACCTCTTTGACTCGCTCTTCTTGCCAAGCATTCCCAACATACACTTTGAGGAAAAAAAGGAAGACTTATATTGACTTTCGAGCCATTTAAAAATAAATGTTGCCCAGCCTTCACCTCAAACTTTCCAGCAGTAGTTGGCAATACCCCTGCACTGCTAATCTCAATTTGACTACCGCCAGCTGTCAGTACTATTTTCTTACTGGCTTTAATTTCAACGGTATCTTCCGTAGAAATAATTTGAATACCCTTTCGTGCAATCAGATCTGCCCCATCACCTTGAGCTTGGATTTCAACTTTGCCTTTGCCTGCATAAGCACGTAATCCCTCTTGTGCTGCAAATAGACTGATCTTGCTTTGCGCATGGGCAATTAAGGATTTTTGACTGCTAAGGTTGATGCTATCGCCTGCACTTTGGCTGATCTGTCCATCTGCTGAAAGATGAATATCTTCCTGACTACTCACAGCAATTGAGTTCGGTG
>CALCRD010000102.1 GCA_937894355.1 uncultured Bacillus sp.
TCTTCATGTCGAAATTTGCTTAGCGTATGTTTTGCGCTTTTTGTTGGTAGGACCCCATGTAGGGAAAATTCGTCGATTTTCACGTTTTTCGATTCAATAAGCGAAATTCCTCCGTCTATATAGGCTGTTTTTTATGTTAAATGCTAATTAGGCGGAATTCCTCCGTCTATTTTTCAAATTGAGGCTTAACTTGGTCCCCAGGAATACTGGAGATTGAATGTGGAAGAAAAAAATAGAAGTGCCAGGCATCATCGGAACATGATGGGGTCTGGCACTTCTATTTTAGTGGAATGAACTAATTCTAGAAAATTATTAATCTAGTTCAGAATAATAATCTTAACAGTTCTTCTGCCCCAAGATAATGCAGCTGCTTTGGTTGGCATTAGCACGTCGATTTTGTGGCCTCTTATTGCGCTACCAACATCACCAGCGATTGCCTCACCATAGCCTTCTACCCATACTCTACTTCCAAGTGGAATTACGGATGGATCAACGGCAATTAATTTCATATTTGGGTTTTCTTTAATATTATAACCTAATGAAGTGTATGTGCCTGACTCTTCAGGACTGTAAGCGGTTGCGGTAACATACAATTCAACACCTTTTCCTGCTGGTTCTGAAGGGTTTGGCGAATTGTTTGCCACTGTTCTAACTCTTACTCCGTCTTGTTCTTTACGAATCTGTTCTTGAGCGGCTTTTATCTGTGATTCAAAACCAGACATTTCCTTGTCAATTTGGTTGTATTTTGCTTGAATAGCGGATAAGGTTTCGTGTCTTTTTTGTAAGTTTTGGTCAAGCTCTTGTTGCTGTTGGTCGAGAATCATTTGTTCCCCTGCTAAAATTTGTTGTTGTTTATCAATCTCTTTTTTGTCATCTTCTATTTTGGCAAGGTCTTCCTGCAAGGTACCTAAAATGTTTTTATCTGCATTAATAATGGTGGAGACAGCACTTGCACGATCAATTAAATCTGCAATACTCTTAGATTCAATTAAGACATTTACCATAAAACTTAGATTACTATCATTTTGAAGAGCGACGACTCTTTTTTTCATGACTTCTTTACGACCAAGAATATTATCCTCAAGGACCACAATTTCTTCCTTTTTCTGCTCAATTAGAATATTTGTAGCATCAATACGGTCTTGGGTACTTTCCATTGCTTTTTTATTCTTGGAAATATACGAATTTAAAGAGTCAATTTCTTTTTGTACCTCATCCATTTCTTTGTTGACGGTTTGCTTTTCTTGCTCTTTTTGCTCTAGTTCTTTCTGGATAGTTTGTATGCTATTTGTATTTGCTTGTGCGTAGGTCACAAATAATACTGAGATACATAACATCCATATGAAGATTAAGAGAGTCATACGCTTGAATACCTGCATGCATCTTCCTCCAATCTTTTTTCATTATACCAAAAGAATTTGCCGTTCTATGTTACAGTTGGATTAAAAATGTTGTCATAAAATAGGGGGAAGGGGAGAAAATTCAAAAAACCAACCTATTAGTAGGTTGGTTAGAGTAGTTATAGCGGGGCTTATTCGAAGTGAATGAATATTTATGTCTGGAATTAATTTGGAAAAGATGACTCTACAGAAGTTTTGTCCAATAAGTGACATTCCCTTAATAGCTTGGCAATGGCTTGTTAAGTTGCTTTTTGATAAATTGAAACAGCTTGATTAAGATTAGGCTTGATATTGGGTAGGTGGGAATAGATGAATATAATTTCCAACCTGTAAAGGAAAATACGCCATTGATTATATTAAGCCATTCAAAAAATACGGAAAAGACTGTCCAAAAAAGAATATAATAAAACAATTTTCGTCCATGAATTTTCCATTTATCATAAAAGTAAAGAAAAACAATGGAGAATGAAGGATAAAGGAAAATATGGATTATTGCTGCAAAGGGCTCGTATGTCTCGTTATCCGCACAATAATACATTTTAAACGGAGTAGCAGCAAGCATATAATCAATTGTTTGGACATAGGCAATAGTAAAAATCCAGATAACGATAATAACAATAGGTTGGAATTGTTTTCGTAGCTTCAAAAAAATAGAAAATGCAATAAAGGATGTTATTAACATAAACCATTCGTTCCAATCAAATGTCCAATTCATGATTGCTTAACCTCTTTAATTAGTCTTTTACGGAAATATTTCATGAAAATATTCACTAGTTGTAAATATATGACCCAAAATGCAATAGACCATAATACTTTCCAATTATGATGTAGCAGCACACCTAAAAAATGCTCCATGAATTCAATTCCACCAAGGAATAGCACAAAACTAACAAAGATAATAATCTTTTGTCTGAATTTACTTTTAGTAATGTAGTAATTAATAAAAATTAGGGTAATCACCGGGATTAGGACAGTCCGATTTAACAAATGAGTCAGTTCAAGACTTAAAATTTCCGGAACCTTAAAATATTTCATATTCATTACAAAGAAAGCTGAGTAGTTTTGAAATAGAATCGTGCTAACTAACCAGCATGTAACAATTTCAATGGGATGGATGTTTTTTCTTTGGAATTTAAAAATTAATACAATCGCTAATATGTTAAGTAATGCGAAAAATGTGAAAACCATGAAAGAAACATCCTTTAAGAAAAATTTGCTGAAATTTTTGTCACATTCAATGTTAATAGTTTTTGCTTAATTCCTTTTTGTATTCTTAGAAATAGTTTTTTAAAATGTAGATATTTCGAACAAAGTGAATTTCTTCCGTTAAAGGACTAATACATATTGTAGATGATTAGGGGAGATGGCTGTGATAGCCTGAATTCGATATCCGATACTTAGCAACTGGGATAAAGTTTCTGAACAATTTTGCCGAGGTGGCTCAATCGGAGCGTGATAGCTTTTATACAGTTCGATAAATTGATTATTGGCAGTACAATGGACCATGACAATATGTCTACCAGTCCATGCTTGACCTATTATTGGCTGGGTTTGGGGTGAATGAATATTTCTCATAATGACACACCTTTATCAAGTTTATGCCATTATATGTCAACCGTCTCATCCATGTGAAAGATGAAGTGTTTGTTGTTATTAAAGGATACTTTAAGTCAGTGTAGCGTTAAAGTCTATTGGTTTTATAGCGATTCAAATTAATCCTTAGGATAGGAAACACGTTTGGTGACCAAATTTCCTTCATCATTAACTGTTAATAACCAGTTGGTATTGTTTGGTGATGTTAAAATTATTCCATTACCAGCACCAAGAATGGCGATGTTGTTTTTTGGCTGAACGTTAATCATCCCATTTATGCTGTTTGTAAGTCCTCCAATGATATTTATCAATTCATTTCCGAGGTTACCTAACTGAGTGTTTTCGCTGACTACTAAGGATTCATCGATTGTAAAATTTCCTTTTACAAATCCTTGCCCATTAATATTCACGGTGTCTGTTGCTCCAGTTCCTAATTGAGTGTCCCCATCTACATCTAAATTAGTCATTTTTGTATCTCCAATAACAGATAATTCGGCGTTGATTAATACTGAGTCAACACTAGATTGATTTCCTAATTGAGTATTGCCACTTATAAGTAAATCTCCTTGAACATTTTCATTTCCCGAAATCATTACCGTGTCGGCTGGAGAGTTGCCAAGTTGGGTATTCCCATTGACAGTTAAATTCCCTTGTACTGATTCATTTCCGGCAATATTGACAGTGTCTGTCAGGGATCTACCTAACTGTGTGTTCCCATTTACCGTCAAATTCCCGGCAATATTGACTGTGTCAATGACTGAAATACCAAGTTGAGTATTTCCAGCTACGGATAAATTCCCCGCTATTCTCACAGTGTTTATTAGGGAGCTTCCTAGTTGAACATTGCCCTGTGCCGATAAATTGCCTTGAACGGTCTCTGGTCCGGCTATAGTAGCTGCTCCAGCAATAGTTACTGAATCAGTCGAAGAATTTCCTAATTGTGTTTTTCCATCTACAAGGACATCACCAGTTATGGTTACAGAATCATTAATTGTTTGCAATAGCATCATCCCCCTTAAGACCAATAATATTCATGGGAATTGGATAATGTACCACGATAAATTTAATAAAAGCGGAACAATAGCTATTTAAATCGGAGATTAACCACCAAAAGGAAATCCCAACTTTAAGGTTTGAGTACTCCTTACAGGAATTCACCGTGCGTTTTGTGGTAATCTAGTCGTAATAGCGCATTAGAGGAAAGTTGTGATTATTTATGTGTTTAATTTTGTTCGCGTATAAGGTTCATCCAGACTATAAATTGATTGTTGCTGCAAATCGTGATGAGTTTTATGAAAGGCCAACTGCGCCTGTTCATTTTTGGGAGGATCATCCAAATATTCTCGCTGGACGGGATTTAAAGCAAATGGGAACATGGATGGGAGTAACGATTGCTGGTCGTTTTGCCGCCTTGACGAACTACCGAGATCCAAATGAAATAATTGAAGGAAAACGGTCTCGTGGCGAGTTGGTGGGAGATTTTTTAAAAGGAAAAATGGATCCCAAGGATTATTTATGTAAGGTGGCTACAAATCGAAATGACTTTCCCGGTTTTAATTTTCTGGCTGGGGATGGTAATGAACTTTTTTACTACTCAAATATCGAAAATAAGGTGAAATTGCTTAATCCTGGCATTTATGGTGTTAGCAATCACCTATTAAATACTGAATGGCCCAAAGTGAAGCGAGGAAAGACCGGCTTGGCTAAAATTGTGGTCGGAGAAACAGAGGGAATAGTAGAGCAATTATTAAGTCTGATTAACAATGCAGACCCTGCTGCAGATGAAAATCTACCTAAAACTGGAGTGTCCTTGGAATTAGAAAGAACCCTTTCATCCATGTTTATTAGCAGTCCAGGCTACGGAACTAGGAGTTCAACTGCATTATTAGTATCTGATGGTTCCATTCGGTTTCATGAACGTGTTTTTTCAAAAGAAGGCAGTAAAGATCAAGAATACTTGATTACTCTAAATGAGACCAGATCAAAGGAACTCTAGAAAATATATCTTGGTCTTATACTTACCCTGGGGGAGAATGGATGAATGGCAGCATGCTAACTAATAAGATAAAAGTGATTGTATTTGATTTTGATGGAACACTTTATCAAGACACGCATCATTTTGATTTTTATGCAAGAAGGCTTCAAGCGAAGCTTACTTTTGAAAAACAGGATTTGTTTTGGGGGGATTATCAATTAGCCCTTCAGGGGAAACACACTTTGAGAATTGGTCGATTATATGACGCAGAGCGAGATATCGTACTTGTACAGCAAAATCATACCGTCCAAGAGTCATACGACTGGGAGGGCAATCGTAAAAGTGAAGCTGAAACTAAAGATTTGTATTCCACCCCTGTAACGATTGACCAAATAAAAATCATAAGTGTTGGTGACTTATGGTGGTTGCCGGCCGCCATCGCCAGTCACTATGGTCTGTCTTTGAAAGGTTCCTATGAAGCATTCCTAGAAACACGTAGCTATATGATGGGTGCTAATTTTTCAATGGAAAAGGTACCAGGATTTAAGGAAGCACTTTTAGGTTTAAAAAAGAAGGGATTTAACTTAGCGCTATTGACGAATAGCCCGGAAACGGATAGTGAGGTTATCCTTTCTAAGTTGGGGTTTGAACATCTTTTTGAAATGAAAGTTTTCGAGGGTCAAAAACCATCACTTACGCAGGAACGCTTTCAAGAAATAAAAGACTATTTTCAAGTTGAATTTTGTGAAATGCTAAGCATCGGTGACAACTGGATAAATGAAATTCTCCCAGCGACAGAACTTGGGTGCTCAACCATTCTAATTGATGCCTATAGTGTAAGTGAAATAAGCCATGCTGATCGAATCGTAAGAGATATCATAGAGCTAATTCCTTTGTTGGATCAAATAAAGTGATTTTTTAGAATAAAGTGGTAGGATTTTTAAAACCCAAAAAACCTTTCTATGGTAACAAATGAAATTAATTAATAATTATGTTTCAATAATGAACAATGTTGTGGTATGGTATATCACATCATCGTGATTGATAACTGAACAAATATAATGGACAAAACAACAAACCATAGAAGCATACTGCTTCTAATTATGGAGTGATAATATGACAAAAGCTAAAGCTAAAAGTGGTACGGGTAAAGGAACAGGGAAAGGAACTGGAAAAAAAGGCTGGAATCGTTGGAAAGTTGGCGAAAACAGAGCCAAAAGTTTCAAGCCTTATGTAAGTAAAGCGAATAAAGGATCAGATAGCGCTAAGACCTCTAGCAATAATTAAGATAAAGCTTTGATTGAGGTTTCAGAATTAGAAGGCACAGGAATTTTGCTTCCTGTGTTTTTTTTATTTTAAGGCACTGATAAACTTGAATGTTGATTTCCGTTGCAGTCACTTCGCTTTCCGCGGGCTCACCCGTGCTCCTGCAGGAGTCTGCGTGACTTCCACTCCAATCAACATTGTGTGAAAAATCAACACAGAGCTTTAACATAGCATATTTTAAAAAAGGGAAATTGGACGATGCAATAACATATTCAAGAAATGATTGGTGAGCTTTACGTGCTAATCATCCGTTATGTTCAAAATCAGTTTGTATTTTATTAGTGGTTTTTGCGTTTCTTTTTCGAAAAATTAACCATAATAAAGTACTTAATGTAATGACTAAGCCATCCATTGCTGCAATGTACCAAGGATAAGGTCCAAGTACATCAAGTAAACTGAAATGGTCTGGTTTTTGACTTAAGTATAAATAATTACCGTTTGTGAGCTTGTTAATGTACAAAATGATTGGTAAAAGTATATTTAAAAAGGTAAACACTTTTATGACTGACCAAAATGTCGGACGAAATCCTTTTACCCAAGTAAAATAAAATGCCACCCAAACAACCATCAAATGTGTGTAGAAAAAGTGGAAGAACCTAAAATGAGGGAAATCATAATTTAAAGAAGGGAAAAAGATTGATTGCGTTGAACCCAATAAGGCTGTGAAAAACAGAATTTCTAGGACAACTTGTTTTTTTGCTAATAGCAAAATAATACATAATACCAAACTAATACTGCACAATTCTAAGGGAATGGAGTGGGTAACGTTCCAGCTTCCATTTACTAACATCCAAATATGATAAGTCACTTCAATCAAAATCAAAGATATCCCTACAAGGATTTCAGCTTTGCGCCATTGTTCGCCTTGCATTTGTTTTCTGAAAAGAAAGATACAAATTGTAACAAGAATAAAGATGGACATAATAACGAAGTGACTTAAAGAATACATTTCAAAATCAAATTGTTTATAACTGCGACCAAACCAATCCATTATTTCCCACCTCCTAATATTATATTATCATCATTTTCACTTAAACTCAAAGTCTATTAAAAACATATTCACCATCTTTTGGTTGTATTAATGGAGGAAGTTTTTGTTGTTAGTAATATGTTAGATTACCAAATATGGTAATACAAAGGGTTTCTGGTGATTTTCAAATTATCAAATAGGAAATTACTGGGGAATATAAAAAATCACTTGATAAAAAACCACTCCATAGGAAGTGGTTAGAAAAGAATATCATATTAGCAGTATATTTTAAAAACTGTTATTCATTAATTTTTGTTAAAATGTAACAAGCTCCATCCTCGGCAAAAAATAAATACTTTCCGCTATTTACATTGAAATGGACATTTTTTTTATCATAAATAAGTTTTGCTTCTTTATTATATTGTGCCACTAGTTCAGTATCCGGGTTCAATATTATATCTTGGATTTTACTTGTTGTAACATATCCTTTTGGATTTGAAATTCTATTAGGTTTTATTTCTGACATCCAATTTCCATTAAGTAGTACGGTTTTTGCGGTAATTCTCATTTTTCTGTTTTGAATGGACCAGGTTTTTCGGCAATTACATCGATGGATTTTGTTCTTCATTACCTAATACTCGCTTTCACTGATGATAAAAATCTCAAATGAAGTATTCATGGTCATTGTATTCATCAGTTCATGAATTTATTTGTGCTTTTTTATTAGCTGTTTTATCGCAAATTAATGGGCAGTAATACCCCAACAAATAGAAGGAATCGGTTAGTAGGATTTGGTTATGAATGCTTGAGTCTTTGGTCATATTTGGCTAAGGGCTCAAGTTTTTTTGTGTGGATGGACAATTACTAATGAATCCATACAATCGACAAGCTCCGTTCAAACATTCGTCATATGTTCATTGTGTGAACTGCGTTGATTGTATGAAATGTATGATTTATCCTACATGTAGGAGGCGAGTGATAATGATGAATCATGGTAAAATATTTGGTACAACAAGTATTGGAGAAAGAGGACAAGTAGTTATTCCAGCTGAGGCACGTGAGGAATTAGGAATTAAGACTGGTGAAAAATTTGTTGTATTTGGTGACGCAAGAAAGGGCACTGTAATCCTTGTGAAATCAGAAATCATGAACAAGTTCGCCAATTTCTTTTTCAACAAATCAAAGCGCTTTGAAAAATTAGCTCAAGAGATTTTTGATAAAACTGAAGACAAAAATGAAGACGAAGAAGAGTAAATTGCTTTGCTAGAAAAGGAGATCTGCTATGCGTGAAATCGGCCGCTTAATCTTCAACAAAAGATTCCGCAGAACGTGCCTCATGTTTTTCGGGTTTATGACCCAATTTTGGTGGCTTGGGAAAACGAAAAAATTCATGTCGCCAGAAAAGGTAGACAGAAAATATCATGAACTCTATCTTTCTCAGGCCAGAAAATTCACATCCGTTGCCATAGAAATGGGCGGCCTGATTATTAAGCTTGGTCAATTTGTCAGTTCGAGAGTTGATATTTTACCAAAGGAATACACAGAAACACTATCGCAACTTCAAGATTCGGTATCTCCCGAGAATACAGATGCGATTATTAAGAGAATAGAGCAAGAACGTTCTGGTGCTATGGGCGCCAGTTTTGCCAGTTTCGATGATCATCCCGTTGCGGCTGCTTCCTTAGGACAAGTACATAAGGCTACTTTGCTTGATGGAACTGTTGTAGCAGTCAAAGTGATGAGACCGGGGATTGAGGAAATTGTAGCATTAGATTTAAAAACCTTAAAGGTTCTGATTGCCTACGCGCGTCGTTTCACAAAGGTAGGTAAGTTTGTTGACTTAAAGGACGTCTATGAGGAATTCGAAGAGGTCATTAACCAAGAACTTGATTATGAAAAAGAGGCCAATCATATCGAAAAATTCCGGGAAAACTTTCGTGAATTTCCCGGCTTGATGGTACCAGAGGTCTACCGAGAACACTCATCGAACAAGATGTTGGTAATGGAATTTATTGATGGCGTAAAAATTAATGAAATTGAGAAGCTAGATGATTCTCAGATTAATAAAAGCCAATTGGCTAAAATTCTCTATCTGTCCTATTTACAACAATTGCTTGAAGACGGTTTTTTTCATGCGGACCCACACCCGGGTAACCTTTTGGTGAAGCAAGATGGGACACTTGTATATATCGATTTTGGAATGGTCGGAACAATCTCGGATTCAATGAAGGAGAACATGTTCCGGCTGGCTATGGCTGTCTATTTGAAGGATAGTAGCGGGGTTGTGGATTCGTTGGATCGGCTTGGTTTTTTTAGGAAGCAGGCGGATAAAACAACATTGAGCAAGAGTTTGAAAGTGATTCTAGACAACTTTTCTGATGGTGGTTTTGATATTAAAAAACTCAATAACGAGGCTTTCCTTGAGGAATTACGTGATTTCCTCTATCAACAGCCATTTCAAATTCCTTCAAGAACGACCTTTCTAGGTAAAGCAATCATAACTGTCTTTAGCATTTGTTTGGGATTAGACAAGAAATTTGATTTTATTTCGATGGCGAAGCCGTATGTGGAAGATATGATGATTAGTGAAACTAGCAATGTAGGCAAGGATACAATTATTGATCAGGTAAAAGAATCCTTTTTAAAGCTAATTCCTGCATCGAAAAAGGTTTTCACCGTGATCGATAGACTAGAATCGGGAGAATTGCGGGTAAAGCCTGCGGCCTCTTTTGAAAAAAATATTCTAATGCAACAAGACCGTAATAATAAGAAAATTATTTTGGCAATTTTTGGTACGGGTTTGATGCTAACTGGAACTCAACTTTTGAGCTACAGTCTAAAGCTTGGTGGTGCATTTATGGTTGTGGGTGGACTTATAACCATTGTCCAAACGATGAGAAAATCGTCTCGGGTAAGGCGAAAACCACCAATGGGACATGGGTTTATGAAATCAAGAAATAAATAACAAAAAACAGGCTGTCTTGGCAGTCTGTTTTTTGAATTATTTAACAATCATAACCGGACATTTAGCTCGCTTGGCTACTTTATGGCTTACGCTTCCAAGGACCATTTCTTGTAAGGTATTTAGCCCACGACTACCAATAACAACAGCATCAAACTGATTGTTGTTAGCATATTCAACAATAGTGGGACCTGGTTCCCCGTTTAGAAAGACTATTTCATAATTTATGTTATGATGTTTAGCTTTTTGTTCAACCAACCTCAATTTTTCTTTTCTTTTGTCAGTTGGGTTAGCACCCCAATATTGTAGTACTTCATCTTTAGAGTTTTTATTATCTATCGCAAACACAATAAATACTTTTGAATCCCGATTATAGCTTGCGAGCTCAAATGCTTTTTCCCCTGCTCGTAACGAGTGTTCTGAACCGTCTGCTGCAAATAAAATCTTTTTGAACATTTTTTTCGCCCCCCTTACCATACGTCAATTAAATTATTAATTTTTACTTCCCCTTTCCGGACAAATTGCCCAAAAGAAAAAAGCTTAACTTACTTCCCATTATTGTAATCTATGTATGTATCTTAAAAATGTTTTTAATTATTATAGCATGAAGTACCAATCTGCAGAGAAAAAAAGAATTTTTGAGAAAAACGATTATGTTTGCGTTTACATGGAGCCTTCACAAATACATCAAAACCTTATATAATTGGCAAGTTGTCAACGGACCCGACTTTCATGAGAGTTGAAAGTCATTACAAAAATAATAAGAGGTGTTTTAGTGAACGTAAATAAAATTAAGAATTCTTGGTTTGGAAACATAAAAGGAGATACATTGGCAGGAATCGTTGTTGCACTTGCTTTAATACCCGAAGCAATTGCCTTCTCGCTTATTGCTGGCGTTGACCCGATGATTGGTCTATATGCATCATTCTGTATTGCCGTTGTCATTGCCTTCGTTGGTGGTAGACCAGGCATGATCTCAGCGGCAACAGGTGCCACGGCTTTAGTTATGGTGACATTGGTGGCAGATCACGGACTGCAATACTTACTGGCGGCAACAATTTTAACAGGGGTTATTCAAATCGTCATGGGTGCGCTAAAATTGGGTCGTTTGATGAAATTTGTTCCACGTTCCGTCATGATTGGCTTTGTTAACTCCCTAGCAATTCTGATTTTTTCTTCGCAATTAACGCACTTTATTGGTGAGTCTTGGGTAATGTATGCATTTGTAGCAGGTGCATTAGCAGTGATTTATATTTTACCGCGGTTTACCAAAGCTGTTCCATCCCCATTGGTAGCCATTATTTTGATAACAGTAGTTGCAGTAATGACTGGCAGTGATGTTCGAACAGTAGGTGATATGGGTAAATTAACGCAAACCTTGCCGTTTTTCCTTATACCTGATATTCCATTTAATCTAGAGACCTTGAAAATTATTTTTCCATACTCTTTATCAATTGCAATCGTAGGTTTAGTTGAATCATTGTTAACAGCTACCATTGTTGATGATATGACGGATACGTCAAGTGATAAAAACAAAGAAGCAAGAGGGCAAGGCATTGCCAATATTGTATCGGGATTTTTCGGTGGGATGGCTGGTTGCGCGATGATTGGTCAATCTGTCATTAACGTTAAATCAGGTGGTAGAGGGAGACTGTCAACTTTAGTTGCGGGTTCCTTCCTGATGGTCTTGATTATTGTATTAAACGAGTTTTTGGTGCAGATTCCCATGGCCGCTTTAGTTGGAGTCATGATTATGGTCTCAATAGGAACATTTGATTGGTCATCGATAAAAAATCTCCATAAGACACCGATAACGGACACAATCGTCATGCTGGCTACAGTCATAACAGTTCTTATGACACATGACTTATCAAAAGGAGTTCTTGTTGGGATTCTGCTTAGTGCGATTTTCTTTGCTTCTAAGATTTCCAAAGTAAATATAACGACTTTGTCAGCAGATAACTCATATAAAAAGATTTACCGTATATCAGGGCAATTATTTTTCGCCTCAGTATCAGAATTCGTCGAGAATTTCAATTTTGCTGAAGATGTAAAAGAAGTCACATTAGATCTTTCTTACGCTCATCTTTGGGATGACTCTGCGGTAGGCGCTATCGATAAAATTGTCTTGAAGTACCATCAAAACGGAGTAACAGTAAATTTAGTCGGTCTTAACAAAGAAAGCAATAAGCTAATCGACCAATTGGCGGTCCATAATAAACCAGGTGGTCTTGAAAAGATTGTGAATCATTAATTAGTATTGATAAAAACTTACACCAATTTGGGTACTGAAAAGGTCCCGAAAAGTTGCAAAAGGTAGAATTCCTTCATTAATTTTAGGAATCCTACCTTTTTTCGTTTCATGTGGATGGTTTATGTTTTTCTATAGACTTTGTTCGAGGCTGGCTTACTCCACGAGGCAAGCCAACGTGGTTCTACGGGCAAATTCTATAACAAAAACTGGGTGAATATCATACAATATTATGGTATTTAACCTATTAATCATTTTGGAGAGGGCTGAGATTATGGACAAAAGAGTAACTGTATCACCATTCATCTTCGAAGAGCATGTTCAAAAAGTCTCAAAAAAGAATGGTCCAATCAGTCTAGGTGATAAAATCGGGTTAATTAGTGCCGTTATTGTAACAATTGGTGACGTTCTTGCAACTATTGCCACCGCTATGGTGATCGAGGAATCTGTAATTGAAGATCAGGAAAACCAACAAGAAAAAAAAGATCAAGAACAACAATTATCAAAAATGCAATCGCAAATAGAAGAATTGCAAAAAGAAATAAGAAAATTACAAAACGAAAAACAAAAAAACAATCGATAAATAGGTATTTTCTAAGGTAAGGTCTAAACGTATCATGGTTATAACTAGACGATTATTTGGTGTAGTTTTTTCAATGAAATGGAAGTTGTTTGCCTGGAAAAAAATTAGACATATTCTTAAAGAAATGGGTATATGACCAGTCTTTAATAGGTTTTTGGAATACTTTGGATATTGAGGATTTAAAACCGATGAATAAGGAGCGAATAATGAAATGGACGGACATTATGAAAAAAACTCTAGCAATTCCAACCGAGAAAATGAGCGCAAGACCAAAAACAAAAATTACTTTGATGGATATAAAGAAGGTTTCAAAGAAGGATTTAAAGAGGGGTTCAAAGTGGGGGTTGACTTTGGAGACGATAAAAATGATTGCAAGAAAAAAAGCGATGACAAAGTTTGTTATCGAGATAAGGACCGTTCAAAGGACCAAGGAATAGACCACAGCAAAGATCATGACAAAGATTTATACAATATCTCGGACTGCAGCATAGATCATGATAAAGACCAGGCCAAAAATCCATACAAAGTTCAGGACCACAAGGATTACGAAAAGGACTATGGGAAGAATCACAGCAAGGATTATGATAAAGACTTTGGTAAAGAGCATAGCAAGGATAAGGATAGTAACAAAGAACGAACCAAAACCCGTGACAAGGGAGAGGAAAAAGACCGCAAAAAAGAAAACGATAAAGTGCAATTTTGTAAAGACGATAAAACTGATGAAAAAGAAGATCACAAAAAAGGAAGTATCAAAATTCAAATTGGTAAAGATGAGGACAATAATGAAAGCCTGAAGATTTATCATGTAAAAGACGAAAGCAAAGACGAGGAAAAAAATCGCAAAAAATCCCATAAACAGTATTGGGAATCAGATAACAGCACTAGCGATAGGGATCATCGAAAAAGATGGTTTTACTAGTCAAACCGATAATTGGATTTAGCACTGCAATAAAATAAAACTATTCGGTCTTTCAATTGTGGAACCAAAACAAATTAAAGGCAAATATCAAGGCAAATAACCGTTTCCTGTCTAATTAGGAAACGGTTTAATCTTGTGCATCAAGAAATTGCTTTCCCGGCAACATTTTGGCTCAATGATTACATAGAAAATTAATAATCTATTTTGCTTCTAGTCTGTTCCCATGTTTTAAAGGGCAAATTACCTTGGTTTGAAAATATGTGTTTCATGGTGATTTTGCGATTAGGGATAGGCAGTGATATTTGCTCATAAATAAACTGATCATCGAAGCCAACCTTTGCGGCATCTTCTTTAGTACAGGCAAAATATACCGCTCTTGGTCGCGCCCAATAAATCGCGCCAATACACATTGGGCAAGGCTCACAGCTCGTATAAATATCACAATCGATAAGCTGAAAGTCGTTTAAATATTGGCAGGCAGCCCTTATCGCTTGTACCTCGGCATGTGCGGTTGGATCATTTGATGCCGTTACTTCATTTTTACCGACACCAATAATCTGGCCGTTTTTTACAACTATTGCTCCAAAAGGTCCGCCATGATTAGATTTAACATTCTCTAAAGCTACTTCTATTGCTTTCTCCATAAAATGAGAATTAGACATACAATCGCTCCATCCTACTGTTGATTTAATTAAATATATACGTTTATCTAACAAATTAAAACTGGTAACCTCCTAGTTTAATAGGCGTTATTCCATTATCTGCACTCAAAGTAGAGTTGTTTTTGTCCTTAAATAACTTATAATTAGGTATTGGGGGTGATCTTAATGACTCAAAAAAAATTAATGTTTATTATTTTAATATGTTTATTGAGTAGTTTCATAGTGCTTTCAGGATGTAGTAACGACAGTCCTAGCAGTTTGAATGAGACATCCTCATTAAAAGGCGCAGAAAAATATGAAAAAGAGGTCAAGAATAAAAATAAACAATTAGATCTGAAACCACTTGAATTAACTTCATATAGTGATGAAATAGGGGTAACACTTAAAGCGCCAAAATATAAAAAGTTTGCGGTAAATGGACAGGTTGTTGTTGAAGCGACAATTAAAAACTCTGCGCAATTAAAATCTGATTACGCCTGGATAAAGGTGTCAGCTAATGAGGATGGACCAGCTGGAAAAGAGTTAGAATACTACGCTCCAATTAAGAATGGAAAATTCAAACAAAAAATTCACTTCTTCAACGGTGAAGGTGAATACAAGATAAAAGTTCAGCTTCCAAGCACAGAACAGAAAGATTATTATTACGATATAGCCACTTTTGAGGTTATCAATGTCCACCCTGAAATCATTCGCGACATCTCTTACACTTCATTTGGCCAGGATGCCAAGCTTGACATAAATTTGGAGTCCAGTTTTTTGAAAGCAGATGGTGTTTTCTCGCTGACAGGGAAATCGGGAAAACTAACTGATGCTGATTCAATCATGATTAAGCTCAAAAAAGGGAATGAAACCTGGAAACATATTATTCCGCTAAAAAATGGCCAATTTGCTTTTGATATTCCTCTTCTTTACGGGAATGGTATGCATGAGTTGGAGGTATATGTTCCTGAAGGAAACCGGGCAAATTACTACCAAATGGCAACCACAATTTTAATAAACAACGAATCAAGCAAAAAATTGAAACCTATTACGTTTGCTGACACCTATTTACAAAGAGGGATCAAGTTAGATTATCCTAAGTTCGGTGGAGCTGAAGCAGACACCAGTTTTAAAATTAAGGGCTCAATTGACCCCAAAGCAAAGTTTGCTGGTCAAACCACACATCTGTTTATCACGATTAAAAAAGGTAAGGACGAAGCATTAGAGGTAATCCCCATGGAAAACTTTGCGTTTGATGATTCGTTCCTATTGAGATTTGGTCCTGGTACGTATGAGATCATTCTCAGTGTACCGGAAATTACCACTGTTAAAAGTAATTCTTTTAACTATTTTGGAGTTGCGGAATTTGAAGTGAAATCAAATACAGCCAAGGATTTACGAGATATCCTTCCTTCGCGAGGTGTGGAATCAGATTCCCCGCAAATCAAAAATCTTGCGGGGGAGATCACCAGTGGCAAGAGTTCTGATCGAGAAAAAGCTAAAGCAGTTTACGAGTATGTAGCCAAAAATATCGCTTATGATGTTGACAAGCTGGAGAATATGGATTTTGAATGGGATGACAGTGCTTTAAAAACATTGAGATTAAAACAAGGTGTGTGCCAGGATTATTCTTATTTAGCCATTGCTCTTTTGAGAGCTAGCGGGATTGAAGCGCGGTTTATAGAAGGTTATGCCGGTGAAAGACATGCTTGGGTGGAAGTGAAAGTGAATGGGGGCTGGCTAACTATGGATCCAACCTGGGGTTCCGGCTATATCAGAAACGACCGCTTTGTAGCCGATTTTAATGAGTCTTATTTTGACCCGAATATGCAGGAATTTAATAAAACTCATTCACGTATTGGAGTAGCTTATTAATTAATTGGGAGTGGTGTCAAATGAATAATTTAGCTCTAAAAAATGAAGTGATTTCAGGGAAAGTTTACATGGTCGAAATGACCGAGGGCAGGATAGATTCATTCCGGGTGATAGGAGAAACACCCACTCATTATATTTTTTCGTTTTCTAAAGATGACGCAGTAGAAGTATTTGAAAAAGCAAAAACCGAGGTAATCGGTATTTTCGAGGTAAAAGAATGGCTGGATTCCAACCCAGAGCAGAACTAACTTGAAATAAAGAGCACTCATCCCTATTAATGTAAAGGTTTCACTTGAAGAGTGCAAAAGTTTGAAAAATATATAAAACACTTACAAAAAAAGCTGAGTAATTCGTAATTGAATTCACTCAGCTTTTTATTTGTTTCAACTGATAAAAGTTTCAACTGATAATCGTATTTTTAATACTCAATGAAACCGATTATATCAATAGTTTATCAATTTTTTTTGTATACAACTCAACAATAGGTATAAAAATATATCCTTAACGCAAGATAACTTTAGCTGAAAATAACCCTAATAAAGGAGAGATTTCCAATGGAAAAACAACTCCATAAGAGATTCTGGACGATCACCACAATTGTATTCTTCTTGATGATATTTCCGTTAAATGGGGTTCAAGAAGTCAATGCGAAAATTCAAATGGTCCCGACGGCAAAGCTTGCTATTAACGGGAAAGCTGTGAATGGAATTAATCCCATTAAGGTTGATGGAGTTTATTATCTCCCATTTGTGCCACTAGCGAAGAGTCTTGGTTACAACTATATAAAATTTTTTAAAGAAACCCACACATATGAGGCAACGGATGGTTCAACGACAATTAGAATGACTACAGGAGGGTCAAAAGCAAAGAAAGGGAATGAGTATGTAAACATTAAGCCGCCACGCTGGATTAATGGGATGGGATATGTCTCATTACATGCCGGTGGAGCTTTGTTTAATACTTATATCACTTTTGAACCTAAAAACGGCTCGATTCAAATCCAAAAGCCTGCTCAAAAGTACATCGTCCATACGGGTGATACTTTATTTAATATTGCCCGCATCCATCACACGACAATTGCCAAATTAAAAGCAGCCAATAAGTTAACTTCAAATACTATCAAGAATGAACAAATCCTAAAAATTCCTTCTAGGGACAATACGAAAGAAGTAGAGCCAATACGTGAACATAAGCCTGTAAAAAACACCAATCATTCAACAGCGACTTCCCAAAGACAAAAGGTACTGCAACAGGCTAAATTATACATTGGGGCTGGGTATAAGTTCGGAGCTTCACTGGCGGACGCACCTAAGAAATTTGACTGTTCATCTTACACTAAAGTAGTATTTGCAAATACTGGGATTACCCTTCCTAGAGTTTCAAGAGATCAAGCAAGTAGAGGGACATCGGTAACCAGTTTACAAGCCGGAGATTTAATGTTTTTTACCCAAAGGGAAATATATTCTGACGGAAGAGTTGGACACGTAGGAATTTATATGGGGGACGGAAGTATGATTCATGCTTCTAGCTCAAAGGGTGTTACCATTACTAAAAATGTTCTTAACAACTCTTATTGGAGTAAAAATTATTTATTCTCAAAAAGAATTATTAAATAGGTTTGAAAAAACCCTTGGTTTCCTCTTCATTAAAGGAAACCAAGGGTTTTTGGTGCAAGCAATGGAAATAGAATGAATTGTTATATATATGTGGTTAATAGGGGTATTGATAAGAATACGGGTATGGAGTTTGATATGGATACTGATATGGATATGGATACTGGTATTGGTACTGCCCAGGGCTAGCAACAGCACCAAGTGCTAATCCGGTTAGAGCACCAGTAGCGAAACCTGGAAAGTAGCCACCGCCTCCATAATGTCCACCGTGTCCCCAACCAGTTCCATGTCCCCAGCCACCCCCGCCATATCCCCAGCCGCCGTGCCCACCGCCATGTCCGCCACCTTGTGGTCTAAATTGCTCTTTTTTATAATGATTCATCATTTTTCACCTAACCTTTATCCTAGGATTTATTATTTTATTCCAGCAAGGAGGCTTTTGACATTTTACATTCAAACATTTCCCCCAAAAGCGAACCCAATAATTAAACGCTAACCCCAAATAATTCACACAATCTTTGGAAGCTATTAATACGTTTTTTTAATATAATTAAATTGAAACCAAGAAAGGAAGTGGAATATGTGTTATAAACCCAGAAAGGAACCTGAAAAAATCAAGATTTTGAGATTTTTAGACAAAAGGATGGGGTTGCCACCAGAGGAAAAAAAGCGCTATTTGAACCTAGTTAAAGGCTACGAAGGTGAAGTACTATTTGACTCCTTATCAACTCAACTCGAAAATAAATTTTACATTTTGAAAGACCTCTTGCTAGAACACAACAAAACAAAGTTTCAAATTGATTCATTAATCATCGCTGAGTCATCCATACTTCCTTGTGAAGTTAAAAATTATAAAGGCAATTATGTATACAAGGATGGTGATTTTTTCAACATTCATACAGGACAAAAAATCACAAATCCTCTTCACCAAATTGACCGAGCCCAAACCTTGCTCCACCAGTTACTCCAAACCCAGGGATTTCGTCTCCCAATAGAAAGCAATATTATCTTTGTTAATCCCGAATTCACTCTATATAATTCTCCTCAACATAAGCCCATCGTTTACCCAACTCAAATTAAGAAATTCCTAGAAAACTTAAATTCCAAACCTGCAAACCTAAACTCCCATCATCGTAACCTTGGTGAATTTCTAATTAGTAGCCATATCACCGAATCACCTTACGAACACTTACCAACTTATGAATATAAAGGGCTTCGGAAGGGGATTACCTGTGCTTGCTGTCAATCTTTTTCATTACTTTTTTTGCATAAGGCAATTGTTTGTATTGATTGCGGGCATAAGGAGATTACGGCAGAAGCTGTAATAAGGAGTTTAGAGGAATTAAAGATTTTATTTCCCGATATAAAAATTACTACTAATATTGTTAATGATTGGTGCCAATCTTTTCGAACGGAGAAATCATTCGTGAAAATTCTAAAGAAAAATTTCTCAACAATTGGATATGGAAAATGGACCTATTATGAGTAAGGAAACGAGAACAACTTAAACTTTCTTTGATAGCTAATTTTGATTTACCAAGCACTCCTCGTTGGGTGCTTTTTTTGGTTTTCAAAAATCCGTAATTAAAAGCTTCAGCCATTCTCCCTCAACCCCATAAATTGAGCCCATTATTAGATTGTCGAGTTTATAGGATACCTATTCCGCTAGATTTTTTTGATATTATAGCTCCTATAAGGTCCCTAGGGTGCATAATATGCTAGAATTTTTGATTATTAGGTATCCTATAAGCCTGATAGGATACCCATTCTGCTTGTTTTTTTCACTATTGTGTACCATAGAGATTAATTAAGTATTGGATTCCGTCCTCATACCCATGTGGGTATTACCTTTATATACCTCTTTTTCTGGAATAAATGTAATATCACGGTATTTTATCACCCCCCTGCAATCCCATTTATCAGGTAATATTAGAGCATTTATACACTTACCCCAGTAAATTACATCCGAAGAAGCCTTTTTCTTAAAATCCGTAATTAAAAAATCATTGGCCACCCCTCAAAATCAGTAATTTTCCTCCATACCCATACGGGCACTAGGTAAAAATCATAACAAAAAGGAAACCCTTCACCGCTAAAATGGTATTTTTTCTACAAAAATACCAGAAGAAGGCAAACAGTCACTTTACGGGGCATAAAATAGTATCATTTGAAAATTATCATCCGTGCCATCAGCTTAATTTTTCAAACTAAAGAAATGAAACATAGCCAAAAGCTAAAAATAAGATCTGTAAGAGCAGACATAAAGGAGCAGGAGGAAAAACGATGAATCACAACAAATTGCTGGAGCCAATCGAAGCTATCATCCTTGCTGCAGGATACTCTAGTCGAGCAACTACATTTAAAATGTCGTTACCATTGGGGCAACAAACAGTGCTGGAGCACACTTTATCCAAATTTGCTGGAGTGTGCAATCGAGTGATCGTCGTTGCGGGATATAAACAGAACATCATTGAAGCTATAGTTACGGATTTGATTAAGAAAAACACCTATTCATTTGAGCTAAAGTTTGTTTTTAATGAAAGCTTTGATCAAGGAATGTTTAGCTCGATTCAAAGGGGATGCCAGGAGGTTAATGCCCCAAGTTTCTTTATTACACCTGGAGATTGTCCTCTTGTAAAAAGGAAGACGATTCAGTTATTAGCCGAAGAAAAGGGAATTATAGTCGTTCCTAGCCATAATTTTAAAGCTGGACATCCAATTAAATTAACCAATGCCATAAAGAATCAAATCCTTAAAGCAAGTCCAGATAGTAATTTGCGAGAGATTCTCCAAAACCATGAAAAGACCTATCTTAATGTTGGAGATCCGGGTGTGCTCATCGATCTTGATACTTCGGAGGATTATAAAAAAGTCGTCGAATACTATAGGCGAAATTTCATTGTCAAATAATCTTATATTAAAAAATTAATCATAAAAAATATCGACTAGCAATAAAATTGTAGGAAGTGGAGTCCGTTTTAGAAATGGTTCCCTTCAAATAATAGTCGAAGGGTGTTGGTGAAATGAATCCCAAAGACATTAGTAGCTCTGTGAAGAAAAAAGATCATGACGGTAAAGTGTCGGGGCAGCTGCCATATATCAGTGACATTAAGTTAGAAAATATGGTTTATGGTGTGATGTATCGTTCGCCCATTCCTTATGGGAAAGTATTGTCAATAAAGTTGCCAAGCTTACCGGAAGGATACGAGGTGATTGGTGCCGAGCAGATTCCTGGACCAAATTTTGTCAAGATTATTGCAGAAGATCAGCCGATTTTTGCTAATAAGTGGGTTAATTATATTGGTGAGCCGATTCTTATGCTTGTGGGGGAAAGGGTAGATGTCCTGCATCAATTGCTAAACGAAGTAAAGGTTGAGTTTGAGGAACATCCTCCAACCTATACACTTAATGAAGCCATCAACCAAAAAGCAGTTACTGGTGTAATGGCAACCTATGAATTTGGTGAACGTATAGAGGTCATTTCAGCAATCGAGCAAAAGGCCCATCAAATGATAGAGGAAGAATATGAAACGGGCTATCAGGAGCATGTTTATTTAGAGCCTCAGGGTATGTTAGCAATCTATAAAGATGAGGAAATTCTGGTTCAGGGGTCAATGCAATGTCCCTATTATATAAAAAATGCCTTGATGAGTGCTTTGGCATGTGGGGAGGATGAGGTTAGAGTCGTTCAAAGCCCGACTGGTGGTGGTTTTGGGGGTAAGGAGGATTTTCCTTCGATGATGGCTTGTCACGTGGCGATTGCTGCGAAAGTGGTCAAAAAGCCAGTTATGCTCTTATTCGATCGCCATGAGGATATTGTTGTAACCACTAAAAGACATCCGGCAAAAATCAGATACAAGACAGCACTTGATGAACAAGGAAATATATTAAGTATGAGGCTGGAAATCTTCCTTGATGGTGGTGCGAATGTAGGCTTAAGTTCGGT
Organism: uncultured Bacillus sp.; assembly: GCA_937894355.1. Taxonomy (GTDB): domain Bacteria; phylum Bacillota; class Bacilli; order Bacillales; family Cytobacillaceae; genus Bacillus_BU. Next base: position 22,055 of record CALCRD010000102.1, read on the forward strand.
TGTACTCCAAAGAGCTATGATCAACAGTGCTGGCGTGTATAAAATTCCCCATTTTCATGCCCAAGGCTTTGTGTTAAAGACAAATACAGTTCCTAATGGTGCGTTCAGAGGCTTCGGTGCTCCGCAAAGCTTTGCTGGAATTGAAAGTCATATGGGTCATCTCAGTCAATATGCAAAAATTGACCCGCTCCAGTTTAAACAAAAGTATTTAGTTAAACAAGGCGATCCGACCGCCACCCAAGGTCGCTTCAGGGATCCGATTTTAATGAAACAAATGATAGAAAAGCTAAAGAGCAAAGTTGACTATGATCAGAAAAAGGCAGAGTTTCGCCGCTTTAATCAACAGAATCAACGCTATAAAAAAGGCATCGGAGCCTCATTATTCCTCCATGGATGCGGTTTTACTGGCAATGGTGAAAAAGATCATATCAAAGCAACGGTTAAATTATCTAAATCGCACGATGACAAGGTATCAATAAAAATTTCCAATGGAGATATCGGACAAGGTCTGATTACGACGATGTGTAAAATTGTTGCCAAGGAATTAGACATGCTCTACGATGCCATTTTGTTTCCATACCCAGATACGAAAGAGGTTCCGGATTCTGGACCGACGGTGGCTTCAAGGTCGACGATGATTGTCGGGAAATTGTTGCAACGGGCGGCTGCGAAACTCAAGGTACAATGGCAATCAGGGGTAGGACAAGAGGTTGTTGAGCATTATGTTCATCAAGAAATGATACCTTGGAATGAGCAGGAATTTTCAGGGGATGCTTATCCAGCTTATTCCTGGGGAGTCAATATTCTTGAAGTTGAAGTGGATACGTTAACGGGCATCGTCAAATTAGAAAAAATCTATGCCAGTTTCGAAATTGGTAAAGCAATTGATGAACGTATTATTAAAGGTCAGATAGATGGTGGAATGGCTCAAGGACTTGCTTACGGTTATATGGAAAAAATGACCTCGAAATTAGGAAGAATTCAGCAAAGAAGTATTACTGATTATGGGCCGCCAACCTCAATGGATATTGTTGATATTGAAAGTGAGCTTTTTGAAAATCCTTATGCAGGTGGTCCTTATGGAGCAAAGGGAGCAGGAGAACTGACGTTAATCGGTGGCGCACCAGCGATGCAGTCGGCCATTGAGGATGCTCTTCAAATTTCCTTTCAGCAAATTCCGATTACCCCAGAAGTGATCATTGAAGGCTGTTTTAGTAAAGATTGTTGTTAAAATCCAAAACTAGATTTTAACTCGGTTACAGCTATTTTGTAGCTTGAAAATAAGTTTGTAGCTCTTTTCTCATAAATGTTGGCTGTTTTACTGTCTAAATGTAGTCTAAACACTTCGTCTTCATCTTAAAAAGCAACAAAGTTTGAGAAAAGAGCCTAATTGAAAGTTTATCGAGAAAGTAGGTGGAGCTTTGATACAATTTCGACTCAATGGAAGATTGGTGGAAACAGCAGCGGATGCCACAGTCAGATTAATAGACGTTATAAGAGAGGAATTTCATTTAATTGGCACAAAGGAAGGCTGTGGCGACGGTGAATGTGGAGCCTGTAGTGTCCTAATTAATAAGCTCGTCCAAAATAGCTGCTTAATTCCAATTGGCTCGATTGCAGGTGCGGATATTGTTACAATTGACGGCTTTTGTAAAACGAGGCAATTTGAGCTGTTAAATGAATGTTATTCCGAAGCGGGGGGAGTACAATGTGGCTTTTGCACCCCCGGAATGATCATGGCAAGTGCCGCTCTTTTATCCCAGAATCCCCAAGCTTCAGACCCAGAGATACGGGAAGGAATCTCCGGCAATCTATGTCGTTGTACCGGCTACAATGGTATCGTTGAGGCGATTCGATTAGCTGCAAAAAAGGGTGAAGGGATATGGTAGAAAAAACAAAATCGTTTCGTTTTGAGAAATTGGATAAAGCCTTAATTCAGCTAAATAAGGAAGACAGTATGATTATTGCTGGTGGAACTGATGTAATGGTGCTCCACAGAAACCAGAGGGGATTACCTGCTAAAATTAGTAAACCGGTTGTTTTTATCGACCATCTTACTGAACTTAAGCAGGTTTATGTTCAAGGGAACGACCTCCATATTGGGGCTTGCAGTACTTTTAGCGAATTGCTCGAAAATCCTTCGCTACCAGCGGTATTTAAGAAAGCGATCAGCGTGATAGCAGCTCCAGCAATTCGAAACAGAGGTACGCTCGGTGGCAATATTTGCAATGCTTCACCAGCTGGTGATACGTTGCCATTATTATATATTTTTAATGCCAAGCTTCTCTTACGTTCCGTAAATGGCGAACGACTGGTAGACATAAGCGATTTTATTCATGGACCAAGAAGGATTCAACGTGAATCGAATGAACTGTTGGTGGAGATTATTTTACCAGAGGTGTTAAAGGTTGAAGCTAGTTCCCATATTATTTTTGAAAAAATTGCCAATCGAAACGCAGATGCGATTGCCAAAGTAGAGTTTGCTGGCTTGCTGCGGGTACGGAATGATCGAATAGAAGATGCCCGCTTGGCATTTGGAGCGGTTGGACCGACAATTATTCGTTCCGTAGCCATTGAAAAAAAGCTTCTAGGTAAACCGTTTCCGTTAGATAAAGCTGTGATTGCAGAGACTATTGCTGATTTTGATCAGATTATTAAGCCCATCGATGACCAGCGCTCAACGGCCACTTATCGAAAAAAGGTTGCTTTAAATCTTTTACAATATTGCCTAGAATGGAAACGTTGAAGGGAAATCTGGCTATTTGGCTGTTTTTTTATAAAAAAATCCTTGAGGGGTTTTGATTTAAAAAGAATCAGAGGGAGATGTACTAGTGGTGAGGGGGAGATTTGATGCTGCTAATGGAGAAGGTGGCGATGCTGACGCGCCAGAATGAATGTTTTGCAGTAGCGATGATTATTGAATCTAGGGGGTCGACTCCGAGAAATGTGGGGAAAATGATTGTGTACCGAGATGGGACGATTGAAGGGACGGTCGGTGGTGGCCTTGCAGAATATTATGTAATCGCGGAAAGTGTGCAGGCTATCCAAAAGGGGCAATCTAAACTGGTTGAATATAAATTGAATAAAGAGGCGAAGGGTGGCATTAGCATGAATTGCGGTGGCACGCTGCGTGTGTTTATTGAGGTGTATCAAGCTAGACCGGAGTTGTTTATTGTGGGAGCAGGTCATATTGGTTATGCGCTAAGTAAGCATTTGGATATACTTGAATTCCCGTATAGTGTGGTTGATGATCGGCCTGGATATTGTAGCGATGAACGTTTTCCTCATGCTAGGAGCTTGTATGTTAATGAGA